>REAR01000161.1 GCA_004295245.1 Sphingobacteriales bacterium | reverse complement strand
ATTGGTTTAATAGCTTCCCGCTTTAGTGTGCAGGGGCCTATTAAAAAAGACAAAGCCTCTTTTATTGTTAGTGCCCGCCGCACGTATATTGATGCGCTGGCCAAACCCTTTATTAAAAAAAGCAGTGCGTTTTATGGCAGCGGTTATTATTTCTACGACCTGAATGCAAAAGTGAATTATAAAATTTCTGATAAAGACCGTTTGTACCTGAGTGGTTATTTTGGTAAAGATGTATTTGACTTTAAAAACTCGCAACGCTCTTTTAATGCTAATATACCTTGGGGCAATGCCACTGCCACCCTGCGTTGGAACCACGTGTTTAACCGTAAGCTGTTTGCCAATACCACTGTGGTGTATAACAAATACAATTTTGCGTTTAATGCAGCACAAAGTAATTTTTCAATCAAGCTGGCATCGGGTATAAAAGATTTAAACGCCAAGGCCGATTTTGATTTTTACCCCAACCCGCAGCATAAAATAAAATTTGGCGCACAATACACCTACCATGTATTTACACCCAACCTGCTAAGCGGCAACCAGGATAGTGTGGTGTTTACCCCCAACTCAGAAAGTAAAAAATACGCTAACGAAACAGCACTGTATATACAAGACGATTGGGAACTTTCTGATAAAGTAAAAATAAATTACGGCCTGCGCTTTAGTGGCTTTGCACAAATAGGGCCATATAAAAAGTTTACAGAAGATGCCAACGGCAACAAGCTGGATAGTGTGGTGTATGGCCGTGGCGATGTGGTGCGTGCCTATGGTGGTTTAGAACCCCGTGTTACCATGCGCTATGCCCTTAACGATGAAACATCGTTAAAAGCCGCCATTACCCGTAACCTGCAGTTTATACATTTGGTAAGCAATGCCGGCTCCACACTGCCAACAGATTTGTGGGTGCCCAGCACTTACCGCGTTAAACCTCAAATAGCCTGGCAGTATGCCGCAGGGTTGTTTAAAAATTTTAAAGACAATACCTACGAAACATCGGTTGAGCTGTATTATAAAGACATGCAAAACCAGATTGAATATAAAGAAGGATACACGCCTTCTCTTAGCGACCCCGAAAAAGAATTTGTATTTGGCCGCGGCTGGAGCTATGGCGCCGAATTTTATATTGCTAAAAACAAAGGCCGCTTTACCGGTTGGATTGGTTATACCCTTAGCTGGACCTGGCGCAAATTTGCTGAGTTGAACAACGGCGAAAAATATTTTGCCCGCTACGACCGCCGGCACGATTTAAGTGTGGTAGGCACCTACGACTTAAACGAAAAATGGAAACTGAGTGGCGTATTTGTGTATGGCACCGGCAGCGCTACCACCTTGCCCGAACGTTTTTATATTATTGGCGGCGTGCTAACGCAGGAGTACAGTAAAATAAACCAATACCGCCTGGCCCCGTACCATCGCTTAGATTTTTCGGCCACCTATAGCCCAAAAGCAAAAAGCACTCAACGCTTAAAAAGTAGCTGGGTTTTTAGCATCTACAATGTATACAGCCGCTTAAACCCTTATTTTATTTATTTTGATCAAACCGGCAGCCCCTACAACAATACGCTGCAGGTAGAAGCCCGGCAGGTATCGCTGTTTCCTATTATACCCGCCGTAACCTGGAACTTTCATTTTTAGGTAACCAGCTTTGGTGGTTCTATTAAGCATCGTTGCTCGTTGTAAACCCCGAGTAGGCCTGTGTGAAATGCTATCGGGGCACCGTTCAACGGCAGTACATGAATAAGCAAAGTTGTTGCTGCATCGTATTTATTATTCTCATTGTTGTATTTTAGTATTAAACACTAATACCTTGTCTGCAATAATTATAAAAACAGGAAAAGAACAAATGGATGTGGCACTCATCCATCGGTTTTTAAGCCAGGAATCGTATTGGGCCAAAGGCATATCTTTTGAGCTGGTGAACCAGTCGCTCAATCATTCTTTTTGCGTGGGGGCTTTTATTAATAATGAGCAGGTAGGCGTTGCCCGGCTTATTACTGATTATTACACCTTTGGTTGGTTAGCCGATGTTTTTGTATTGCCGCCCCACCGCGGAACAGGCATTTCCAAGCAACTGGTGGCAGCA
>REAR01000011.1 GCA_004295245.1 Sphingobacteriales bacterium | reverse complement strand
CAAATAGACCGTCAGGCTAATAACAACCCCGTTTTTAAAACTTATTATTATAATTATCACCCCGATAATTATTTTTATCCCGCTTCAACCGTAAAACTGCCAATTGCCATAATGGCCCTGCAGAAAATAAACGAGTTAAAAATACCGGGGCTGGATAAATACAGCACATTCATAACAGAAGCAGGTTATAATAAACAAACCCCTGTTTACAACGATCCCTCCACACCTGATGGCAAACCCAATATAGCGCAGTACATAAAAAAGATATTACTGGTAAGTGATAATGATGCTTATAACCGCCTTTACGAGTTTTTGGGGCAGGAATATATAAATGAACAATTTCAGAAAATGGGCTACCAGCACGCCCAAATAACACACCGGTTAGAAGTTGCTATGAGTGAAGATGAAAACCGCCATACCAACCCACTGTATTTTTTTGATGCCGGGGGTAAAAAAATATATGAACAGGGTTTACAGTTTAACCAGCAGCCTTACAAAAAGAATAATGCCTTTGTTGGCAATGGATATTATAGCGGGGGCAAACTGCAAAACCAACCCATGGATTTTTCTAAAAAAAATAAAATCTCTTTAGAAGAGCTTACTCAGGTACTAAAGTCGGTACTCTTTTCTGCTGCAATGCCCGCAAAGCAACGCTTTAACCTTACGGCAGCAGATTATCGTTTTCTGCAGCAATACTTATCACAATACCCATTAGAAGCTGTGTACCCCGCCTATGACAGTGTTAATTATTGGAACAGCTATGTGAAGTTTTTGTATTACGGAGCGGAGAAAAAACCAACGCAAAAAAACCTGCGCATCTTCAATAAGGTGGGCGATGCTTATGGGTTTTTGCTGGATGTTGCGTATGTGGCCGATTTTGAAAAAAATATAGAGTTTATGCTAAGTGCTGTTATCTATTGCAACAGCGATGGAATTTTAAACGACGATAATTACGATTATGAACGCACCGGTTTTCCGTTTATGAAAAATCTGGGGCAGGTAATCTATAATTACGAATTAAAGCGGGTTCGCAAACAAATACCCGACCTTTCAAATTTTAAAATTGGGTATGATAAATAATAAAAAGATTGTTTTGTTTTTTTTACCAGCTTGTTTACTGGTAATGGCCTGTAAAAAAGAGTCGGTAAAAACAGCACCGGTAGTTGTATACAATGCCACACATTCTGCCAATGCAATAACTGCCACCTGGAATGGAAATAGTTTTACAGCAACCGCAATAAATACTGCTGGGGCCAGTGGTATTGTAAATGCAAATTATATAAATCTTGCCGCGGGTACCAATAGTTTGTTTATACAAAATGGTACGGCCAGCTTGCTTAATAAAAACGTGTACACCACTGCAGGCAATGGCTATACTGTTTTAATTTATGATACTGGTAAGGCCAGTAACACCAACAAAGTGTTACTGCTTAAAGATGATGCAACCCGGGTGGCAGACAGTTTATTTAAATTCAGGTTTTTGTATTGCATGCCCGATACGGCGGCATTGCACCTCATTATTAGTCGCACCACCGGCCGAAGCGATACCATTACCAACCGTTTATTTATTGGTAAGGAGGCAGTGGCCAGTTCTGTTGAAATTTTTAGCACGGCTAAAGCAGATAGTGCTATCATCCGTTTAGTAAAAGCGGGCAGTTACCAACAGGTATTGGCCTTGCCAGCTCAACAATTTGTTGCTAATATTTCTTATAGCTTTATCTACTCTGGTTTGCCAACGGGCACCGGCACGGCGGCCCCTGCTTTAAAACTAATAACACATAAACTTCCTTAAAAAAGCCGTTCTGTAAACTAACATTTGTGCTATAAATATTTTCAACAAAATAGTTATAGCAAGGGTAATAACTTGCTTCAATCATTACCTTTGCGCACGAAAATTAAAACAACTCTACAATGCAATTATCTCCTTTGTTAAATCGCTTTAATGAACCAGAAACATTGAAAATGGCCAAATTGGGCAGAGAACTACGTGCCCAGGGTATTGATGTAATTGATCTTAGTTTGGGCGAACCAGATTTTGATACACCCACTCATATTAAAGATGCAGCAAAGAAAGCGGTTGATGATAATTTCTCACACTATACACCCGTTGCCGGTTATTTAGATTTAAGGGAGGCTGTTTGCAGCAAATTGAAACGCGATAATAACCTTGATTATAAACCAGAACATATTTTGGTATCTACCGGTGCAAAGCAAAGTATTGCTAATCTGGTAATGACCGTGGTAGGCCCTGGCGATGAAGTAGTGATACCTACACCTTACTGGGTTACTTATTCAGAAATTGTAAAATTGTGCGAAGGGGTGCCGGTATTAGTACATACTTCTATTAATAACAAATACAAGATTACAGCAGCAGAGCTGGAAGCAGCTATTACACCAAAAACAAAGCTCTTCATGTTCTCGTCTCCTAATAACCCAACCGGTTGTGTTTACAGCAAACAAGAGCTTACGGAGCTGGCAGCTGTATTTGCAAAACACCCTGAGGTGGTTATTATGAGCGATGAAATTTATGAGTACATCAACTTTGTGGGTGCCCATGAAAGCATTGCACAGTTTGATGCTATAAAAGACCGTGTGGTTATTATTAACGGATTAAGTAAAGGGTATGCAATGACGGGCTATCGCTTGGGTTATATTGCCACCACTAACACCGCTATTGTAAAAGGCTGCGAAAAAATACAAGGTCAGGTTACCAGCGGTGCTAACTCTGTTACCCAACGTGCGGCCATTGTTGCTTTAACCGGAGACATGAAACCAACAGATGAAATGGTGGAAGAATTTACCCGCCGCAAAGCAAGAGTAAAAGAGTTACTAAATGCATTGCCCGGCGTTACTTATGCAGAACCCGATGGAGCTTTTTATATGTTTCCGGTAATAAAATATTATTATGGTAAAACAGATGGCACCACCGTTGTAAACAATAGCGATGATATGGCTATGTATCTATTAAACACCGCTCACGTAAGTTCTGTAAGTGGTGCTGCCTTTGGCGAGCCAGATTGTATTCGCATTTCTTTTGCCAATAGCCTGCCTAAAATTGAAGAAGGGTATAAGCGCATAACTGCTGCTTTGGCTAAATTAAAATAAGGCAATTAAAAGAAAACATATTTAATAGTGTATAAGCTGCGTTTTTGCGCAGCTTATTTTTTTGTAACCAGCAGTAACGCATTGCTCAGCATCCTTGCGTCGCACACTTGTGCAGGAAGTCTGAAAGTCGGAGGTCCGGAAGTCAGAAAGAATTTTATAATTAATGTATGCTTCTTCCGGACCTCCGACTTGCTGACTTATATTCAACTGCACAAGTGTGCGACGCAACGATGTTGCTATGAAAAATCAATGCTGGTTACCTAATAGAAATAGTAAATTAAAGGCTTTTAATAATTACAGTAGCATTTACCCGCAACCTTGTTTGTGCCTGTATTTGGTCTTTGCCGGTTACCAGTGCCAGAATATTAAAATCAACCAACTCGCCTTTTGATTCAACGTTGGGTGTAATGGCTTTGTTTAGTTGGGCATTAATATCTGCACGGTTGGCGTCTATCATTTCTTTTATGTTTACGGTGGCCTGCTCTCTTAATTTGCGTACAATTTTTTTGTTAAACAGTGCTTTGCCCAGTGTTAATGCCAAGTCTTTTGATTTTATGGAGTAATCCAGATCGGGCATGGAAATAATTTGTGTAAGCGTATCCAGCACAGGGGTGCCAATTAAGTAAAGAGTGCCTCTTTTATCGCCTTCAAAATCCAGGTTCATTTCTACTTTACCATTGCCGGCACCGTTGATGGTAATATTTTTTACAATAATAGTAGTGCCCTCCAGATCAAAAGAACTGTCTTTTACCATTTTGTTTAAGAAAGAAGAAATGAACGGATAATCGTACCGGGCATTGGTATAAAGTGTAATGCCGCCATTAACAGGCCCGGTTTGCAGCGGCGGTAAAAAAGTGGCGGCGTAGTTATTGGTGCTATCGCTGCCCAGCTCCGGAAAACAGGAAATGCTCATAGCAGAAACCAGGGTATCCTGCACATAATTCATATACCCCATTTTAACAGCCGATGGGTTTATTTTAAGATAACCATAGTCTGATAACGTAATTTTTTTATTGATGCGTTGTGCCAGTTGTTGGGTGGCTTTGCTAAAATCGTAACTGCTGATGGCGCTGTCTATGGCATAACAAAAGGCATTGGTAGAAGCTTTAATACTATCGCTTATTTGCTGCGTAATATCCATATTGAAAACAGTAACCATGCATTTTTCCGGGGCTATTACTTTTTGAACCGTAGTATTGGTGCGGGCACTGTAATTGGGCAATAGGCTAAGGGTAGAACCAATATAAATTTCTGTTTTGCGCATAGGCTCTTTACCAAAACCGCAGCTACCACCCACCCACGGGGTGCTTTGTTTGCCAAAAGCACAAATACATTTTTCTCCGGCCACCTGGTACGTGCCGTTAAGCTTTACCAAAATATTGTTGTTAGTGCAATTAAAATTAAGTGCCCCGGGTATAAAGCGGTATTTGTATTGATAATCGCAGCCAGATTTCATAAAGTTGGGCCAGCCTTCGCTGGTTACTTCTTTGGGCATTAGCTGCAACGCTTTATCCAACAAAGGCTTCATTACTACTTTAACCGGAATGTTAATGGTGGATTCTTTTAAAGGGGGCAAGGCTGTAACAACAGGTGCTGTTTGTGCATGGCAACATAGTACGGACAATAAGCAACAAGCCACCAAAATTTTTTCTTTCATCAGTAGGGTCTGTTTGATGGGGCTAAAATAGGCGCTTTATTGATAAAAAGAATCTAAAGTTTGGGCTACAATGGTTAGTTTTTACCGATACTGGCTTTGGCAGGCAAAAGTTTTGCTTATCTGCTTGTCTTCTAATATTTTTGCTGCTCTTAAATCAAATTAACCAAATGGCAAGAATTATAGCATTCAGAGAAGCATTGCGGGAAGCAATGAGTGAAGAGATGAGACGTGATGACCGTGTGTTTTTAATGGGCGAAGAAGTAGCTGAGTACAACGGCGCTTATAAAGTAAGCCAGGGAATGCTGGATGAGTTTGGTGCTAAACGGGTAATTGATACACCTATTTCTGAGCTTGGCTTTACTGCCGTAGCAGTAGGTGCTGCTCAAAAAGGGTTACGCCCTATTGTAGAGTTTATGACCTGGAACTTTGCTGTATTAGCATTGGACCAGATTTTAAATACCGCCAGTAAAATGCTGGCAATGAGTGGGGGCCAGGTAAGTTGCCCCATTGTATTTCGCGGCCCCAACGGAAGTGCTGGCCAGTTAGGAGCACAGCACTCTACTGCATTTGAAAGTTATTATGCCAATATACCCGGTCTTAAAGTAGTATCGCCAAGCAATGGTTACGATGCAAAGGGTTTAATGAAGCAGGCTATCCGTTTCGAAGAAGACCCTATTATGTTTATGGAAAGTGAAGTAATGTATGGCGATAAGAGCGAAGTGCCGGATGATGAATATTATATTCCTATTGGCTTGGCAGATGTAAAAAAGCAAGGACGAGATGTTACCATTGTATCCTGGAATAAAATGATGAAAGTGGCCATGGGTGCTGCCACCGAATTAGAGAAAGAAGGCATTAGCGCAGAGGTAATTGATTTAAGAAGCATCCGCCCCTTAGACTGGATGACCGTTTTAGAAAGCGTGAAGAAAACAAACCGTTTGGTAATAGTAGAAGAACAATGGCCAATGTGCGGCGTAAGCTCAGAATTAGCTTATCGTATACAAAAAGAAGGGTTTGATTATTTAGATGCACCCGTACGTCGTATTACTGCTGCAGATGCACCTTTACATTATGCACCAAATTTAGTAGCAGCAGCTTTACCAGATGTGCCAAGAACAGTAACGCTGGTGAAAGATGTGATGTATGCAAAAAAGTAATACCAGCTACTGTTTTTCATAGCAACAGCCGTTGCGTCGCAAGCACTTCAACAGTTAGTTAATAAAGCAACATAAAAAAATCCGCGGTTACAGAGTAGCCGCGGATTTTTTTTTGAAGCAATAAGTTTTTAAAATGCGTTTGCAATACTTTTAATAGTTAACAGAAAACAATAGCTGTAGGCAACTAAAACGCCAGCTAACAAAATAAGGCGGGCAGATAATTGCCAAACATTGTAATCTGCAACAGAACGGGTAGAGAGCAAATTTGAATTCATAGGGATGATTTTTATTCGGGTTTTTTAAATAGGATACTTAAAAGTACAAATCAAAGTGCTCCCTGTCAAGATGAGATTTACCAGACTTTTTTACGTAATACTACTAGCACTTAGATAGTAGCTGTGTAAACCATTATTCATTTTTTACGGAAACGGTGCTTACCACCGCTTTAGTTGCTGTGTTGTAAACTGCCATTCGGGGGTTGTGATAATTGACTCGTTTGCAGTTAATGTATACCATGGACTGGTTTTGACATTTACCGGATTTATAACTACATGAATATCCTGTGCTGGCATATAGCTTTGAGCAAGCAGATAAATTTTTTGTCCGGCGTTGTTTTGCGCCACATCCATCACCATCATAGCATGGCCCGGAGTGCCGCCTTTTATCAATACATCTCCGGGGGTGATAGTTGCAAAAGCAGTAACGGGTTTTAATTGCCGGCTAAGTGATAAGCTACCGCACATTGCATATACTTTTTCAAGGTATTGCAACAGTTGCGGGTGTGTGGTTCCTTTAAATGGATAATGCCGCTGGTTGTTGTCTGTAAAATCAATTTCATGCAGGCGATTTTGTATAAAAAGATATTCTGCTCTCAGCCGCATAACGGCATCGGCACATTGTTGTAAATCTTTATTACCGGTGCTGATGTTTACAACAGCATATTGAACCTGTTGATTGTATTTTTTTTGTCCGTTGTAGAGATACACTGTTTTATCTTTTTTTAAGCCAAGCTGGCGCAGGTAGCTGCTAAAGCTATTGGCGGCTTGCGGCACTCGTTCGTATCCTTCTGGTAGCGGAATGGCACCAATGGTTAAAGGTGATTTAGTAGTTGTATTAACCGGGGCGGGTTTAGTAGCAGCGGTTTGACATTGAAAGCAGCTGCAGCAAAGTAGTAGCAGGCATAAAATTTTCATTACAGTAAGTTTGCACTGAGATGGGATGGCTTCTGCTATCCATAAGAACAGGTTGTTAAATAAAAGTGAGGATTTTTAAAAAGCAGCAAGGTTTTTGAAATAAAGAAATGCTATAAAAAATATACTTGAACGTACAGGATGCCTCATGTTGTGCAGTACAAGTACCGCTAAAGCCGTGATGCCATGTAACAGCTACTCGTCCATCGCAGCGTTGCCGCTAACAGGTGCGACGCAACAACTGCTGCTGGTGGTTGGCAAAGCCGGGCTCAACATATTTTATTACATTTGAACCTTAAGCATTCATAATAAAAAAGGAATTATGCCAAATAATATTTTAATAATAGATGATGAAAAGGCAATACGCAAAACGCTGGGAGAAATTCTTTCTTACGAAGGGTATACAATGGATGAGGCAAGTGATGGTGAGGAAGCGTTGAAGCGGTTTAAAGAAAAAACATACGACGTGGTGTTGTGCGATATTAAGATGCCTAAAATGGATGGAATGGAGTTTTTGGAGAAAGCCCGTGAAGCTAATCCGGATGTGCCGGTGATTATGATTAGTGGCCATGGTACCATTGAAACGGCTGTAGAAGCTGTAAAAAAAGGGGCCTACGATTATATTTCTAAGCCACCCGATTTAAACCGGTTGCTGATTACGATTCGCAATGCAATGGACAAAACATCGCTGGTTACAGAAACCAAGGTATTAAAACGCAAAGTGAGTAAGGTGCAGGACATGATTGGTGAATCTGCCCCAATAAAAAAAATTAAAGAAACCATTGAAAAAGTAGGGCCTACCGAAGCCCGTGTTTTAGTAACTGGAGAAAATGGGGTTGGTAAAGAATTAGTAGCTCGCTGGCTGCACGAAAAAAGTGCCCGTAGTACCGGACCGATTGTAGAAGTTAACTGTGCGGCTATACCCAGCGAATTGATAGAAAGCGAATTGTTTGGACACGAGAAGGGCTCTTTTACAAGTGCCATAAAACAGCGCATTGGTAAATTTGAACAAGCCAGTGGCGGCACCTTATTTTTAGATGAAATAGGTGATATGAGTTTAAGTGCACAGGCAAAAGTATTAAGAGCTTTGCAGGAAGGTAAGATTACAAGAGTGGGTGCAGATAAAGATATTAGCGTGGATGTAAGAGTGGTGGCCGCTACCAACAAAGATTTATTGAAGGAAGTAGAAGAGAAAAATTTTCGTCTGGACTTATACCACCGTCTTGGTGTTATATTAATTCATGTACCTTCTTTGAACGACCGGCGGGATGATATTCCGTTACTGGCTGATAAATTTTTAGAAGATATTTGTGCCGATTATGGTATAGCTAAGAAAGCCATTGATAAGGATGCAATAGAATGTTTAAAAGCCTATAACTGGACCGGTAATATAAGAGAGCTGCGCAATGTGGTGGAGCGGTTGATAATATTATCTGGCAAAACCATTACCAAAGAAGATGTGCAGGGAAATGTGATCAATATTGCTGATGGCCGGGCCAGTTGTTATAATTTTTTTATTAGGAAATGTTTTGGACAGACTTTGCAGATACTCACTGGTTGTTTGCCCTGTAAAGTTGGTAATAATGTGTAGCCATATATGCGTAACAGGCTGGTGTTTGCAATAATATTCTAATGCTTCTTCTTTAACGGCAGCACCCAATAAAATAGGGTGGTATCCATTTCTTTTAAGCAGGTATTGTATAAAAAGCAACGGTATTTCGTGTGCTTCTCCAACAGGTGCTAATAATACAATCTTAACGGTTGGGTGTAAATTTTGGGCTTCTAAGGCATTAATGCTTAATAAAATTCTTTTGCTTATTAAAGCGCTGCTGAAATGTTCTTGCGCTGGTATTACATGATTGGTTAGCCAGAGCATACCAATCTTTTGCATAAATGGATAGATGATCTCAGTAATTGCTTTTTCAAGCCCCATGCTGGTAACTGTTTTGTTTAATACGGCCTCAAAAGAAGGGGTGTCATAGTCGAGGCAGGCTTCTGTAAGCTGATTTATAAACAGGTTGTTATTGGCACCCGCATAATGGGTGCTTGCCAGTTCTTTTATTTGGGTGGCTTGCATGCCCGCCAGTTTTGAAATACGAAAGCCGTTGTGATAGAGGTAAGCCACCCGTAAAATGTACTTCAGATCATCATTGGTATAAAAGCGGTGATTGCTTTCTTTGCGCTGGCAAAAGTTAAATTGATAGCGTTGCTCCCAAATGCGTAAAGTGTGTGCTTTAATGCCGCTTAGGTTTTCTATGTCTCTGATAGTAAAATGATTCACCCCACTAATTTATTGGAAATTTATAAAAACGAAGCAGTACTGTAAGAAATAGCGGTTAAGAGCTACTTATTAATAATAGCAGGTATTAATAGCGCTGTTCGGGTTTAGCCCGCAATACCCTATTTTTGCCCGTATTTTTAAAACCCAACTTCAATGCCTGTAAAAGATATTTTAGTAGTGTATACTATTCAGCTCTTGCTGTTGTTATTACCTTCATTTGGTTTGTCTAAAATGTTTCCTAAAGCGGGCATTGCATCCTGGAAGGCTTTTGTGCCAGTACTAAATACCTGGGAAATGCAAAAAGCAGCCAAACGCCCTACATATTGGGCATTGGTACAATTATTACCTATTGCAGGCTGGTTTATTACAATGGGTATTTATATAGAATGGACCAAGCTGTTTGGCCGGTTTGCCATTAAAGACCATGCAATGGCTTCGTTTATACCGTTTGCTTATTTTCCTTATATCGCTAATCATAAAGACACCCGTTTTATTGGTGAAGAGGCGGTAAAAAAGCATAAGAAATCTGGTGGCAGAGAGTGGTTTGATGCAGGTATTTTTGCAGTGGTTGCTGCTACATTAATACGCACTTTTGTTTTTGAAGCATACACCATACCTACTGGCTCAATGGAAAAAACCTTGCTGGTAAACGACTTTTTGTTTGTAAGCAAATTTAGTTATGGGCCACGTATACCCAATACACCACTTTCGGTTCCATTTGTACATCATACGTTACCATTTACTTCAGCACGTTCTTACTCTGAATTAATTAAAATACCCTATACACGTTGGTTTGAAAGCCCTGTTCAAAGAAATGATGTGGTGGTATTTAATTTTCCTGCAGGAGATACGGTAATTAACCTGCCACAATACCAATCTGAAGTGCCTTATTATCAGGCCTGCCAAAATTTAGGAGGTGGTAACCGCGATGCCGGCAGACAAGTAATACTTTCTAACCCGGATGAATACCCATTGGTAGTACGCCCCGTAGATAAAAGAGAAAATTACATTAAACGTTGTGTAGCTATAGCCGGAGATACTTTGCAAATTATAGATGGTGTTTTAAAAGTAAATGGTGCGGTTTCGCCGGCACCACCTCATTCTGAATTGTATTATGAAGTTATTACCAACGGCCAACTGTTAGATAGAGATGTATTAAAAGAAGAATACAATGTAGATATGGATTTACAGGAAGGGCAACCCGAATTTCAACAATTGCCCGATAGCAACCATTTTATAATGTTACTGACTGCAGAAGCAAAAGATAAAATGCTAAAAAGTGGCCTGGCTAAAAAATTAACCTGTGGGTGCCTAAAAAAGGCGCCACACTTACCCTTACTAAAGACAATTACAGCATTTATGAACGCATTATTAATGTGTATGAGCATAATAAGCTGGAAGATAAAAGCGGACAGTTTTACATTAACGGCGTAGCTACTAACCAGTACACCTTTAAAATGAATTATTACTGGATGATGGGAGATAACCGCCACGGATCTCAGGATAGCCGTTTCTGGGGGTTTGTACCAGAAGACCATATTGTAGGAGAGGCTTCTATTATATGGATGAGTGTGCAAAACGGTGTGCGGTGGAAACGTTTGTTCAAAACAATTAAATAGTAAGTAATAAAAAGACCGGCCAACACAGCCGGTCTTTTTTGTAAAACCGCAGCAAAACCGTTTTAGTAACTTTAAAGTATATTTAAAAACTATGCAGGTACAAACACACCAGTTTACATACACAGTTTATCCTTCTACCTTGCAACTGCAAGCAACAGATGCTGCATTGTTGCAGCAGGCATTAGCAATAAGCAAAACAGCCTACGCACCCTACTCTAAATTTTATGTAGGTGCTGCCGCTTTATTAAGCAATGGTGCAATAGTAACGGGTACCAATCAAGAGAATGCTTCTTTTCCCGCGGGCCTTTGTGCAGAACGGGTATTGCTTAGTGCCGTAACATCTCTGCACCCAAATACTGCAATTAATACCATTGCTATCAGCTATAGCAGTAACTTATTACAAAGCAATCATCCCCTTAGCCCTTGTGGCGTTTGCCGTCAGTCTTTGGCAGAATATGAAGAACGCTTGCAACAACCCATACGTATTTTATTAGCCGGCGCCAGTGGAGAAGTATGGCAAATAGCAGCAGCCACATTGCTACTACCCTTTGCTTTTAATGGCGGATTTTTAAAAAAACAATAAAGGGGTAACCAGCCTGCGTTCTTTGTGCAGCATCGTTGCGTCGCACCCTTGTACAGTATATCTTTATGCACCTGTTTTTTTATAGCGTATAAAAAGAAATATTCGTTTTTAAAATTGAACCAATAATATACAAGCAAAAAAAGGCCGCATTGCTGCAGCCTTTCTCTACTGTTATGGTTTGTACTTATTTCCCTTTTTCTATTTCTAATTTTTCTACAATGTGCGTGTAGTTTTTAATTTGAAACACGGTAGGTGCAACATTAGTACCGGTAACTTCCACTCTTAAAACACCATCTTGCAGTTCGTTAGCATCCAATTGAAATTTAACGGTGTGCAATTCGCTGTTATTTAATTTGCGGTATAATACGTTACCATACTCGTCTTTAATTGAAATTACCAGACGCTCTTTATTGGTGTTTGCTACATTTAATTGAAAAGTTGCCTGGTTCTCATCGCGGCTGATTACTTCTAAAGAAGCGTTGGGGCGGCTGGCCTCTTTCTTCTTTTCGTTATTAGCCATTACAGTACTGCTGTTTGCTATCATTACAACAGATGCTACACCCATTGTAATATTTTTCATTACATTTTTCATAATTCTTTTTCCTTTTTTTTTGGTTTAATAATATTGGTCACTCTTTTCACAAGCCAAGCTATACGTAGAAGTAGTATGCAATTCGTTTATCAGATCACTCCATGAAGTGTGTTTGTTGATTTGATAACGCAAACTTACACGGTAACCGTGTGCACATAAAATCAATGTTTTTAAAAAAATAGCATGGTTAAGTTGTGAAAGAAATTGTAAAACCATTGATGGTAAAGGGTTTGAGGCTTAAATGGGTATGATGCCCAAACTAGTTTGTTAAGTAATTATTACTCAAAAAAAAATTACAATTGAGTACTACTTGCTGCAGGTTGTGTTGTGGTACAAGGGTGCGACGCAACAACTGTTGATGGCAGTTACTATTGCCTGCATCATAAAAAATAACATATCAGGGCTGTAAAAACTTAAGATTACGTTGTATGCCTTTAAATTTGGTGCGTTGCAGCGGAGAGTTTTTAAAAAATGTGCGAAATGTTTCTTCTGTCATATGTTCCCAATCGTTGGTGCTAAGGTTTAGTAAGCCGGGTAGTGGGTTTAGCTGCGGCTCTGTATGGGGTTGTGCAAAACGGTTCCAGGGGCAAACATCCTGGCAGGTATCGCAACCAAATAACCAGTTTTCAAATTTTCCTTTCTGCTCTTGTGGTATAAGCGCATCTTTTAACTCTATAGTAAAATAAGAAATGCAGCGGCTGCCATCTATTTCTTTATTGGGTAGTATGGCTTGTGTGGGGCAGGCATCTATGCAACGGGTGCAGGTGCCGCAATAGTCTTTGGCAAAGTTGTCATCATACTGCAACTCTAAATCGGTTATGAGGGTGGCTATAAAAAAGAACGAACCTGATTGACGGGTTATAAGATTGCCGTTCTTACCTATCCAGCCAAGGCCACTGCGTTGGGCCCAGCTGCGTTCTAACACAGGGGCACTATCTGTAAAACCACGGCCATTGATATTGCCTATTTGTTCTTTTATAAGTGTTATAAGCTGGTTTAGTTTTTCGCGGATAACGAAATGGTAATCGGTGCCGTAAGCATATTTGGCTATTTGTGGGGCTAAAGGGTTTTGCTGTTGTTGCGGAAAATAATTTAGTAAGAGTGTGATGACGGATTTAGCCCCCGGAATTAATTGAGTGGGATCAATTCTTAAATCAAAGTGACGTTGCATATAATCCATATTGCCGTGAAAGCCTTTTTGGAGCCAATTTTCAAGGCGGCGGGCGTCTTCAGTTAGCCTAACGGCTTTGGCTATACCACAAAAATGGAATCCAGATTGTTGGGCTAATTGTTTAATTAATGAAGATTTTTTTTCTAATTGCAACTTAATATTTAATTTGAACTGTAGTCAAAAGTAGACAGATTTAACCATTAAACTCAACCAACAAATGAAAACCTGCATTACAGCAATGTGCAGCCTGTTGCTTTATTTTTTTGCACCTGCACAAGACAAAGCCCCCGTTAAGTTTGGCAAAGTAGAACCCGCCGATTTTGAAATTAAACAAGTTTATGATACCGGCGCCGCAGCCGTGGTTATTGCTGATGTGGGAGAGAGCTATTTTGAAGGTAATAGTAAGGGCTGGTTTACACTTATTTTTAAACATAAAAAGCGTGTTAAGATAATTAACCGAAATGGTTTTGATGTTGGTGATGTTCAGGTTTCTCTTTACAGTCAGGGGACAGATGAAGAACGTTTGCAAGACCTGAAGGCAATAACCTATAACCTTGAGAATGGTAAAGTGGTGGAGACAAAGCTTGACAATAGCGCTGTTTTTAAAGAAAAAATCAATAAGAACGTAATTATCAAGAAGTTTACATTTCCGGCTATTAAAGAAGGGTCTATTGTAGAGTTATCTTACACTATTGCTTCTGATTTTTTATTTAATCTGCAACCTTGGGAATTTCAGGGTACTTATCCAAGACTATGGAGTGAATATAATGTGAAGATGCCGGAGTTTTTTAATTATGTTTTTCTAAGCCAGGGCTATCGACCATTTCACATAAAAAAACAAGAGTCGGGTTTTCAATCATTCACCATTATTGAAAGTGGGGGCACAGCAGGGGGTAGCAGTGATCGCTACGATATAAGAGCAAATACCAGTGATTTTAAGTGGGTAATTAAAGACGTTCCTGCATTGAAGGAGGAAAGTTTCACTTCTACATTAAGAAACCATATTCAACGAATCAGTTTTCAACTTTCCGAATACCGAAAGCCTTTGGTAGAACGACAGGTGATGGGAAACTGGTTTACCGTATCTGAAAATATGCTGAAGCGACAGGATTTTGGAGCATTGTTAGATAAAAATAACAATTGGCTGGATGATGAGCTTAAGCGAATATGTGGCTCAGAAACGAATCTGGTTGAAAAAGCCAAAAAGATTTATGCGTATGTGAGAGATAATTTTACTTGTACAGATTATAGTGCATTGTATATGGAAGGAGAGGGTAACCTTAAACAGGTTTTTTCAAAGAAAAACGGCAATGTAGCAGAAATTAATCTTTTACTTGCTGCCATGTTAAGACATGAAAATATAAATGCCGATCCAATTATATTAAGTACGAGGGAGCATGGAATTACGAATGAATTGTATCCGCTTATGGAAAAGTTTAATTATGTTGTTATTATCTCAACTATCAATAATTCGGATTATGTAATGGATGCCAGCCGCCCTGAACTGGGGTTTAATAAATTGGCAGCAAATTGTTATAATGGACATGGAAGAATAATTGCAAAAGATCCTACGCCTGTATACTTTATAGCCGATTCTTTAAAAGAGAAAAAGGTTACATCGGTAATAATGCTTCCCGATGAAAAAAGTCCTTCAAAAATATTGGGAGGTTTTACTTCTTCCTTAGGCTATTATGAATCGCTAAGTGTTCGCTCTCAATTAAGAGAAAACGGGCAAGAAGCCTTTTTTAAGAAAATAAAAGAAGCTTATACGCTTGATGTGACATTAGATAAGCCCGTAGTTGATTCTATGACTAAAAAGGAAGATCCAATTCAATTGGCATATGATTTTTCTTTTGAAATGCCTGATGAGGATATTATTTATATAAATCCCATGATGGGTGAAGGTATCAAGGAAAATTATTTTAAAGCAGCAGAACGTTTTTACCCAGTTGAAATGCCTTTTGCTATGGATGAGACCTATATTTTAGATTTTGAAGTTCCTAAAGGGTACAGTATTGATGAAATTCCCAAATCAGCTAAAGTGGCCTATAACGATGGGGAAGGTTTTTTTGAATATATGACTAGCAAAGATGAGGGGCACGTAAGGTTGCGTATGCGAATAAAACTCAATAAAGCAACTTTTGAAGCAGAGGAATATGATAGTTTGAGGGAGTTTTTTGGCTACATAGTTAAAAAGCATGCTGAATTAATTGTATTAAAAAAAGCTAAATAAACTTATGAGAGTGATCCTATTATTGATGTTGTTTGCTGTTGCCAGTAAAAATATATTAGCAACAGATGGTTCTTACGCCTTCAATAAAATTAAACCTGAGTTATTAAAAGGCGCACACGTGGTTAAACGGTTTGAAGAGATAAGGTTTTCAGTGAAATCAATAAAAAAAGCTATTCTATATCATAAGTACGCTTTTACTGTTTTAAATGAACAAGGAGACATTTACGCAAGATTACTAGAAGGATATGATAAAATCCACTCAATTGAATCAATTGAAGGAAGTTTATATGATGCAAATGGGACTAAAATAAAATCGCTTAAAAAAAATGAAATACAGGATAGAAGTGGTACGGACGATAATAATTTGGCAGATGACAGCCGGGTAAAGTATCATAACTTCTATCATAAAGTTTATCCATATACTGTAGAATACGAGTTTGAAACTGAATATAATGGGACCTTGTTTTTCCCGATCTGGCTACCAATTGATAACGAACACGTTGCTGTTGAATACAGTAGTTTTAAGCTTATATGCGCCACAGATTATGTGTTTAGGCACAAAGCGCTAAATTATAGAGAGGCTCCTAAAGAGTCAATTGAGCGTGGTGACAAAGTATATACCTGGGAGGTAAATAATTTTATGGCTATTAAAGATGAATATGCTTCACCTTATTGGTTGGAAATGACACCCGTTGTTTTTTTAGGACCCAATCAGTTTGAAATGCAGGATTATGAAGGTAACATGAGCAATTGGCAAGATTTTGGGAAATTTTTTCATACTCTTAAAAGTGGAAGGGACCAGTTGCCAGATCAGGTTAAACAAAAAGTGCATGAGCTTACTGATGGTTTAAAAACGCCTGAAAAAAAAACAGAAACACTTTACAAGTATATGCAGGATAATACTCGCTACATAAGCATTCAATTGGGTATTGGTGGATGGCAGCCGTTTGATGCAAGTTATGTAGCTAACAAAAAGTATGGAGATTGTAAGGCGCTTACTAACTACATGTACTCTTTGCTGAAGGAAATAGGTATAAAGTCTAATTATACACTGGTAAAAGCCGGGGGTAATGATAAATTTTTTATACCAGATTTTCCTTCCTCTCAATTCAATCATGTTATCTTGAGTGTTCCCTTAGAAAAAGACACGATGTGGTTAGAATGTACCAGTCAAACCTTGCCAGCAGGATACCTCAGCGGCTTTACTTCTGATAGGTATGTGCTTGCAATAAACGAAAATGGGGGGCATCTGATAAAAACACCAAAATACAGTTGGAAAGAAAACCTGCAAAGCAGAAAAACCAATGCAATAGTGGATGAGGCAGGAACATTAATTATTGATGCCATTACCAATTATAAAGCCATACAGCAAGATCAGTTACACTCCATGATTACAGGTCTTTCTAAGGAAAAGGTGCTGGAAATATTAAAAGAGGAAATTGATTTGCCACAGTATGATGTTTTAAAATACGAATATCAGGAATTTCCTTCTGTATTGCCTGAAATAAAAGAAACACTGAAATTGTCGGCGTCTAATTATGCACAGGTAAGCGGTAAGCGTTTGTTTGTTGCTCCAAATATTCTCACTAAATCGGCACGAAAATTAACACCTGCCGAAAGCAGACAGTATGATGTTGTTATTGATTTTGAATACACAGATATCGACACCGTAGAAATAAAAGTTCCTGCCGGATACATACCTGAGGCTATGCCTGCAGTTGTAAGTCTTAATACAAAATTTGGCAAATACACAAGCAGTACCCGTGTGGAAGGGGATAAAATTATTTATTACAGAGCCATTGAACGTTATGGTGGCCGCTTTCCTGCAGCAGATTATAATGAACTGGTAAAATTTTTAGACCAGGTTTATAAAGCCGATCGAACTAAAGTGGTGCTGGTAAAAAAAGAAGGTTAGTCTTCTAAATGTAATTTGTGAAAAAAACGATGCACAGCCGGTGCCAGTATAATACCAATATTGGTAATAAAAACAACGCCACTAAATAAGGCGTAGAAACTAGAAAACCATTTACCCGCATCAGATTGTATGGTAACCACAGGGCCCATGCCACTTAAAATCATAGAGGCATTGTGCAACGCATCCAGCCAGGCTATATCATCAGTATAATGATAGCCCACTACACCCAATAAAAGACACACTAATAAAATGGCTGTTGCCACTAAAGAATTACTAAAAAATCGCTGGTAATAAATTTTTTTATTGGCCAGGGGTTGTTTTTTATGTTCGTACATATATAAAACGTGGGTTAATTACAGTTGCTTTTTAACTGCTCATCAATAGCCTCTTTCAGTTGCACATAAAAATCTTTACGTTGCTCACTTAAAATACTCTTTACAAAAAATATGCAGGCATAACCACGGCAATTATCCACCACCGGCCATGTACCAAATAAACCCGGACTACTTACTGCACTGGCTGTTCCCTGTGTGCTGGTTTCTATAATCCATTCGCCCAGGCCATAACTAAAACCATCTGCTACTTTTGGGGTATAACCAATAGCCGCATTACCAGTTTGCACTTTTTGCATTTCTGTCACAGCGGCTTCACTTAAAATTCGTTTATTTTCAAAAATACCCTTATTTAAAATCATACTTAAAAAATTAAGGTAATCGCCTGCTGTGCTTTTAGCGCCACCTGAAGGATTAGGGGCTGCATCATAATCAATAATAAACGTAGTGCCCCGCATTTTAAGCGGACGTAATAGGCGCTCTGTAACTAGTCTGTCAAACGTTTTTTTACTTACCACTTCACATACACGGGCAGCAATATTTAAACCTACATTGCTATATTGAAACAATTCTCCCGGGTTTTTTACAATTGCTCTTTTTGATGCAAATACATTTACCTCTTCTTCAAGTGTGGCAAACTTGCGTCGCTGTAAAATATTTTTCAACGCACTGTTATCAGCTTCAATACCGGTTGTGTGAGACAGGCATTGCCGTATTGTAATATATCCTTTACTGTATTTAGAAAAAATGGGCAGGTATTTACTCACCTTATCGTCTAAAGAAATTTTGCCCTCATCCACAAAAGTCATTACCACTGCAGCGGTAAGCCATTTACTGCAACTGGCAATAGGTGCCTGCGTTTTTAAAGTAAACTCTTTGTTGGTTTCGTTTTTATAAATCACTTTGCCGTCTTTATAAATAAGCGCTACCAAATCATTATCAAACAATTTTTTGTTGGCGGTAATTAATTCATCTACCGCAGAAAAATTATATTGGCTGTATGAAAACTGTAAAACTAGCAGAAAACAAAGTGTGATACTGAATTTGAGACAGGTAAAGCGTGTTTTTAATGACATAGTTTCTGATTATTTGGTTTGGATTGCCATTTGCAACCATCTTTTAAAGTTATTTGAAAATTATGAACCCGGCAGCAGTAATGCTGTTAAACTTTGGTTGCGTCGCACACTTGTACTGCAGTACAAGTGTGCGACGCAACAACTGTTGAGTAACACGGCAATGTTGGTTACATAATAACAAACCCAATAAAAAATATTTAAAATACAACGCATGAACTTAGGAAATTTTACTATTAAAGCCGCAGAGGCCGTACAGCAGGCACAGCAACTGGCTTTTAATAATCACCACAGCAATATAGAAACAGCGCATTTGTTGCAAGCTTTGTTGCAAATGGAAGATGCTCCGGTAGAATACCTGCTAAAGAAAAATAATGTTACGCTAAACCTGGTAGCTGCTAAGCTGGAAGAACTGTTGAAAAAAGCCGCGAAAATCCATTTAATTGACGTAGTATGCGGAACGGAATCGAGAGGTTTTATTATGGCTACGATGATTCAAGAATTGCTTGGTATTAGTCAAGTAATGATACGTAAGCCATCAAAGTTGCCGGGGAACAAGTATGTAAGCGAGTACATGAAAGAGTATGGAAAGGATTCCTTAGAATTACGTGTAGGTGATATCAAACCCGGTC
>REAR01000010.1 GCA_004295245.1 Sphingobacteriales bacterium | reverse complement strand
GGCACCGATGGTACCGTGGGTTTTATTTATGCGTGGAATGGCAATAAAAAAGCCGGCGAAGGCGCCCAGGAAATAAAAGCCCTTATAGAAAACAAATTGATAGAAACTGAAGTGCGTTTTGTGCGCCCATTTCCCGGTGTTGCCAAAGCAATTATGACCACCGAAAGCGTAAGCAATAGCCAAACAAAAATTACCTGGAGCAATGCCAGCCAAATAAAATTTCCGATGAATGCCCTGATTGTGATGATAGAAAAAATGCTGGCAAAAGATATGGATACCAGCCTTGGCAATCTTAAAACGCTTCTTGAAAAATAATTTACCAGCGTACTACTGATGAATTTTAATTGCACTTCTTTACAGCAATGCAAACTATCTGCAAAAACATAACAAGCTATTAATTGAACGTAAATTATAAATCAACACCTTTGCAATATCTTTTTTAATCTATAAATAAACTTTACATGAACATTAAAAAAACAATTACAGTTTTATTATTGGCTGTAACTACCGGTTTTATTACTAAAGCACAAAGCTCATTAGATGATATACTGAAAGAATGGGAACGTGCAAAAGTATATACCAAAGAATACCTGGATGCAATGCCAGAAGCCGGCTATGCCTTAAAGCCCACACCAGAAATGCGGTCTTTTGCAGAGCAAATGCTGCATTTTACTGATGCTAATTATGCATTTGGAGCTGCAGCCAGCGGCACCACCAGCCCCATTGGCCGTGGCGATTCAGAAAAAGCAACCGACAAATCAAAAGAAAACGTAACCAAATTGGTAATGGCCGGTTATGACTTTGTCATCAGCAGCATTAAAAAAATGACCCCCGCCCAATTAAATGAAACCGTAAAAATGTTTGGACGTTTTGAAATGACCAAGGGCATGGCTTTAGCCAAATGTTTTGAACACCAAACTCACCACCGCGGACAAACTACTGTTTACATTCGCCTTGCAGGCGCCACGCCACCGCAGGAAAAACTATTTTAAAAAATTAAAAAAACAGGCAGCCAATTATTCAGCTGCCTGTTTTTTTAGTACTAATAATGTAGTCAGCGGCATATCCTTATGCAACAGTTGTTGCGTCGCACCCTTCAACTGCAGATTATCTTATCAACCTTAATTCATTCAAGGCAAAAAGTGCTTAACAAACTTATTGCTGCTGAAGTGTGCGACGCAACGATGCCGCATTGAATTACCACTGCTGGTAACAAAATAAAAAGGGCAGTCTTTATGGACTGCCCTTTTGTTTATAAACAGATTATTTATTTAGCTAAATCAAACCGATCGAGGTTCATTACTTTGTTCCATGCAGCAACAAAATCTTGCACAAATTTATTGTTGGCATCTTCACAAGCATAAACTTCTGCAATGGCACGCAGCTCACTGTTAGAACCAAAGATCAGGTCGGCACGGGTAGCCATCCATTTTACCGCACCACTTATACGATCAATGCCATTAAACACTTCTTTGGCATCTGATACGGCTTTCCAGGTTGTACCAAAGTCTAACAGGTTTACAAAAAAATCGTTGGTTAATGTGCCGGCACGTTTGGTAAATACACCGTGCTGTGTTTGTGCAGTGTTGGCATTTAATACCCGCAGTCCACCCACCAGCACCGTCATTTCTGGTGCAGTAAGTGTAAGCAGTTGTGCTTTATCAATCAACAGTTCTTCTGTGGTGGTTTTATAACCGGGGTTGGCTTTACGGTAATTGCGAAAGCCATCGGCCACCGGCTCTAGCACAGCAAAAGAATCTACATCGGTTTGTTCTTGCGAAGCATCGGTGCGGCCCGGAGTAAACGGCACCGTAACTGCAACGCCTGCATTTTGTGCCGCCTTTTCAATAGCAGCGCAACCACCCAGCACAATCAAATCGGCCAAAGAAACTTTTTTGTTGCCGCTTTTGCTGTTGAAGGTGTTTTGTATGCCTTCTAATGCATCTAACACATTGCCTAATTGCGAAGGGTTATTTACCTCCCAATACTTTTGGGGTGCCAAACGGATGCGGGCACCATTAGCACCACCGCGTTTATCAGAACCCCGGAAGGTGGAAGCAGAAGCCCAGGCAGCAGCTACAAGTTCTGATACGGATACACCGGTTGCCAGTATGCTTTCTTTTAAGGCAGCAATATCCTGCTCATTAATCAGCTCATGTGTTACAGCGGGCACGGGGTCTTGCCAAATCAATTCTTCTGTAGGCACTTCGGCACCCAGGTAACGAACTTTGGGCCCCATATCTCTGTGTGTTAATTTAAACCACGCACGTGCAAATGCGTCTGCAAATGCATCGGGGTTTTCAAAAAAGTGGCGTGATACTTTTTCGTAGGCGGGGTCTACTTTTAATGCAAGGTCTGTGGTAAGCATGGTAGGAGCATGGCGCTTGGTAGCATCATGTGCATTGGGTACTGTATCTGCCCCCATACCATTTTTGGGTTTCCATTGGTGTGCCCCTGCAGGGCTTTTGGTTAACTCCCACTCAAAACCAAAAAGATTTTCAAAGAAGTTATTGCTCCATCTTATGGGGGTGGTAGTCCATGCACCTTCTAAGCCACTGGTAATGGTATGTTCAGAATGGCCTTTGCCAAAACTATTGTTCCATCCCTGGCTTTGTTCTTCTATTGTAGCAGCTGCTGGCTCACGACTTACATATTTGCCGGGGTCTGCAGCGCCATGTGTTTTACCAAATGTATGTCCGCCTGCAATCAGTGCTACCGTTTCTTCATCATTCATTGCCATACGGCCAAAGGTTTCTCTTATATCTCTTGCTGCTGCTAAAGGATCGGGGTTGCCGTTGGGCCCTTCTGGGTTTACATAAATAAGGCCCATTTGTACTGCCCCTAATGGATTTTCCAATTCACGATCGCCGGTATAACGTTTATCGCCCAGCCATTCTGTTTCACTGCCCCAATACACATCTTCTTCTGGTTCCCATACATCTGCTCTTCCGCCGCCAAAACCAAATGTTTTAAAGCCCATAGATTCTAAAGCGCAGTTGCCGGCCAGAATCATTAAATCGGCCCACGATAATTTTTTACCGTATTTCTTTTTAACGGGCCATAATAATAAACGGGCTTTATCCAGATTGGCATTATCGGGCCAGCTATTTAAAGGTGCAAAACGTTGTGTGCCACTACCGCCACCACCACGTCCATCATGAATGCGATACGTACCTGCACTGTGCCATGCCATGCGGATGAAGAACGGACCATAATGGCCGTAATCTGCCGGCCACCATTCCTGAGAAGTAGTCATCAGTTCAAAAATATCTTTCTTAACGGCCGCCAGATCCAACGACTTAAAGGCTTCGGCATAGTTAAAATCATCGCCCATTGGGTTTGATAAAGAGGAATGCTGACGAAGAATGTTCAGCTTTAGCTGGTTGGGCCACCAATCTCTGTTACTGGTGCCCCCGCCTGCACTTTTATTTAGTAGGCCACTGGTAAACGGGCATTTAGCTGCGCCAGTACCAGTAGCAGTTGTAGCATGAGGATTGCTGTTGCTCATTTTAATAGGTTTGTTTGTTTTTTGTAATCAATTTTTTATAACAAGAAGGTTTTACCCCTGCTGCATTTAGAAAAGCAATGTTAGCACAGGTGGTCAAATAAATCAAATTGATTATTTTTATGAACTTATAATCAATCTCTATGACCCTGACACAACTGGATTACATTGTAGCACTGGATAATTACCGGCATTTTGTAATGGCCTCTGCAAAATGTTTTGTTACCCAGCCCACTTTAAGTATGCAAATACAAAAGCTGGAAGAAGAATTGGGCGTAAAAATTTTTGACCGTACCAAGCAGCCCGTAATACCCACAGAAATGGGGGCACGCATTATTGCACAGGCACGTATTGCATTAAGAGAGGCCGGCATGATACATCAATTAATTGCCGAGCAAAAAGATACCATGACGGGTGAAATTCGCATTGGCATTATACCCACTATTGCCCCCTACCTGCTACCCCCTTTGTTTAAAAACATAAAAGAAAAATACCCGCAGGTAAGCCTGGTGGTAAAAGAAATAATAACAGAAGAAATTATACACGAGCTAAAAAATAACCGGCTGGATTGCGGCATTGTGGTAACCCCTTTAAAAGATGCTTCCATTAAAGAGCATGTATTGTTTTATGAGGAGTTGTTTATTTATGTATCTAAAAACAATGCCCTGTATAATAAAAAATATGTGCTTCCTGCAGAAATAGACCCCGACCAGCTCTGGCTGTTAGAAGAAGGCCATTGCTTCCGCTCTCAAATACTCAACCTGTGCGAACTGCAAAAAAATACCAGCCTCCATTTTAGGTACGAGACCGGCAATATAGAAACCCTGAAGCGCCTTGTAGATAACAGCGATGGCATTACTATATTGCCAGAGCTGGCCGTAATGGAATTTACAACCGCACAATTAAAGTTAGTAAAGCGGGTAAAAGAGCCCAGCCCTGCCCGTGAGGTTAGCCTGGTAACCCACAGAGATCATTTAAAAACAAAGCTCATTAAAACATTGCAGCAAGAAATATTGAGCATCGTACCAAAGTCGATGCAAAAGCTGCATAAAAAGAAAGTGGTTGAAATTAATTACTGATTTTTTTTTGTCAGCATTAGTTTTTCATAGCAGCAGCCGTTGCGTCGCACACTTGTGCAGTGGTAAAAGCGGGTGCTATAATGCAAATGCCTTCTCATACAACTAAAATGGTATTGCGTTGCTGCTGTATTAGTCTCACCTTGCAGTTGTATCAGTATCATTAATCATTAAACCTTTTATTTATGCCACGTAGCATTTCCTCCAGGATGCAATTCCTGGTTAAGTTCGGCATTCTGCCCGCCGAAGCATGGGACTTTGTTATTCCCCACGGACCTAAATTTTCCAGCGCCACCAAAGAACTGGCCATGGCTGGTGTGGTAAGAGACATTGCATTGAATGTTTCTGACAAAACCCTGCAAAAAAAATTATTGAGTGCCGGTAAGGCGCAGGTAGAGTTTGCCTCCAAAGGCTTATTAGCCGGTTGGGAAGATGGCGATGATATTTGCCCACCCTGGTGGCCTCCTTTTCCATGGCCCGGTCCCGGCCCTGGCCCCGTGCCCGACCCAGAACCCTACCCTTGGTTTACGGGCCGCTTAGAAGGCCCACATGAATTTGCCAATGCATTAAAAATAATTGCGGGTTTAAGTGGCGTTGCCACCGTGAGCAAGCAATTAAAAGAAGTTGCAGAGGCATTAAACCGGCAATCTTTTGGTGGATAATTTGCAAGCAAAGTCTTTTAAATAAACCCGCGGTGTGCGGGTTTATTTTTATTTTAGACGCATGAAAAATAAAAAACTGTTACGCTCTATTATACTAATTGCAATTGTAGTAGCTAATATTGGCTGCGACCAGATTACAAAAAAAGTGATACGTAATAAAATGGAGCTGTACAGCAGTATTGCAGTAGTAGAAAACCATGTAACATTAATACGTGTAGAAAATACCGGCGCTTTTTTAAGTATGGGTAATAACTGGCCCAATATTTTAAGATTGGTATTTTTAAACGGGCTGCCCATTTTTGCCATTGGCTTTGGTTTATACTATATTTTAAAAAACAACACGCTAAATAAATATGCGGCCTTGGGCATTTGCTGCATGATGGGTGGCGGTATTGGCAATTTAATAGACCGGCTCTTATTGGGTGCTGTTACCGACTTTATGTATTTATACTGGGGCAATTTACATACAGGCGTATTTAATGCCGCAGATGTTTCTATTACCGGTGGGGCTTTGCTGGTATTACTTGCATCGGTATTTACAGCCAAAAAAAAATAATAAGAGCTGTCTAACCTGCAGCAGACAGCCCTTATAGTCCACAAAATCACCCCGTCCCAGAGTTTTTTTATTGCTTTAGCTGAATAGCCCCCACATCTACCAGCTTGCCTTCAGTTATAATAATATTATCTAACAAAGCATCTTTATAAGGCAGCTTTGCTTTAATTATTAATTTATAGGTACCGGCACCCGCTGCCAATACAAAATGATCGTCTTTCAAGGTTGTTTTAATGGTATCGCTGCTGCCTATTGCCAATACTGCTGTTACCTGCTCTGCCGGGCTAACCGTACCTGTTATGCCAGATGATTGTTTTGCCGTAACGGCATGTATGCCACCCACCACTAGTATAGTAATGATGAGGACCCATGATATTTTTTTCATAGTACTTCCTTTTTTAAATGATTAATAAAAATTGCTGCTAACCGGGTACTGACTATATACGGAGAGTTTGGGAGAGTAACGTTCTGTGCTATATTTTTCAACTATTGTGCCACACCAAAAAATTGTGGAAAAATACAGTCGCTGTTAACGTTGTTACGGATAAGCGGCATTAAAACTTTACCACGGCCAACTTAGTGCTTCGTATTATTTATTGCCGCAATTTTGTGTGTGTTATTTTTATAGCCAGAAGTTTTATGTAAATATTCGGGTTGTTTGTATCTTTAACAAATTGCAACCCGATTCTTATCACTTATTTTAAAAAGCAACTATGTCGTTACTAAACCAGCAAAACAATAAAGGCAAAAAGAAAGACGCCAAAAAACAAGGCACTAAAACAGGCCAGGCTTCTAAATTTATTCAAAAAGGAAAATCTACGGGCGGCTTTGTTAGTAAGCAAATGAACACCGGTTCTCAAAGAGGCAGCTAAGCTTTTATAATACTTATTTAAAAGCCTCCCTGCACGGAGGCTTTTTTATTGCCCGGCCAATTCTTACTACGCTACTGCCGCCACTGGCACCACTGTTGAACCGAGCGTGGCAACGGCCGCTGCCCATTGCCACCCTGCTTGCCCCATAATACTTATATTTGCAACCTGAAAAAAAATACCATGAGCGAGGAAAGAAGTTTGAATTTTATTGAAGAAATTATTGATGAGCACCTGAAGGCAGGCAAGTACCAGCAGATTGTTACCCGTTTTCCGCCAGAGCCCAATGGCTACCTGCATATTGGCCACGCCAGCAGCATTTGCCTCAATTTTGGCCTTACTAAAAAATACCCGGGTTATACCAACCTGCGGTTTGACGATACCAACCCCACCACAGAAGAAACAGAATATGTTGAAAGTATTAAAAACGATGTGAAATGGTTAGGCTTTGAATGGAAGCATGAATTATACGCCAGCGATTATTTTGACACTTTGTATGAATATGCCGTTACGTTGATTAAAAAAAACAGGGCCTATGTAGATGATAGCAGTAGTGAAGAAATGGCCAGTATGAAAGGCACCCCTACTGAGCCTGGCAAAGACAGTGTGTATCGTAACCGCAGCATTGAAGAAAACCTGCAACTGTTTGAACAAATGAAAAATGGCGCATTTGCAGATGGCACTAAAACATTGCGTGCAAAAATTGATATGGCGCATATGAATATGCTGATGCGTGACCCGGTATTGTATCGCATAAAACATGCCCACCATCATCGCACGGGTGATAAATGGTGCATTTACCCGATGTATGATTTTGCACACGGACAAAGCGATTCTATTGAAAACATTACACACTCTATTTGCACTTTAGAATTTGTACCACACCGAGAATTATATGATTGGTTTATTAATGAGTTAGAAATTTACCCATCGCACCAATACGAGTTTGCCCGCCGCAATATTAACTACACAGTTACCAGCAAAAGAAAACTATTGCAATTGGTAAACGAAAAACATGTTGAAGGCTGGGATGATCCGCGTATGCCAACTGTTAGCGGCTTAAGACGCCGCGGCTATACACCAGATAGCATTCGTGATTTTTGTGAGCGCATTGGTATTGCCAAAAGAGAGAATATGATTGATGTGAGCTTGCTTGAATTTTGCATTCGGGAGCATTTGAATAAAATAGCCCTGCGCCGTATGGTGGTGTTTGATCCCTTAAGAGTTATTATTACCAATTACCCCAACGAAACCATATTACTGAAAACAGAAAACAATCCGGAAGACCCCAATGGCGGCACCCGAGAAATGAAGTTTAGTAATGAAATATTAATAGAGCGGGACGACTTTATGGAAAACCCACCTAAAAAATATTTCCGTTTATCGCCCGGTAATAAAGTGCGGCTTAAAAGTGCTTATATTATTCAGTGCGATGAAGTGCTGAAAGATGCAGCAGGAAATGTTACCGCATTGCATTGCAGCTATATTACCAACAGCAAAAGCGGTGAAGACACATCTGGTATAAAAGTACAGGGTACTTTGCATTGGGTAAATGCAGCAGACGCTGTTGAAGTGGAAGTGCGGGAATACGACCGCCTCTTTAAGGTAGAAGACCCCACAGATGAAGCTGGCGATTTTAAAGAATACTTAAACCCCGACTCTTTAAAAATTGTAAAAGGTTTTGCAGAGCCGGCTATTTTAACCGATACCAATGCAGATCGCTTTCAGTTTTTAAGAAAAGGGTATTATTGTTTTGATAAAGAAAGTAAACCCGGACAATTAGTATTTAACCGTACGGTTACTTTAAAAGATGCCTGGGCTAAAGAACAAAAAAAGGGATAGTATGTAACCAGCAGTAGTACTGCAATTAAACATTCTTGCGGCGCTCCGTTCAACTTTAGTAATAAAATTGAACGGAGTTTTTTATTTATTAAAGGCGGCGGGTTCCATCGCCTGTTTGCACAATATAAGTTTCTAACTTTAGCCCGGTTGCCTGCTGGTAACTATTGCTTAGCCAAGCAATCAATGCTTCAATAGCATTTTCTTTAACCAGGTTAATAGTGCAACCACCAAAGCCACCCCCCATCATGCGAGCACCAATTACGTTTGGGTTATCCCGCACGGCATCTACCAGAAAATCTAATTCTTTACAACTAACTTCATAACTATGGCTAAGGCCATCATGCGTAGCAAACATTTTTTTTCCCAATGCTGCTAAACGGCCTTGTTTCAAATCTTCGCAGCCCTGCAAAAGCCGGTCAATTTCTTGCACCACAAAACGGCAGCGGTTGTCTACCGTACTATCTTTTTCTTTTACACACACATCCAGCATTTCAATAGTGGCATCTCTTAATAAATTTACAGCCGGGTATTTTTCTTGTATCCATTGCACGCCCTGTGCACATTCGTTGCGGCGAGTATTATAAGCAGTTGAAGCAAGAGTGTGTTTTACACTCGTATTCAGTAATACAATTTTTGCGTCGTGCAACTGCAAAGGCACATATTCATAGGCTAAAGAGCGGCAGTCTAATTTTATTGCATGGCCTTTTTTACCAAACATACTGGCAAACTGATCCATAATACCACAAAGCACACCGGCAAAATTATGTTCAGCCTTTTGCGCCAGTTGCACCATTTTTTGTTTAGAAATATTCAGTGCAAACAAATCGTTCAATGCAAATATGGTGGCACACTCCACTGCCGCACTTGATGAAAGGCCCGCACCAATCGGCAGGTCTCCATCCATTACCAGATTAAATCCTCCAATTTCATAACCGGCCTGTTGCAGCTCATTCACCACACCCAATATATAATTGGGCCACTGTTTATTTGCTTTAGCTACGGTTTGCGTGGTGCAGCTATAGCTTTCATTAAACGAAGCAGCATATAACTCAATAGTAGTATCTGTACGTTTGTTTACAGCAAGGTAAATGCCTTTATCTATTGCAGCAGGCAGCACAAAGCCACCGTTGTAATCGGTATGCTCTCCAATTATATTAATACGGCCGGGAGAAAAAAATAAAACAGGCTCATCATTAAAAATTTGCTGATAAGCCTGTTTAATAGTTGCAGTCATGTAACTAAAAATATTTTTATGTGGGTATTTTATTTAGCCACGCTGAATTTAAATACGCTGGTACTTTTATAGGTATCGCCAGCCTTTAATACCGTAGTAGGGAAAGCTGGTTGATTAGGACTATCTGGAAAATGTTGTGTTTCTAAACACAAAGCCGTACGATGATCATCCTTTCCGCCTGTTTTAATAGTGTTCTTAGATTGCATAAAGTTACCTCCATAAAATTGCAACCCAGGCTCAGTAGTTAATACTTCCATTACTATCCCTGATTGATCGCCGGTGCAAACTGCCACCAGTTGCGGTGTAGCAGTAATACCTTTATCCAACACAAAATTATGATCGTATCCTTTTCCATATTTCAATTGCGCATTCTCTTCATTTACACGGGCACCAATAGTTACCGCTTTTGTAAAATCAAACGGAGTGCCGGCTACCGGCTCAATGCCGGTTGGTATTAATGTACTATCTACCGGTGTGTATTTAGCAGCACTAATTTGCAATGTATGGTTATTAATAGTGCCACTACCCTCTCCATTTAAATTCCAATAATTGTGATTGGTAAGATTTACTACTGTGTTTTTATCGCTTTTTAATTCAAAACTTATTTCAACAGCATTTGCATCTGTTAATTTATAGGTTACTACACTGGTAAGCGTACCAGGGTACCCCTCCTCACCATCAGCAGCTGCATAAGTAAATGCCACACTTTGTTTATCTATTTGTTGCACATCCCAAACCCGGCTGTGTACACCGGTTGGGCCACCATGCAAACTGTTAGGATCATTATTAATTGCTAGCTGATAACTTTTATCACCTAATGTAAATCTTCCCTTAGCAATACGGTTACCAAAGCGGCCCACAATGGCACCAAAATAACGTTCAGCACCGCTTACAAAATCATGTATATTATCAAACCCAACAATTACTTCAGTGGGTATACCTTTTTTATCGGGTACCATCAGGCTTACCATGCGGGCACCATAATTAGTAAGTGCGGCGGTAACACCTTTACTATTGCTAATAAAATACAGACTGGTTGTTTTACCATCCACGGTGCTATCAAATTGTTTGGCAGTTAATACCGCAGTAAGGCTGTCGGTTTTTACTTCTGTACTATTATTACAGGAAGAAAGTATACCAATACTGGCTATAAAAGCAGATAGAAGTGTTCTTTTCATATAGCTAAAGTTAATCGTTTACTGTTAAAAAAAGTAAAGCAGGATGGTAAAAACCACCCCGCTTAATTATACTAAACGTTGCTTGCTGATGCTAAGATATAGATTTTTTTATTTTAATTGTCAATTTAACAATTATTTTTTATCTTCATTTTAGCAATGCGATAAACGCACAACTAACTATTGACTGCCAAAGCTTATGACACGCTACACCCGACAAACAAAGATGCTGGTTGCCGTAGATTGCATCATTTTCGGCTTTGATGGAAAAGAGCTTAAAATTTTACTTGTTCAAAGGCATTTAGAACCAGAATTGGGCAAATGGAGTTTAATGGGAGGTTTTGTACAACCCGAAGAAAACCTGAAACAAGCCGCCGCAAGGGTACTCACCCTATTAACCGGTCTTACCAATGTTTACATGGAAGAATTGCTTAGCTTTAGTGAACCCAACCGCGACCCCGTAGAACGCACCTTATCAGTGGCCTATTTTGCCTTTATTGACATTAATAAATACGAGCAGCAATTAAGCACAGAGTATCATGCAGAATGGTTTCCACTGGCTAATTTCCCCAAGCTCATTTTCGATCATAATATAATGGTACAAAAAGCCAAAGCAAGAGTTCAATACAAAGCCGCATTCCACCCTATACTTTTTGAATTATTACCAGCTAAGTTTACCCTGCCACAATTACAAAGTTTATACCAAGGAGTTTACGATGTTACCATGGACAAAGGCAATTTCAGCCGTAAAGTACTTTCAACTGGTTTGCTGGTAAAACAGGCAGAAAAAGATAAAGCCAGCTCAAAAAAAGGAGCTTATTATTATAAATTGGATAAAAGAAAATACAACGCAAACTTTCATGCTGTGTTAAATATTATTCCAAACCCTGATACCCTTTACATTTAACGATATTAATTTTTTTGTATGAGCCAATATGTAATAGGCGTAGATTATGGTACTGATTCTGTACGTTCTGTTTTAGTAGATACCAGCAATGGAAAAGAAATATCCACGGCCGTATATTATTACCCCCGCTGGAAAGAGGGCCGTTATTGTAATGCCGCTATTAACCAGTTTCGGCAGCACCCATCAGATTATGTGGAAGGCTTAGAATACACCATTAAATCTTGTATTGAGCAAGCCGGTACAGCAATAGCCGCTCAGGTTAAAGCTATTTCAATAGATACAACAGGCTCTACCCCCGTTGCTGTAGATGAAACAGGTACCCCGCTGGCTCTATTACCCGGTTTTGAAGAAAACCCCAATGCAATGTTTGTGTTGTGGAAAGATCATACCAGTGTGGCTGAAGCAGCAGCTATTAATGAGCATGCCAAAAATTTTCCGGTTAACTATTTAAAATATGTGGGTGGCATTTATTCATCAGAATGGTTTTGGGCTAAACTGCTGCATATATTAAAAACAGATGAAGCTGTAAGAACCCATATTGCCTCTTGGGTAGAGCATTGCGATTGGATACCCTTTTTATTATGCGGCGGTAATAATGTTACACACCTTAAAAGAGGCGTATGCAGTGCCGGCCATAAAGCATTGTGGGCCGAAGAATTCGGCGGCCTGCCTCCTAACGACTTCTTCGCCTCCTTAGATCCATTGCTGGATGGCTTTACAGCCCGTTTGTTTACCAACACATATACGGCAGATAAACCCGCCGGACAATTATCTGCTGAATGGGCTAATCGCCTTGGGCTAACCACAAACGTTATTATTGGCATTGGCGCTTTTGATGCGCACATGGGTGCCGTGGGCGGACAAATTGAACCCTACCACCTCAGTAAAGTAATGGGCACTTCCACCTGCGATATGCTGGTGGCACCTGCTACCGATATTAATGACCGATGCGTTAAAGGTATTTGCGGCCAGGTAAATGGCTCCATCATTCCTGCAATGATTGGTTTAGAAGCTGGTCAATCTGCCTTTGGCGATGCCTATGCATGGTTCAAAAATTTAATCAGCTGGCCATTACAGCATATAGAAGATGCAGTGTTGCAAGAAGAAATAAGTAATACAATGATTGCACGGCTTACTGAAGCTGCTGCAGCATTGCCATATACCGATAAAGACGAACTGGCCATAGATTGGTTCAATGGGCGCCGCACACCCGATGCTAACCAATTATTAAAAGGCGCTTTGGTTAATTTAAATTTAGGTAGCGATGCCCCCCGGTTATTTCGGGCTATTGTTGAAGCTACTTGTTATGGGGCAAAAGCCATTGTAGATCGTTTTGTTGAAGAAGGTATTCCTGTGAAAGGATTGATTGGACTGGGTGGCGTTGCAAAAAAATCTCCCTACATTATGCAAATGATGGCCGATGTGATGGACATGCCCATTCGCATACACAAAAGTGAGCAAACTTGTGCACTGGGTGCCGCTATGTTTGCAGCAACAGCTGCTGGCATTTACCCCAATGTAGAAACAGCCATGCACGCCATGGGCAGTGGTTTTGATGTTACCTATTTACCTGTAAAAAAACGGGTGAGCTATTATAAAAAACGCTATAAAAAATATAAAAAGCTGGGGGCATTTATTGAAAAGCAAAGTAATTAACCCGGCAGCAGTAATACTATTCAACAGCCGTTGCGTCGCACACTTATACAGTTAGTATGCTGCGCAGCAAAAAAAATAATATGAGTCAGTACCAAAACATAAAAGA
>REAR01000268.1 GCA_004295245.1 Sphingobacteriales bacterium | reverse complement strand
AATGTGATTTGTTTTACTACAGGACTAGGAACACCAACAGGAAATCCTATTTGTCCAGTTATTAAAATCAGTACAAACAATGCTCTCACGGCTCGAATGCCCGATATTATCGACATCAATACTGGCAGCATCATCACAGGCGAAAAGTCTATTTCCCAAATGGGAGAAGAAATACTAGAATTTGTATTAAAAGTTGCTTCGGGAGAAATTGTCCCCAAAGCTGCAATACTAGGCCAAGATGATTTTATCCCTTGGAAGAGAGGAGTAAGTTTGTAAAACGAGCATAAAAAAAGGGTCTGAAAAATCAGACCCTTTTTAAACTGTACAACAGCCCTCTAAGTAACTGATAATGAGGTTGGATTAAACAAGAATTCTATCTGTTCTTTGGAGAGTTTTAGCTTCTCTATATTTTGTTTCATTGCTTTTATGATTTTGTTTTTAGATTTTTCGGATGGCTGTATTGGTTCGGCAGGTTTGTAATCTTGTTTTTTTGTAATCATATTGTATAGTATAACTGAGAGTTTTCTTGCATTAGCTGTTATGGCAACTGCTCTACCTTTTCGATAAGCTATTCTTTTAAAGAATTGTACCAAATCACCAGTGATAGCTTATTTTTCCCTTTTGGTGTTCTACTACTCATTATTTTTCCTCCTGTTATTTTATTATTAGGTGCCAGTCTGAGCCAACTGCAAAAATGTTTACTTGTTGGGAATTTATAAATATCATCTCCAATTTGAGTGAGCAAACATAATACTGTATTTCTCCCTACATGCGGGACTTGCATAAGATTTACACCATAATATTGAGTTGATAGTGTTTCTATATCAAATTTAGGCGTGTGTTTATTCATTTGTTTGGCAGTTTTTATAGAAAGGTTACTTTCTCCTTTATTTGATGGGTTAGCTCTTTGTCCCACGATAGACTGTATGCTAGTATCGTAAAGACTCAAACTGGATTTAAGCTCAAAAAGCAAATCTTCTCTCCAGTTTCCTTTCAATGCCTTGGCTATTTCTTCCTTGCTCTTTTTTACACTATAGTTTGCTAAACTAGCAAGAACTTCTGGATTCCTTTCCCCAGCAAGTATGGACTCAATGATTGTTCTTCCGGATAAGCCCATGATGTCATTGAGTACCACATCGAGTCTTATGTTCATTAATGTCATCGCTTTTTGCATCTTATTGATGTATTTGGAGCAATGCCCAATCAAGTGCTGTCTATGGCTATAGTAGGTTCGGAGCGGTGCGATACTTTCAGAAGGCAGAAAGCTACCACTCAACAAGCCTAATGAATGCAGTTTCTGTATCCATAAACAATCTAATACATCCGTTTTTTTTCCTTTAACATTCTTGGATTGATTGCCATTAATGAGTTCTACTGTAAATCCCGCTCGTTGCAAAGCATCAAAGAGTGTTTGCCAATAAGGTCCAGTACTTTCCATTGCAATATGGGTTATCACTTTCCATTGCAATATGGGTTATCTCACAGGCTCGAAAGTGTATAATTAGTTTTTCATGGTCTTCTGTATATACGCCAAACTCCTTTACTTCTGACAATAGTTGGCTTACTGCAACTTTGTGAAACCTCGAACCTACATCAATACCTGCACAATGGGGGTGAATAATTTGCATTGCTAATTCTTTCATCTTTTCTGTTTTTTTTGTGATTAATAAAAAAAACTTTCAGGGAATGTATATTTTTGCTAAAGAATAAACTGTACGGGATTTCTCCAAAGAGAATCACCAATTAAATCAACAAAGGTCGAAGCGACAACTGCTACTTTTACATCCCAGCCAGAAACTTGTTAGGAATATCAATTTCCCATTAACGTAATAGGCTTCTTCTGAAAATTTGCAGAATGATAGGTATTTTAAGTT
>REAR01000056.1 GCA_004295245.1 Sphingobacteriales bacterium | reverse complement strand
AGGCAAGCGCTGCATTTCATTTTTATTTATTATTGGTTTATAACACAGACCTAAGAGGCAAGAAGCTGCTTAGTGGTTACAGTGCTTTTAATAAACCGGAGCAAAGAGTTTAACACCGGCTTTTCCAAATGCTTTATTATACCGGTTAAGGGTTGCTGCTGCTGTTTGTTTTTCTTGCTGCAGTTGTGCCATGTATAAACCATACAATGCCCAGCCGTTTTCGTTGTTATACTGCAAATCGTTGCTAAATATTTTTGCTGCTTTGCCGGCATCGTTATTTTGTAATAAAGCATTGCCTAAATAATGTTTGGGGTTCAACAACCAGTCTCTTGGTTCATTATACGTCATACTGCTTTCTGTAGTTACCGCTTTCTCAAAAGCTGTAATTGCTTCTTGCATCTTTTTTTCTTTTAGTGCAATGGTGCCGGCCAGTAAATTTTCTGCCACTACAGCACCTTCCAATGCAGTAGAAAAAGGGGTGAAGGGTACAGCCAGCGAACTGTCTTTCATCAACAGCCGCAGTGCCTGCAGTTCAGTTTTTGCGGCATCATTTTTTTGCGTGGCAGCAAGTGCCATTCCCCTGCCAAAATGATACAGCACATTGGCATACACCTGTGTTGCTTCCGGTTGCTGCATATTCAGTAACTCATTCCATTTACCAAAACGCACATACACCAACAGCGGCGTCATATTAATATACTGTACATAACTGCCCATAGGGGCCGGAATAGAGAGATAATCTTTCGGTATACTTTGTTGTGTTTCATTCGCTGCATTTAAAGAGGCTTCATAATTGCCCATCATCATGGCATTATTAGTTTTCATGTGCAGGTTGTGTATAACGTATAAAAAATCGGCACCGGTAACAGGCGCATACAACTGAATAGATTTTTGATAACTGTTAACAGCGTTTGTATTAACATCCACCCCCTGTTGGTACCAGCCTGTACGTAAATAAATATGCGATGGCATGTGTACTAAATGCGACAGACCGGGGTTAGTAACCCCCAACCTTTTTGCACTATGCAATGCTTTTGCTGCAAATGGTGACGGCTCCATTACATGAATATAATAATGGTTTGCACCCGGGTGCAGCGGGTATTGCTTCAATGTTTTTTCCAGCATTTGCCTTATTGCCGGCGTCCATTGTTTGGGTGTGCCATCCGTATTCCATAACTCCCAGGGGTGTTGCAGCATCATAGCATCGGCATAAAGCACCTGTGCATCTGCAGTGGCAGCATGTTTTAAATATACTGCCTTCATTTTATTGGTGTAAGCCTGATTTAATGCAGCCCTTGTTGCATCGGCAGAGTCTGCCGTATAGCGTACCTGCATGGCCGCTATCAAATCTTTTTCAAAAGCAGATGCGGTGGCAGCCAGTTCATTTGCTTTATAAGTAGCAGCCAATGCTTCGGGTGAGGCCCGGTAACCAAAATCATTAATATTAGGCCCATAACCCAATGCCTGCGCCCAGTATAACATGGCGCAGCCAGCATCAAACTTAGCAGCTTTTTTAAACGATGCCATCGCTTCTATTATATGAAACCCATAATAGCAATTAATGCCCTGATTAAAATAAAATTGTGCACTATCGCTGGTGGTGGATATTTTCCATTTGTAATTACCTGCACCCGGCAGGGGTAATATATCTATTTCGTCAATCCAGCCTTGTAGCTGGTTCCAGTCGGGGCTGCAGCTTATACTATTTTTCTTTTTATAAGCAGCAACATCAAATTGATATATTGGTGCATGCAGCTCTTTATACCTGAATGCAGCTGCCAGCAATAAAACAAGCAATGCTATACATAAATATGGCTTTGGCATAATGGTAGTTTTAATACAATAATATACTGGGTTTTCTTAAAGTATGACCGGCTGCGGCGCAACCAATCCGCCACTGGTAAAAGGTATTACAATTTATTGGTAAAATAGAAAACTGGTGCAATGCGCAGCTAAGCGTTACACCCACAAAGCGACGGAGAAATAACAGAAGCCCGGGTTTTTATGGAGCCAGCAGTAACGCTTTGTGCAGCAGTTGTTGCGTCGCACCTTTCAGCGGCAACGCTTTGAGGGGCGAGTAGCTGTTGCACTGCATTCAGGTTTTAGCGGCCCTTGTGCGGAATACTATATTCAGC
>REAR01000009.1 GCA_004295245.1 Sphingobacteriales bacterium | reverse complement strand
GTAAGAAAACCAGCGATAACATGAAGGACTTTAGCATTGAAAAATACATACCGCATCTTTCCATTGACTGCGTCATTTTTGGGTTTAAAGAAAAGCAATTGAAGGTGCTGGTGTCTAAATTAAAATTTGGCAAAGAGGTTTGGTCGCTACCGGGTGGCTATATTATGCATACAGAAGGTATTGATAAAGCCGCTACCAGAATATTAAAAGAAAGAACAGGGTTAAAAAATATTTACCTGGAGCAGTTTAGGGTGTTTGGCAATGAAAACCGTATTGCAAAACACAAGTTTAGAAACGTAATGAAAAAAGCCTTGCAACAATACAATGAACAACGTTTTGATGCAGAAGCTATTAACTTTATGACCAGCCGCTTTGTTTGCATTGGCTATTATGCGTTGTTAGATATAAATAAAGCAACCCTGCAAAAAGGAGCATTTGATGAATACCTCGAATGGAGAACCATACCTGATATACCAGCAATGACCTACGACCATAATGAAATTCTTACACAGGCGCTGGGGGCACTGCGCAAAAATTTGGATGAGCAATTGATTGGCTTTAACCTGTTACCCGCAACCTTTACCATGAAAGAGCTGCAGGAATTATATGAAGCGGTTTACGAGAAACCCTTTGCCATAAATAATTTTCAGAAAAAAATGCTGGACCTGGATGTATTAGAACGCCTTGAAAAAAAATTTACCGGTGCGCAAAATAAAGCACCTTATTTATACCGGTTTAAGCAATAATAATTATTTGGTTACCGGCGTTGGTGTTTCATACCAGCATCCTTGCGTCGCACCCTTTAACGGCAACGCAATGTGGTACAAATTGTTTGTGGTTGGTGGTACTTCTATTGTTAAAAAATAGCTGCTCAATAACCCCATGCAGCTGAAGAGTGCGACGCAACAATGTTTAATAATACCACCACTGCTGGTAATACAATAAAATACTACTATAGCATACCTGCTGTATTTGTGGCAACAGCTCTTGCAAAAAAATTACGGGTTACTACTATTACAGGTGTACGCTTACTTTAATTGTTTATTAAAGTAATTTATCTCTTCATCAAAATTGAGGTATGGGTATTGCTGTTGTAAAAGAAGCGCTTTCTCTAAATGTGCTTTTAAAAAAGATTGGTGTGCCTGTGTGGCGGGTTGAAAGGCTTTGTGCTTACGGGCTGTTGTAATTTGCTGTACCTGTTCTATTAAAAAATTGCTGTTGCTATGGATGCAGTGCTTATTAAATTGTTCTAATACAAATTGTGTAGCAGCAAAATTAGGGTGTGCCATATCTATATCATAAAACCGGTAATCTCGCAACACATCTATCACCAGTTCATATGCCGGAAAGTAATGAAGCCGGTCAAATTTATTAACCAGGTGGTGTACTACTTCAATCAGTCTTGCCTTACTGCGGTTGTTTTCTGTAACACCATCCCGTATATGCCGTACCGGGCTGATGGTAAAAATAATCTGCAGTTTCTTATTAAAATGAAACAGCTGGTGTATGCAATTATCCAATACCGTATTCATTTCTTCTATACTCAGTAAATGTTTTTGAAACCACTGTGCCGGTGCCCGATGGCAGTTTGCAACAGCAGTGGCAATACTGGCAGATTGGGCTACACCTTCACTGGATAAGCGATAAGAAAAAGAAGAACCTAATGTTATTATTAACCAATCTGCTTCTTTTAAAAACTGGTGTGCTTGCTGCTGCGATGCGTTGATTTGCTGTAGCACCTGCGCTTTATCCATACCAGAAAAGCGGGAATGATGTTGCCAGCTTTGCCACAACTCATTCAGGTAAAACAAATCTTCAGACGCAAACGCACGGGGTTTTATATAAGAAACAAGACTGCTGGCAACGCTGGCGGGGTCAAACAAAATACCATTGGGGTTTTGCAGCGTATTAAATTTCCATTCAGCCAAGCGGTCGCCAATATGTTCGGTAAAGCAAGAGCCCGAAAGCAATATTTTTTGCCCGTACTGAATACCCGCTGGCAGGGTTTTAATGGTTATAGGAACCTGAAATTGCATCAGATAAAAATTTGAGTAGCCATAACGGCCGCATTTATCAAAGCGGGTTTATTAGTAGAGGTGGTATAGCCTTGCTGCTGAAAATAATCCAACATCCATTCGGTGTTCATATTACCCACCAATTCATCGTTGGCCATGGGGCAACCACCAATTCCTTTCATAGCACCATCAAAACGCCTGCAGCCAGCAGCTAATGCTGCTTCCAGCTTTTTATTAAACTGCTGTGCGGTTGAATGCAGGTGCACACCAATTTCCTGCCCGGGTAAGGCTTCAATAATAGTTTGCGTAACATCTTTTACTTGTGCTGGTGTTGCCACACCAACCGTATCGGCTAAAGAAATAATGTTTATACCTAATGCTGCCATTTTATTAGCCCACTCAAAAACAATGCTGGCATCATACACATCACCATACGGGTTTTACACATAATTCCTGTATTTCTTTTACCCGCTCTAAGGATGCGTCAATACTACTATTGGTATTTCTTTGCTGAAAAGTGGGTGAAACAGAAAACGGAAAACCAAGGTAACTGATAGCTTTATATTGGCAGGCGTCTGCTGCACCTCTGGTATTGGCTACAATAGCCAACAACTTTGTGTTTGTAGCCGCAAGGTCTACTGCTTCAATTACTTGTTTGGTATCTGCCATCTGAGGAATAGCCTTAGCCGAAACAAAACTTCCAAAATCCAAGGTATTAAAACCTACCTGTAACAATGCATTCAGGTATTCTATTTTTGAAGCAGTAGGTATAAAATGCGTCCAACCCTGCATCGCATCGCGGGGGCACTCAACAACATGTATGTGATTATTTTTTTTATTCATTACAGCATGCGTTGCATCATAGCTTCATATAAAATCATACCGGCAGCAACAGATACATTCAGGCTTTCAAATTTACCGGGCATGGGTATTTTAAATGTATCATCGCATATTTTCATTAGTGCCGGGTACACCCCGTTTTCTTCATTACCCATTATTACACTGCATGGCTCTGTAAGTGATAATTGTTTAAGAGATATTTTTGCAGTCATTTCACTGGCAAAAACTTTAATACCGTTCAGGTGCAGTTCATCCACCGCTTTCATTAAACTGTTTACGCGGCAAATAAACAATTGCTCCAATGCGCCGGCACTGGTTTTAACGGCGTCTTCGTTTAGAGCACCCACACCTTTATCGGGTATAATAATAGCTTGCGCACCGCAGCATAAAGCAGTACGGGCAATGGCGCCAATATTGCGCACATCGGTAACCCCATCAAGAATTATAAACAAGGGCGTCTCTCCTTTATCCACCACAAAAGAAATTACTTCCTGCAACTCGTGGTACTGCACGGCAGCAGTAATAGCAACACAGCCCTGGTGATTAGAGGTGGTAAAGCTGTTTAGTTTTTGTACCGGCACTTTATTAATGGGCACATTCAGCTTCATAGCCCAATCTCTTATGTCTTGTATACTTTCTCCTGTGGCGCCGGTTAATAAAAAAACACGTTCTATTTGTTTGCCTTGTTGTAAGGCTTCTAATACAGGTTTGCGTCCTATTATTAAAGACGATTTTTTTATTGCCGGTTTTTTAAAATTTCGTTGCATTGCCATAATTAAAGGCAAGATATAAAATAGCGCTGGTAGAAAAATATTTTATGTTACCAGCTGTAGTAACCTTACCCGGCAGCCGTTGCGTCGCACCCTTGTGCTGAAGTGTGCGACGCAACAATGTTTAATAGCGAACCACTGCTGGTTACCACATAAAAAAAGCCCCGCTAAAAGCGGGGCACTATTTTTTAAGAAGCATTATTTAATCTTAAATGCTTTCTTTACTTTTTCTACATAATCTAATTTCTCCCAGGTAAATAACTCAACTTCTACTTTCTTCTCTGTGTCTTTACCCTTGTTAAATACTTTGGTAACCACTTTAGGCTGGCGACCCATGTGACCATAGGCTGCAGTTTCTGAATAGATAGGGTTACGCAATTTTAAACGCTGTTCAATAGCGTAAGGGCGTAGGTCAAAAATCTGCTCTACTTTACGGGCTATTTCACCATCGTTCATATCTACCTTGGCCGTACCGTATGTGTTGATGTATAAACCGCAAGGTTTTGCAACACCAATAGCATAAGATACCTGTACCAACACCTCATCGCACAAACCGGCAGCTACCAGGTTTTTAGCAATATGGCGGGTTGCGTAGGCTGCAGAGCGATCTACCTTAGAAGGATCTTTACCACTAAAAGCACCACCACCGTGAGCACCCTTACCACCATACGTATCTACAATAATTTTACGGCCAGTTAAACCAGTGTCTCCGTGAGGGCCACCAATTACAAACTTACCGGTAGGGTTAATGTGATACGTAATTTGATCGTTAAACAACTTTTGCAGTGAAGGCTTCAGTTGTTTTTTTACTCTTGGTATAATAACGCTGATAATGTCTTTGCGAATTTGGTCTAACATCAGTTTGTCAGAACCAAAATCATCGTGCTGGGTAGATACTACAATGGTATCAATACGCACGGGTTGGTTATTGTCATCGTATTCGATGGTTACCTGACTTTTAGCATCGGGGCGCAGGTATTTTAATTCTTTACCGGCACGGCGTGTTTTGCTCAGCTCTTGCAAAATTTTATGTGCCAGATCTAATGCCAGTGGCATGTAGTTATCTGTTTCTTTGGTGGCATAACCAAACATCATACCCTGGTCTCCGGCACCTTGTGCATTGGCTTTTGCTTCAAAGCTTAATTTTTTAACGCTACGGTCAACACCGCGGTTAATATCGGCACTCTGTTCGTGTATGGCAGAGAAGATACCGCAAGAATTGGCTTCAAACATGTACTCAGCTTTGGTATAACCAATCTGGCGGATTACCTCGCGGGCAATATCCTGTACATCTAAATATGTTTTTGACTTTACTTCTCCGGCAAGAACAACCTGACCGGTGGTAACAAGTGTTTCGCAGGCTACTTTAGACTGCGCATCGTAGGCTAAGAAGTTGTCAATAAGGGCATCAGAAATTTGGTCGGCCACTTTATCTGGATGACCTTCAGAAACACTCTCAGAAGTAAATAAATAAGGCATAAATTAAAAGGTTAATAAATGAACGATTATGAGTTTAAAATAATAAACCCGTTTAACAGAAATCAATAACGGCTAATGCGGCTTCTTATTTTGCCGCAAAGATAATCGCCGTTTTTAAATTTTCGAATAAATTATGCGCAATCTCATTTTTTTTGCCGGATCGGCATAAGAACCACCATTCACCACTACCCTGCCGGCGCCAATAAACTGGCTCAGCGGGAAATCGATAAACGCTTCGCCAAAGCCGGTATTGGTATAAGCTGTGGCATAAAATGGGGCATACAATCGTAAGGTGTAAGAATTTTGTTTGCGGGTAGCAATGCCTTGTACATACCGGGTTAAATCAAATATATACTTGTTGTTATTATAATTTCCACCAAACTGGCTCACATCATACCGCACTGCCGAAGTAGAATTGATAACAAAAGAATTGGGTATTGTTATGGGGCGGCCATTGGTACTGTCCCAGGCATCTAAAAACAATAAATTAGGCTGAGAAAAATAATTGGTAAACGTTGCAGCAGCTAAAGGGCTTTCCTCAATAATAAGCTCAGCTTTATGCACCACCCGGTTATTTAAAGAGGAAAGGGTTGGTATTTTAAGGCGGCCATAAGAACCGGGGGTAGCTTGTAAATAAAGGGTAGCATCGTTGCTATTACCATTATTAAGGTTGGCTAAGTAAGAAGATGAAGGGTTTCTTCTTACCAAATTAGCATTGGCAAAAGACCTGAAAGTAAAGTCAACAGAAGTGGTATCTATCTGCCCAGTACCACCCAATCTTTTTATTTTATAAAATACCTGCACTTTGGTACCAGTGTCTACCAGATTGAAATAAGATAAAGCGCCAACACCTGAAGTATTTAGCACTTTCAAGGCAATGCCAGCAAAACTGGCTCTGAATAAACTATCGTTTTTGTAATTATTTGCAGTATCGTAAGATGCTAATCGCTGGGCAAAGCTTTTATTAAGTGGTATACGAACCACACTTTTAGAAAAAGTGGTATCTCCGTTTTTTCTTATCCAATACTTATCATCATCCAATTTTTGGTAATCAAGATTGTAGTTGGGTGCAAGTGATCCTATAAGAGGCATACCACCCGGTTGAAACTCATTAATGCGATATCCGGTGCTATCCCGATCGCTAAAAGAAAAAGAAGGTGAGGGTGAAGCAATTTCGCTGACACTGATTGTTTGTACAGACATCGTATCGCCATAATATCCTTTATACGCCAATTGAAGGACTACTGAATCAATTGAAAAAAGGCTGTCTACTTTCTGAAATGGATATGTTCCGTAAGTTGGAGGTGCAATGGTAAAATAGATATCAGCATTGGTAGACCCATAAGCCGGGTCGCTTAAAATACCCAGTGCATGGTTATCATTGTTCAGCATTCTGGTAGAATCTGGTAATAAAATATTATCCGATTCTACATCCAATACTTCTTCAAATGTATTTACATTATCTACCGCAGGTATTAAATCTGCTCCAATGGTAGTTGTTTCTATTTTGTTGCAGGAAAAAAAAGCATAAATGCTTACCACGAAAATGCCACAAACCGAAAGAAATTTCTTCACAAACATTAAATTGGGTGTTACGAATGGGTTGGTTTATTTAGCAAGATCGGTATAGAGTTGTAAATAGTCTGTTAAATCACTTTCTGCATTGTAATTAAGTACTTTTTTGCCCCGTACTTTTCCAAATTCTTCCAGTAATTTTTTCTCTATTTTTTCTGCGCCAAAAGTAATGGCATCTGCATGCGTGGCACCGCCTTTAAACATGGCAGTATTAGTAGCCTCTTTAAACGCCTCTAAGTCTTTATCCTTTATCAACGCATTATTAATGTTGGCTAATTTTGTAAAGTTTGCGCCCAGCTTATCTTTAAAAGTGTTTTGCCCAACGGTAAATACCACTTTACTATGCGAGAATACAGGCTCTTTTTTATACACCGTTTTAATATATGCCGGTATCAGGCCCGTCATCCAGCCGCTGCAATGAATTACATCCGGAGGCCAGCCAAATTTCTTTACGGTTTCTAAAGCTCCTTTACAAAAGAAAACAGTGCGCAGGTTATTATCCTCGTACCATTTTTCGTTTTCATCTGAAAAAATGTACTTGCGTTTAAACAGATCTTCATTATCTAAAAAATAAACCTGTAAACGGGCATTAGGCAATGAAGCCACTTTAATTTGTAGCGGAAAATCATCATTATCAACAGAAACATTGATACCCGATAACCGAACCACTTCATGTAAACGGTGGCGTCTTTCATTAATTACTCCAAAGCGTGGCATAATACAACGCACTTCAAAGCCTCCGTCATTAGCTTTTATGGCCAGTTTATTCACTATTTCTGAAAATTCTGTCATCTCCAGATATGGAGACATTTCGCTGGCAATAAATAAAATTCTTTTCTTTGTTGACATTATAGCCTGAATTAATGAGCAAAGATTTTTTCTAAAACAGTGTGCAAAGGTATGGTTTTTCAGGCAAAATTCAGATACATAACTACTGTCATTACCAAATACGTATGATATTATTTAAAAAAGCGGCCGCTTTCAGCAGTTACATACAGTGTGTACACCATGCGCAAAACAGTACTGGTTTTGTGCCTACCATGGGGGCCCTGCACCAAGGGCACCTCTCTTTAATAGCTGCCGCAAAAGAACAAAATCCGGTGGCAATAGCCAGCATTTTTGTAAACCCTACCCAGTTTAATAATAAAAGCGATTTTGAAAAATACCCCATTACCATAGAAAGAGATATTGAACTTTTAGAAGCTGCTGGTTGCAATGCCTTGTTTTTACCCAATGTGGCAGAAATTTACCCCGAAGGCACAGCGCAAACCCGGCATTACCACTTAAATTTTTTAGAAACAGTGTTTGAGGGCAAGTACAGACCGGGCCATTTTCAGGGGGTGTGTAATGTAATGCACCGTCTTTTAAGTATTATACCGGCTACACATTTATACATGGGTCAAAAAGATTACCAGCAATGCATGGTGGTAAAACGCCTGCTCTCTTTAATAAACAGTGCAACGGTGCTACACACCTGCCCTACTTTACGGGAGGCCGATGGGCTGGCCATGAGCAGCCGTAATATGCGACTTAATGAAACAGAACGCCACAATGCAGTGGCCATTTCAAAAGCACTGTTTTCAATGAAAGAGCAACTAAATAAAATGCCAATTCCTGCTTTAATTAACCAAGCCACTCAGCTGTTATTGCAACATCACTTTAAAATAGATTATATAGAAATTACTGATGCCACCACGCTGCAGCCTGTAACCAACCACAACGGGCAACAGCAATTGGTTGCTTTAATAGCCGCCTTTCAAAACGACGTGCGGTTAATAGACAACCTGGTTTTAAACTAAGTTTTTATTTGCACAAACTTATTTAGCTTGCAACCGTTTAAGTTCTTTTATTTGTTACCAGCCATTGTATTGCTATTAAGCAGCCGTTGCGTCGCACATTTCAGCATTTGATATTTGATATTTCTGATTTGAAATTTCAAATGCCAAATCAGAAATATTACTGCTGAAGTGTGCGACGCAACGATGTTGACCATTGTACTCATGCTGGTAAACAAATTATAATATTAGTTATTACACGTTATCTTTATTTTATTATGGAAATTGAAGTATTAAAATCTAAAGTACACCGGCTACAGATTACAGAAGCCAATCTAAACTACGTTGGCAGTTTAACGTTGGATGAAGACCTGATGGATGCCGCCAACATGATTGAAAACGAAAAAGTGCAGGTGGTAAATGTAAACAATGGTAGCCGCATAGAAACCTATCTTATAAAAGGCAAGCGGGGCTCTGGTGTTTGTTGCCTCAATGGCCCTGCTGCACGCCAGGGCGCCGTTGGAGATGTGGTGATTGTTATTTCTTACGCAACAATGCAGTTTGAAGCTGCCAAAAGTTTTAAACCCTGGATTGTTTTTCCGAAAGATGGCAACCGATTATAGACAACTAACTCATTTTTTTTTATGAATAAAAAAATATTTAACCTGCTGCAATATGTTTTGTTTTTAGGGTTAGGTATTTTTTTAGTGTGGTGGAGCGTGGGTAAAATAAGTCATGAGCAATGGGAGAAAATGAAGGCTGCCATTACACATGCCAATTTCTGGTTAATCATACCGGTAATTATAACACTTATGCTAAGCCATTTCAGCCGTGCCCTTCGCTGGAAAATATTAATGAAACCATTGGGTTATAACCCTGGCATTATCAATACGTATATGGCCGTGCTATTGGGCTATTTTTTTAACCAGTTTGTGCCCCGCATGGGCGAGGTTGCTAAATGCACTGTGCTGGCCCGCTACGAAAAAGTACCCGCAGACAAATTGGTAGGCACCATTGTAGCAGAACGTGCTTTTGATTTGGTTTGTCTGGTGGTGGTTTTTGCCATTACTTTTTTTACTCAAATTGATATTATTGGCGGGTACGCCCAAACAACCATTAATAATATAATAACTGATAAAGCGGGTGGTTTTAGCTGGACAAATACCATTATTACATTGGTAATTATTGCAGCCGTTATTGGTGTATTGCGCTTTTTACTGCATCGCTTTGCTCATATACATGTGGTGCAAAAACTAAAGCAGGTAATAAAAAATATCTGGCACGGTTTAACCAGCATCCGCTATATTAAAAACAAAGGCTGGTTTATTTTTCATACGGTATTAATATGGACCTTATACCTGGTTAGCATTTGGATAGGCATGTTTGCCATGAAAGAAACCAGTATCTATGGTATTAAAGAATCGTTTTCTGTGCTCTCTATGGGTAGCATTGGCATGATTGCCACACAGGGTGGTATTGGCGCCTATCCTTTTTTGGTACAACAAACCATGCTTTTATACGGCTTGGATGAAAATGTTGGCAATGCCTTTGGCTGGCTTTTATGGCTGGTACAATTTTTTATGATTTTACTTTTTGGCGCTTTAACCCTAGTGCTATTTCCGATGCTTAACAATAAAAAAACGGCTAACAATACCACCAGCATAGATTAATATTTACTATGAAACATACAGTCATCATCCAACAAAAAATTTTCAGTCTTTCTTTGCTGCAAAAAGAAGTAAACCGCTGGCGGTTTCTGCAAAAAAAAATAGCTTTTACCAATGGCTGTTTTGATATTTTACACGAAGGCCATATTTTTTCATTGTCGGCTGCGGCAAAAGAAGCCGATATATTGATAGTAGGTCTTAACTCAGACGCTTCTACAAGGCGCTTAAAAGGCGATAGCCGCCCCATAAATAACCAGCACAGCCGGGCACTTTTATTAGCCTCTTTAATAATGATAGATGCCGTTGTTATTTTTGATGAAGACACTCCGCAAAATTTAATTACAACCTTAATGCCCGATGTGTTGGTTAAAGGAGGCGACTATACCGTGCAGCAAGTAGTAGGTGCAACAGAAGTAATAGCCAATGGCGGCAGGGTAGTTATTAATAATATAGTAGATGGGTTTTCTACAACTGGGCTCATTGCAAAAATTCAGCAACTGTAATTACCGGGCGCCATACATACGTTCTACCTCTAAAACAATCTGTTCTACCTGCGCATCATCGCCTGCGGCATCATACGGCTGCTTTAAACTGCTGTTAAAAAAGAAAGCCACTGTTTGATAAAAACGTGCCGTTAATCCACCTTTATATTCCTTAATAATTTCGTAGCAGTTATTACCGGTTTGGCGGTTAATTAGTTTCATTAACACCCTGCCCTGGTAAACCGACAAATTAGTAAGCGGCTCCGTAAATTCTTTACGCAAATCCTTCTCTCTGGATTGAATAATTTTTTTTCGTTGTTCCTTTTGAGTAACCCCCTTCAAGCGATAATTAATTTCATTGAGCACATTACCAGCACGGCGGGCATAGGGATAAGTAACATATACTGCGTTGCGCAATCGTGTCCATTCTGCAATCCTTTTTTTCATACCCTCTGGCGCTGGCCTTGTTACCCAAACCCATTCTAAATTTGTAAGCGGTATCAATGTGCCATCAGCAATTTTTGCCGGCACAGGTATGGTATCATTCGGGCCCAGTTCTGGCTTTACAATACCCGGCGGCAATGTATCAGGCAAAACAGGCGTTTCTTGCGCAGCAACGGTGGCACTCATAAAAAAAAATAGCATAGCCAATGGCCACACTTTGTATTTTCCATATCGTTCCAATAATTGCATCATTTAAAAATAATCAAAAAGGTTTATACCGTCAAGCAGGGGCTGTTAAGTAACTAATAAGGTTTTACCAGCACTTGTTTTTCATGGCAACTTTACTTGCGTCGCACACTTATACAGTAAAACAATAGGCAACATTATTAGCTGCAATGCTGCACTGCTGTACCTGTTCAATACTATGAGGGGTAAAGAAGTAACCTGTGGGTGAGATAAAATTTTCCTTAAAAAAATCAAGCTGCACGGTATTGCTGCACTCTTCTCCACATACTCATTACAAAACCAATAATCATAACAATGGTACCCAGCCACAAAACATTAATCTGCGGAAATTCGTACACTTTAAGTGATACAAAGGGTATCATCTGTCCAGATTCTTTTACCTGTAGTTCAATTTCTTTTTCATTTAAAACTTTGGTAAATGCAATAGCCAGATTTTGAGAGAACACCGTATCGGGCAATACCGTTACCTGTGCATTTTTAACAGCGTAAAC
>REAR01000169.1 GCA_004295245.1 Sphingobacteriales bacterium | reverse complement strand
ACCAGCCCGTGCATGCTACCCTGTGGTTGCTGCATTAAAACATCTAGTATGTTTTTATTTAAATCGGCACCGGTGGCTGTAGCGGGTAAAATAGCAGCCACCTGGTTTATTACATGTATGTTCTGGTCTTTAAAAGTTCGCACGGCATTCCATGCATCGGCCGTAACATAGATTTGCTGCGATAGATTGTGCTCAAACTCTTGTTTGATAGTTTGTGTAAGTAATAATTGCATGCCACTTTTATCCAAGCCGGGTTGGTTACAGCGGCTAATGAGATTGGGCAGTGCCACACGTTCTGCTAAAATTACCAATCGTTCATAGGCTTGCAATTGTAATTGTTGCGGTGCTACAGTTGCAGCGGCAGCCGGTGTGGTAGCCGCCACTTCTTTTTTTTCTTTGCTATAAAAAAAATAATACAATCCGCCAATAACAGCAAACAGGCCAATACAAAAGAAAATCATCGTTGAGGTATCCATAAGTAATTAATTCATTAGTTCAGCAAAAGTAGTGGCTGCCTGCCAAAAACCCATGTTTAATTGAAAACGATTTAGTTGCCGGTTTGTTTGTATTTTTGTTACCTAATTTTTCTGACAGATGGAAACAACTACAATAGCTCCGGTAACTTTAACAGCAGGCGCATTGACGGAGCTGCTGCGTTTAATGCAGGCGCCCGGTTTTGATACGCAACAAAAATTACGTATTGGTGTAAAAGGCGGCGGTTGCAGTGGTATGAGTTATGTGCTGGGTTTTGATGCACCACAGGAAGGAGACGAGAATTTTGAAATTGAAGGCATTTCTTGTGTAATGAATAAGGCGCATAGCATTTATTTAATGGGTATGCAAATTGATTGGCAGCAAGGCCTGAATGCCCGCGGCTTTACATTTACTAACCCCAACGCCAGCAAAACCTGTGGCTGCGGAACTTCTTTTGCCGTATAATTTACTAACTACAAGCAATGAAATATTCAAACTGGATAGGGTTGGCTGCTGCCATTATTATTATTGTGTGTTGTTATTTAAGTTGGCTATATGTGCCTACCGTTCATTTAACTATTGGCGGCATGAGTGCTACTGGCAAACACAATTTTGGCCGCCCTGGTTTATTGCCGCTTTTTTTAAGTGTGGTAGCTGCTATTAATTTTTTGCTGCCGTTTATATGGGCTAAGCGCACCAATATTTTTATAACAGGGTTTATTGTGGCATGGGCTGTAAGAAATTATTTGCTGATGAGCCGATGTGATAATGGCGATTGCCCGCAACTGCTGCCTGCATTTTATATTATGCTGGTTGCTTCTTTTTTAACATTGGCTATGAGTTTTGTGCCAGATATTAAAGTGAAACAAAAGCCGCTTACTAAATAGGTTTAATTTTTTGTAACCAGCCGTAGTAATTATGTGCAACAACTGTTGCGTCGCACACTTGTGCGGTAGTACTTAAAGCAACAAGTACCAATCAGGCGCCTTCAATTAATTTAGCTACCCCAAAGGCGCAGGCCGCAGCAACAGCACCAATAACTGTAACTCTTAAAGCACCCCACCATGGATTAATACCAGTAATTTTGCTTTTAAAGAAACCAAATACAAATAAAGCCAGCAGCGTAACAAGGGCACTAATTTTTAGTGCTTCCATAATATTGTCAATAAAAAAATAAGGAGCCAGTGGCACAATGCCACCTACAATATATGAGAAGCCAATATTAAAAGCACTTTTACGTGCCCGCTTTGCATCGGGTTTATCTAAACCCAATTCATACTTCATCATAAAGTCAACCCACTTTACTTTATCTTTTGTCATTTCTTCTACAGCCTGTTGTTGCAGGTCTTCGCTTAGGCCCAGCCCGGCAAAAAACGCTTTTACTTCTTCTTTTTCTTTTTGGGGCAGCCTTTCTACTTCATCGTATTCTCTTTTCAGTTCATTATTATAATGGTCTATTTCTGTTTTGCCGGAAAGATAACCACCCAAACCCATGGCAATAGAACCTGCTGCAATTTCTGCCAGCCCAGCCACAATTATTATATTAGTGCTGCTAACGGCGCCGCTTAAACCGGCGGCTAAGGCAAAGGGTACTGTTAGCCCATCACTCATGCCTATAACAATGTCTGTTAAAAAATCGCTGCTGTGCAGGTGCTGTTCAGTGTGCTCGTGGTGCAGGTGTGTATCCATAAGTATAAAGGTAGTAATTAGTTCAACAGCCTTTTCAAACGCA
>REAR01000168.1 GCA_004295245.1 Sphingobacteriales bacterium | reverse complement strand
GCGGGTGTTACAAAGGGCGGTACAAATGTTTTCTTTATATAGCCGCTGCCGGGCAATGCATTTTCTGTATTGCTGTTAATGGTTTTATCGCCCAGTTGTATGGTTACAGCGGGTGTATTGCTGAGCCAGTTGCTGCCTTGTAATAACAAGGCATAACAGGCTTCTGCCGTGGCGCGGGTGGTTTGCCAGCTATTGGTTTGCTTTTGTTGCAGCAGCCATGTTTTTAAGGCATTGGTAACAGCGTCATTGTTTTTTATTGTGGCAAAGGCTTCTATTAATAAGCTTTGCGTTTCTATGGCTGCCTGTTGCCAATAATAGCCGCCGCTGTTTTCTTTCCAGTACATGCCCAACTCTGGGCTGTTGGTGGCTGTTTGCTCTAATGATTTTATAATGCCGGCAGCGGTTTGTTTATCGCCACTTCGGTAGAGTGCCAGCGCAATCATGCCCTGCAGGTATTTGCTTTGTGCCACCCAGTTTTGCTGTGCCTGCTTGCGGTAGTAAGTAACGGCGGGCAGGGTTTTACCATCAATACCCATGTCTGCAAAAAAGCTGCGCATGTATAAATACTGCACGGGCAATGGAGCGATACCAATAGTTTTTGATTTTTTATTGGCAGCCTGCTGCTTATTATAATCTTCCACCAGCCGTGCATCTGTATAAGCCAATGCTTTTTTAATAACCGGTTGCCATTGCTGCCACTGCGCTTTGGTTAATACATTGAGTTGTTTTAAATGGCCAATGCCAGATAAAATGTATTGGGTGATGTACCGGTCATTTGGCCCGCCATTGAACCAAACAAAACCGCCGTTGCTGCTTTGCTGTTGTTTAAGTTTTTCGAAAGCAGTGCTGAGTTGATTGTTCATGCGCAGCATATCAAACAGTAAAACAATTTGCTGTTGCTGTTGCGTTTCTGTGGCGGCTTGCAATACCCATGGTGTTTCTTGCAGCAGCACCGTTTTTAGTTCTTCATTTTTATGCAAGAGGCTGATATTGGCGCCGGCTTTCTTCCAGGCTTCCAGCACAGTTGGTAAATTGGGAATGCTATTGGCAATTTTTGAGGCCAGTGCATTGGCATAATAACGGTTAAAGCTTTGCTCGGCACACTCATACGGATAGTCTGTTAAATAGGGCAGGGCCTGCACAGCATACCAGGCAGGGTTGCTGGTAAACTCAACCGTTAGCTGGTGCTGCTGCAAGGTTTCGCTATTGGCGCTTTGTGCCAGTTTATCAAACTTAAAATGTTTGGGTGCATTGCCTTGCAAGGGCAGGGGCATTGACTCTGTTACCAGCATGGTATTGGTTAACACCGGCAGTGCTGCTTCCTCACCATCCGACAATGAATCTGCTTTTGCAATGAAGCGGTAAATAATGGCGCTGTTAAACTGGTAGGGTACATCTATTGTAAAATTGACAACCGTACTTTCATTAGCAGCGGCGGTAAAGTATTGCGTAGGAAACATATTACGGAACCAGCCATCCACGGGCTTGAGTGTGGCTGCATCTAATAATTCTAACTGCACGGTACCGGTTAACTCTTTATTGGTAATATTGGCCACTTTGGTGCTGAGGGATAGCTGATCGCCTTCTCTTAAAAAGCGGGGCACATTGGGTTGCACCATCAATTCTTTTTGCGTAATAATGCTGGCGGTTTGCATGCCAACAGAAAGGTCTTTGGTATGGGCAAGTGTTTGCAGTTTCCATTGTGTGAGTGCTTCGGGCATGGTGAAGCTGAGCGCTATATTACCAGCGCTATCGGTGGTAAGTTGCGGAAAGAAGAAGGCCGTTTCGTTGAAGTTTTTACGGGGTTGGATGTTGGGGGTTGGTTTGGGAGGATCGAACGCATCAGGAATTCCGTCTGCAATCACTTCTTCATCCTTTACAATTTTAGGAGCAGTAAAATTTAAACTTTCAATTTTGGTTCCTGCAACATATAATTCTTTACTTCTTTTTCCCGTTACATTTTTTGTAGAAAAATTAAAACTTAGATCAGCATTCATATCATGCTGAAAACGGGGTCTTAGCATTTCATAAGAAAGTGGCCCTCTTTGATTACTTGAAATTATTTCATCATACGCTTTTTCAAATTCTTTGTTCTCTGTATATAATTCAAGATCTGTGGAATTTGTTTTAGTAAAATTATTCTCAGCACTCCATTCAACAGAACGGAGATATTTATGCCATATTGGTGGCATGCTCCAATTATGTT
>REAR01000008.1 GCA_004295245.1 Sphingobacteriales bacterium | reverse complement strand
ATTAATTAAGGTGTTTGGTAATCTCTTCACTCATTGGTTTTACTTTGCTGCTAAAAACAGCTACCAGTTTACCGTTTTCATCAATTAAAAACTTTGTAAAGTTCCATTTAATGGGGTCTTCAACGCCCATTTTTTTAGCTTCTTCAGCCAGGTATTTAAATAAAGGGTGTATGTCTTCCCCTTTTACAGATACTTTTTCTGCCATGGTAAAGGTTACGCCAAAATTTTTCTTACAAAATTCTTTTATTTCTCCGTTGCTGCCGGGCTCCTGTCCGCCAAAATTGTTGGCCGGAAAACCAATCACCACAATTTTATCTTTATAAGTTTCGTGCAGCTTTTGTAAGTCGGCATATTGTGGGGTATAGCCACATTGAGAAGCGGTGTTAACTATCAAAATTTTTTTTCCTTTGTATTTAGCAAAGTCAATGGTTTTACCATCTAAGCCGGTTACTTTAAAATCGTATAGGTTAGTGGCAGCTAAAAGACCAATTAGTAAAATGGCAATACGCATATAATTATGTTTTATTTTAATGATTAACAAAGTTTATAAACAAATTGTTGGTTTGGGTATTAGATTGATGAACGGTGTTATTGTTTTTCGTAGCAACCCATATCTGGTAGCCCGCTAGCCCGGTTATTTCCATCAAGGTCTGTTAACAGCCCGGTGGCAATGCCTTTATTAATTGCCGGAGAGCTATCCTTTAAACGAAAATTGTAAAAACGTTTTGCTACGTCCACACTATCAAATAACGGCGGCTGATTATTAAGGGTTGCCACAATATTGCTGTTTGCCGGGTTGGTTTTTACCTTCCACAAGCAATTGGTAAAGCTAATATTAAACGCACCAGTGCCTTGTTTGTAGGTTACCACTTCATCATCAACAGGCCCATTTTCGCCCCAAAAAATACAATTGGTAAAACTGGCATTTAAGTCTGCAGTTAAAAAACTGCCCGGTTGTGGTTGCACATAATTTGCAATAGTAACTACCGGGTTTACATGTGGTATATAAGCATTACTATAACTAACTACCGTGCAGTGGCTAAAATTATAAGTGCCACCATACACTAAAAATAAATTGCTGCCTTGGTTTTTTTCTGCGGCTGCATTGCTAATTAAACAGTTTTCTGCTGTTATGCTGGTGCGTACGCCATATATGGCAGCACCATAAGTGTTGTCAATAATGCATTGCTTAATGGTAAGTTTTGGATTCGAATTGATAGAAGCCTGCTCAGCCACCAACGCCTGATAGGCGTTTTTTATAACCGCGTATTGCAATACATTGTCTTTGCTTCTTCCTCTAAAGTAAATACCCGGCCAACCGCCCGGAAAATTTTTGTAAGGTTCATCTAGCCGGTCTCCCTGAAAATAAACCCGGCTGCTATCATGTTTTTGTCCATTCACCTTTAAGCTACCATCTACTAATATTGGTGCGTCTGCGTGTAAATAAATGCGGGTCCCCTTTTCAATAGTAAGCGTTGCCGTAGTATCTATTTGTAAACCACCTAAAATAACATACGGTAAAGGGCTGTTCCATATAATATTGCCAACAATTTTTTGATTGCGTAAAAAATTGGCATTTTGCCCCCAGGCTTCTAATTGCACCAGCCGGTTATTACCATTATAAACAATCTCAATACTATCTTGTACCACAAACGGCAAATTGCCGGTATTGGGGTTAATGCTAACATTTACAAAAATATAAATACTATCGTTGGCGCCTATTTCTATATTATTCAAAGAAGGGCCAGGCGTACCATCGGCATTAATTTTAAAAGCAGAGCCAATACCACCTTTAAGCGTAATACTGTTTAAACGTAACTGCTGGTTATTTTCATTTATAATTTTAAAGGCTTTCGTAACAGACCCTGTACTGGTAAAAACGGTATCAAAATGAAGTGTGTCTGCAGAAATACTGATGCGTGCATCCGGGCTTGTAATAAAAAATTCTTTTTTACAGGCAGTAAAAGAGAAAGCCAATAACAGTAAACTAAAAACTAAAAATTTCATGATTTGTAAAAATACTAACAATACCTGTTACGATTGGTTATCTTTTTTAGTTGGTAACCAACATTGGATCGCTATTATACATCGTTGCGTCGCACACTGCAACGGCAACAATGCTAGTCAGCCATTTTATTAAAAAAAAGAAGTTCAATACTTCAGTATAATTCATAAAAAGGCATTACACAGTATAAGCAATAGTAGCAATGCTTAATTGGGTACCGGTAATTTTTAATATTTCCTGTCCACAGGCTTCCAGTGTTGCACCGGTAGTAACTACATCATCCACCAACAAAATATGTTTATTTTCTAATACAACAGTATTGGTTGCCATAAACCGGCCCTGCATATTTTGCCATCGTTCAACTCTGTTTTTATGTGTTTGTGTTTCTGTGGCCGATAAGCGGGTAACGGCGTTTTCAATTATTGGTTTGCCTGTAACCAAGCCAATGCCCTGGCTTATTAATGTGGCTTGGTTGTAGCCTCTTTTTTTTAAGCGTGCCGCAAATAGTGGTAGCGGAACTATTGCATCAATAGTATTAAAACGATGGCTTTGTAATAAGCTATTGCCTAACAAGCGCCCCATATATACAGCCGCTTGCTGGTTATTTTTATACTTGGCCTGGTGTAATACGTTTTGAATAAGGGAGTGTTTAGTAAAATGGCAATAACTGGTGGCGGCAGTTATTGATAGTTTGCCCCAAAATATTTTTTCTACCGGGTTATTGGCGTGCTGATGAAAGTTAGTAACCGGAAGCTGGTGCAAACATTTTAGGCAAAGGGCTGTTTCTTCATTTAATACATCGGTGCCACATGCGGCACAGGTATGCGGAAAAAACAGGTGCATTAAACCGTCTGACCAGCGTTTTAAAAAAGCCATAATAAAAACTTAACGGTTAAAAGTTTTAATGAGTGCTTACTGTTTGTCTTAACCTTTCTAAAATTTGCTGTTGCTACTATATGTTTCTTACAGCGTTGCCGATAAAACGAGCGTGGCAACGATGTTGCCATGAAATTATACTGCTGGTTACCTTATTTAAAATAACAAGGCATATACTTCTTCTACTTTGCCAACGGGTATTATTTCAATATTAAAACTTTGTTTACTTAACCCTTTCTGATTGTAACGGGAAAGTATGATTTTTTCGAATCCTAATTTTTCAGCTTCGGCAATGCGTTGTTCAATTCTATTAACAGCTCTTATTTCACCGCTTAAGCCAACCTCTCCGGCAAAGCAAATACTCATTGGTAATGCGGTGTCTTCGTATGAGCTGAGTAGTGAGCAGAGTACGGCTAAATCAATGGATGGGTCTTCTACTTTTAATCCACCGGCTATATTTAAGAAAACGTCTTTCATGCCAAAATGAAAACCGCCTCTTTTTTCTAAAACAGCTAATAGTAGCTGAAGTCTTCTTAAATCAAAACCACTTACTGTTCGTTGGGGTGTGCCGTAAACAGATTGTGTTACAAGCGCCTGCACCTCTATAAGTAATGGCCGCATTCCTTCAATAGTAGCGGCAATGGAAATGCCACTGAGTACATCTTCTTTTTGTGTAATTAAAATTTCACTGGGGTTATTAACGCCCCTCATGCCGGTTTCGGTCATTTCATATATGCCTAACTCAGCAGTGCTGCCAAAACGGTTTTTAATGGTTCTTAATATTCTATATGCATAGTGGCGGTCTCCTTCAAACTGAAGCACCGTGTCTACCATATGCTCTAAAATTTTTGGGCCAGCAATATTGCCGTCTTTAGTTATATGGCCAATTAAAAAAACGGGTGTGTTGGTTTCTTTTGCAAAGCGTTGCAGTTCTGCTGCGCATTCTCTTATTTGAGAAATACTGCCTGGGGATGATTCAATATAGGGAGTTTGTAAAGTTTGAATAGAATCTATAATTACCAGTTGGGGCGACAGTTTTTTTATTTCTTTAAATATAGTTTGTGTGTTAGTTTCTGTAAGAAGAAAAAAACGGTCGTTGTTTGCATTCAGTCGGTCTGCTCTCATTTTTATTTGCTGGGCACTTTCTTCACCACTTACATATAGAGTGGTAATATCTTTTAGCAATAGCCCATTTTGAAGAAAGAGGGTTGATTTTCCAATGCCAGGCTCACCGGCAATAAGAACAATACTGCCGGGTACAATACCGCCGCCTAACACTCTGTTAAGTTCTGCATCTGCGGTTACAATTCTTTTTTCTTCGCTGCTTGTTATTTGGCTTAACTGTAATGTTTTTCCGGCATTACTTTCAGCATGATCTTTCCAATCGATACTGTTTTTTACATTTTCTTTCTGAATAATTTCTTCAGTAAACGTATTCCATTCAGCGCAGGAAGGACATTTACCTACCCACTTGGTACTTTCGTATCCGCAATTCTGACAAAAAAAAGCGGTCTTTACTTTGCTCATAAATTAAAGATAAAGGGAAGGAAGAAATTTGAAAAGATAAAAAGTAATAAAGCGTTTGAATAAGATGTAAATTAGAAAGTGTAATTTGTATTTAACGCTGTCTTTTTAAAGAAGAATTATTATCGATACTTGTGATAAAAAGTAAGAAGTAGCGAAATGCGTGGTTCAAAGTTTTAAGAAAGTAAAAAGGCCAGCATTGCTGCTGACCTTTTACTTACTAACCCATTAAATTCTGCCACTAAATTACAAATTGGCGCCACACTACAAAATTATTTTTTGCTGCTGTGTATAACTTTTTCGGCTATGCATAGTTAGTAAGGGCTGGCTAAGTGTTTTTTTTTAAAAAATTGATTTTCAATTCATAAGATATAAATTGAAGCCCTAAAAACTAACAGTTAAAGAAAAAATGTCAGTTGCAACTGGTTGAAATTCTTTTTAATGCCAAAACGGCCCGTATTTACTTTTTTTATGGCTTTGGTAGTTTGTTTGATGTAATATTTATAAATAAAATTTAAAAAAATGACACCATCAGTAATGTTTCTTTCTATCATTTTTTTGGGTATTAGTATGCTGGTTTCTTATGTACTAAGGTCAAAATTTAAAACATACAGTAAATCGCCTTTGCGGAGTGGTTTATCAGGTAAAGAAATTGCAGAGAAAATGCTGAAAGAAAATGGCATTTATGATGTAAAAGTTCAGCAATCCAATGGTTTTTTATCAGATCATTATAACCCGGCTAATAAAACCGTTAACCTGAGTCCGGAAGTATTTGAGGGGGTTAATGTTGCCGCTGCTGCAGTTGCTGCCCATGAATGTGGCCATGCAGTTCAACATGCTACTGCTTATCAATGGCTTACAATGCGTAGTAAGCTGGTTCCTTTTGTTCAGTTTAGCTCTGGTATTGTGCAGTGGGTGTTATTAGGAGGGGTATTGATGATAAATAGGTTCCCTCAACTTCTATTAGTTGGTATTGTATTATTTGCATTAACTACAATTTTCTCTTTAATAACCCTGCCCGTTGAGTTCGACGCTAGTAAAAGAGCTTTAGCCTGGTTAGACCAAACTAATATTACCACAACGGAGGAATATCCTAAATCTAAGGATGCTTTAAAGTGGGCTGCTTTAACATATGTTGTAGCAGCACTGGCCTCTGTTGCTACTTTAGTACAATATATCTTTATATATATGAGTGGCAACAAAAGGAGCTAAATTTTGATAATAATCAATAAAAGAGAGGGCAAATGCTCTCTTTTTTTGTTTTCTCTAATACCGTGCAGCATCACAGAAACAATTTTTGTCATTCATTTTTGCTGTTAAAACAAATTAACATACTTTTAAAGCTGGATTATCTAACAAAAACCAAAATGACATGAGAAAACTTGTAAGCCTGCTAATGGGCATGGTATTGCTTGTGCAATTTGCCGTGGCCCAGAGCTTGGAAGTATCTGGTCGGGTTACAGACGACAAAGGAAACCCGGTTTCAGGTGCATCCGTTCAAGAAAAAGGTTCACGCAAAGGAACCGCAACCGACGCAAACGGTATTTTTAAATTAGTTACAAAGCAAGGTGCTACCCTTGTAATTACCTCAATTGGATTTGACAAACAAGAAGTAGTGGCTAACTCTGCCGCTGTTGCTGTTTCATTGAAAAGTGGTAATGCTGCTTTGAACGAGGTGGTTGTAACGGCCTTAGGTATTAAGAAAGAGAAGAAAGCCTTAGGTTATGCTGTAGCAACAGTTGATAAAAAGGATTTAGAATTGAGACCTGATGGTGACGCTGTTCGCTTATTGAACGGTAAAGCTCCGGGTGTTAACATTTTAAATGCCAGTGGTATCTCTGGTAGTGGTACTAATATTACCATTCGTGGTGTGAGTACTATTACAGGTAGCTCTACCCCATTGTTTATTGTAGATGGTGTGCCTTTTGATGCCTCTACAAATGCACAGGCTGATTTTACCAGAGGTAATACTACTTCAAGCCGTTTCTTAGATCTTGATCCTAACAACATTGAAAACATCAGTGTTTTAAAAGGTATTAGTGCAACCGTATTATATGGTGAATTAGGTAGAAATGGTGTGGTTTTGGTAACTACAAAAAATGGTAGTGGTAAAAGAACCAATAAAAAATTAGAAATGTCGGCTCAGCAGTCTGTGTTTATGAATCAGGTTGCTAATTTGCCAGATTATCAGCAATCTTATGGTGGTGGTTTTGATCAAAGTTTGGGTTTTGCATTCTTCAGTAACTGGGGTGCAAAATTCACCAATCCTCCAGCACAAGTGCCGCACCCTTATGACAGGGCTGCTTTAAATGCCGCCTTCCCGGAGTATGTAGGTAAAACCATTGATTACTCTGCAAAGCAAAGTGTGAAAAATTTCTTCCGTACGGGCTTAATCCGCAACTCTTCGGTAAACGTTTCTGGTTCTGGTGCAACCACAACCTTTAATGCTAACTATAGTTATATGGATGATGAAGGCTTTACTCCCGGAAACCGCCTTATTAAAAATACTTTTGGTATGGGTGGTTCTGCTAAACTGAGTAATAATTTCACTTTTAATGGTACATTTAATTACGCCATTACAGATTTTAAATCTCCTCCAACTTCTACCAGTTTTGGTAGCAACCCAAGTGTTTCATCTGTTTTTGGTAATCTTTTATATACACCAATTGCCGTAGATATTCAGGGTTTACCTTACGAAAATCCATTGGATAAGTCATCTGTTTATTACAGACCAAGTAATGACATTCAACATCCTCTATGGACGGTAAACAATTCATTCTTTGGACAGAAGATTAACCGTTTATATGGTAGTATGGCTTTGAAATACGATATCTTAAAAAATCTGAACATCTTATATCGTTTAGGTTTGGATAACTATACTGATTATAACTACTTCTCTCAGAACAAAGGTGGTGTAGTTGGTGGTACAGATTATACGTTAGGTATGCATCGTACCGTAACTGGCCGTAACACAATCTGGGATCATTCATTAGTTGCTAATTTTAACACAGACCTTACTTCAGACTTACGTTTTGATGTAACAGGTGGTGTAAATTCTCAAGAAAGAATGTACGATCAAATTGGCCAGAGAAGTACACAGCAGTTAGTTTATGGTTTATTTGACCACGACAATTTCATTGTTCATGATAATTTTGATGAAGGTGGTGGTCCAATTGATTTCAAATCAAGAACACAATCAATTGGAGCTTTTGCTCAGGCAACTTTCGACTACAAGGGTTATTTATATGTAACTGCTGGTGGAAGAAATAGCTGGACATCAAACTTAGAAAAAGCGAATCGTTCGTTATTCTATCCAAGTATTAGTGCTTCGTTTATTCCAACTTCAGTATTCTCTTCTCTACAAAACAGTAAAGTAATTAACTATCTGAAATTACGTGCCGGTTATGCAACCAGTGCAAACTTTGGTGTACCTTATCAAACTCGTCCGGTGTTAAATATTAATACCAATGTATTTGTTGACAGAGTAGGTACAGTAATTAATTCAAACAGCATTAGTAATCGTTTACCTAACCCAGACTTAAAGCCTGAGTTATTGAGCGAAGCTGAATTTGGTGTAGAAGGACGATTTATTGATAACAGATTGAGTTTAGATATTACCTATTATTCAAGAATTTCTAAAGATCAGATTCTTGACAGAGATATTGATCCTTCTTCTGGTTTTACGGTTACAGCTATTAATGCTGGTTCTGTATCTAATAAAGGTATAGAGTTAGCATTGGGTTATACTGCTATCAGAAATAAAGATTGGAAATGGCAGTTAGATGCCAACTTTACAAGAAACCGTAATAAGGTTTCAAATCTGCCTGACGATATCAAGCAAATTGTAATTGCTGGTTTCTCAAATGAGGGTTTATTTGCAATGAATGGTCAGCCTTTAGGTGTAATTCAAGCAAACTTTACTCAAAAAGATACTAAAACCGGTGCTCGTTTAACCAATAGTAATGGTGATTATATTTCATCTACCGGCATTGGTATTATCGGCGATCCTAATCCAGATTTTAAATTAACAGGTATCAGTACTTTAAGCTGGAAAGGATTTTCTTTCCGTATGCAGTGGGATTGGACACAAGGCGGAGACATGCTGTCTTATACAGCCGGTTCAACAGTAGGTCGTGGTTTATCTAAGGATACTGACTTTGACCGTACATTGCCATTTATTCTTCCCGGTGTTAAAGCTGATGGAACTCCAAATGATGTTCAAATCAGCACTAGCCGTGCTTATTTTAACAATTTAAGTGGTTTCTTTGGTATGCAAGATTTGATTACTTACGATGCGACTAATGTGCGTCTTCGTGAAGCTTCAATTTCTTATAATCTTCCAACCGCTGTATTAAATAAAACACCTTTTGGTGGTATCTCTTTAACTGTATCTGGACAAAATCTTTGGTACAATGCCCCTAACTTCCCTAAATATGTAAATTTCGATCCTGAAACTTCTAGTTTAGGTGTAAGCAATGTGAATGGCCTGGAATATTTATCAGGTCCAACATCACGTAGAATGGGTATCAGTTTAAGAGCTACTTTCTAATCGTAAAAACACAGTAAAATGAAATTGAAAAAATTAATCATAAGCTCACTGGCTATTGCTGCGTTAGGAGTGTCTTGTAAAAAGTTTGATACTTTACTTGACAACCCAAACACTCCCAGTGTTTCTGCAGCAAGCGCTGATTTATATTTAAACCAGGCACAATTATCTTTTGCTGGCTTTTTTAATGCCACATCAGATTTTGGAATGCAATTAACCCGTCAGGTAGTTTTTTATGGCCCAAGCTATCAGAACGGGTACACTCCTCAAAGTTTTGACGGGGTTTGGTCAACTGCATATACAGGCGTATGGCTAAAATTATGAAAGCCTATGTCTTAATGACTATGGTTGATATTTTTGGCGATGTACCAAGCTCAGAAGGAAATCTTGGTGCAAGCAATCTAAACCCTAAAGCTGATAAAGGTAATGTGGTTTATGCTGCAGCTATAGCGTTATTAGACGAAGCAATTATAGATTTAGGTAAAACTCCTGGTTCTTATCCAGGAACACAAGACCTTTTCTTTGGTGCATCAAACGCTACAGGTGCTGGCCGCTGGCGTACAGTAGCTAAAACACTTAAGCTAAAAGCATTGATGAATACGCGTCTTGTAGACGCTTCTGCTAAGGCAAAAATTGATGCTTTACTCGCAGAAAACGATCTTGTTAATGCAACTGCTAGTGACTTTGAATTTAAATATTCTAATAAATTAGCTAACCCTAACTCTCGTCACCCACGTTATAATGGTAATTATACAGCAGCAAGAAGTGCTGGTGATTA
>REAR01000007.1 GCA_004295245.1 Sphingobacteriales bacterium | reverse complement strand
ACATCGCCGGAAAAACTAAATAGCAACATAGATACTGTAAATTAAAAATCTGCAATCAGAAATTCAAAAGCTACGATGTGTAACCCTTTAATAAACGCAGCTTAAATGCTACAAATTGCTGCCATACCTACTGCCGATGAACCGAGCGTGGCAACGGCTGCTGCTATGAAAAACAATGGCCGGTTACCTAAAATAAATCGGTTAGTATTAATTGCAAGCCCATATAACCCATTACCAACACCACCAGCCAGCCCGCAACCGTTAACCATTTTGAGTGCTGGTAAGTGCCTATTATTTTTTTATTATGTGCTGCCAGTAACAATAACCCCAATGCCACGGGTAGTATTTGCCCACCAATGCAAATACCAACATAGAAAAAATAATAAAGCCACTAATAATACTACGCTCCTGCTTTTTTAACCAAGGGTGAAAATTACTGATAAATGAAACAGATGTATACGCAGCCCCTACAATAGAAGTAATGGCCGCACTCCACAATACCACGCCAAATATTTTATAACCAATGTTACCGGCCGCCAGTTGAAATACATGCGCCGCCGGATTGTCTTTATTAATAACTGCACCGCTTAGCACCACCCCCAATGCGGCTAAAAACAATAATACCCGCATTACCGCGGCTACTACTATGGCCATTACACTGCTTTTGCTTACCTGTTGTAATTGTGCTTCTCCTTTAACACCTGCGGCCAGCAACCGATGCGCCCCGGCAAAACTAATATAACCACCTACGGTACCACCCACCAGTGTAATGATGGCAGTAGTGCTTACTTGCTGTGGCAGTATAGAATGGTGCAATGCGCTTAACAACGGAGGTTGCGATTGGATAGCCACGTAGATGGTTAGCCCAATCATTACAAAGCCGAGTATTTTTGCAAACCAATCCATGGCAGTACCGGCTTCTTTCATCCAAAAAATAAACAGGGCAATGGCAGTGCTGATGGCAGCACCGGTTAACACATCTGTACCTATTAAAACATTTAAACCTAACCCAGCCCCGGCTATATTGCCAATGTTAAAGGCCAGCCCGCCCAAAACAATTAACGCGGCCAGCACATAACCCATGCCTGGAAAAACGCGGTTGGCAATATCCTGCGCTTGTAACTGTGCCACGGCTACAATGCGCCAGATGTTAAGCTGCACAATAATATCCAGCAACACAGAAATAAGAATTACAAAACCAAAACTGCTGAGCAACTGTTGTGTAAACACCGTGGTTTGTGTAATAAACCCCGGACCAATAGCTGATGTGGCCATTAAGAAAGCCGCCCCTGCCAGCGGGCCTTTTAAAAGTATTTTAAACGAATGAAAGGAGGTTACCGTTTGCAAATTTTTTTATTTAGTAGGTGCAGTAATTATAACCTGTTGTTGCTGTAAAGTTTGGTGCAGCATTTTTGCAAACTGCAAGGCATGTTTTCCATCGCTGTGTATGCATACGGTGTCTGCTTTAATGGCTACAACAGTTCCGTATGTTGCTGTTACCGTATGTTGCTGTATCATTTGCAATACCTGTTGCAGGGCATTACCCTCTTCTTCAATTAAAGCGTTGGGAGCTGTACGGGGTGTAAGGCTGCCATCAGGTTGATAGGTACGGTCTGCAAATACTTCTGATACCGCTTGCAACCCAAGTTCATCAGCCGCTTTTATTAACTGGCTGCCACTTAAGCCATATAATTTTTGAATGCCGGCATCTTTAACAGCTTGTGCAATGGCTTGCGAAAGCAAATAGTCTTTAGCCGCCATATTATACAAAGCCCCGTGCGGTTTAACATGTGTAACAGTTGCCTGGCAATTGGCAGCTACTGTTTGCAGCTGTTTAATTTGCTTTGTTACCATTTCATACAGGTGTGCTGGTGGTAGTGTATGATTGGTACGACCAAAATTTTCTTTGTCTTCAAAAGAAGGATGTGCGCCACAGGCTATATTATTTTTTGCGGCGGCTATTAGTAGTAGTTGCATGGTAGCGGCATCGCCGGCATGGGCACCACAGGCAATATTAATGCTGCTTACAAATTGCAACAAAGCCAGATCGCTTTCAACAGCATACGGCCAAAGCTTGGTGCTTTCGCCCATATCGCAATTAATATCTATGCTTTGCATAATAATTCTTTCAGGTGAAGATGACAGTTCCAGGTAATTAAATTTAAATCTTGTTGCTGACGATAAAATAATTCTTCAGCAACTTCTATACTAACGGGTAACAGTTGTAATACATCGCTGGCGCTTAGCTGTGCCAGCTTAGGCAGGTGCGCCTGTATGCAAGTGCCAATTATTGGGTAGCCACCCGTTGTTTGATGGTCGGCCATCAGAATAACTAATTGCCCTGAGGGCAATAACTGTATGGTGCCCCTGGTTACGCCAGTAGAAATAATTTCGGTTGTATTATTTACGGTTAATGCCTCGCCTCTTAAATGATAGCCCATCCGGTCGCTGGAAGGATGTATCGTAAAATTAGCAGCACTAAACTCTTTATGGTTTGCTGCCAGGTAGTGCATTTGCGGACCGGGTATAAAAAATATTTCATTGGGCCATGCGTAGCTGTTATACACACTGGCACCCCAGTTTAACACACTGTATCTTTTACCCTCTGTTAATAAAGCGGCAAAATAAACAGTAGGTTCTTTAAATAAAAGCTGGTCGTTTTTTTCAAGCCGCCGGCCGTTAAAACCGGCCAGTGCTAATTTAAAATGTGTGCTACAACTGCCCAGCCATTCGCTTGCTTCAAAACCGCCCTGCACAGCAATATAACAACGTGCACCTTTTTGTTGTTTTCTAAAATGAAGAATGCTGTTTTTGCGGATGAGAACAGGTTGCCATAACGGAATGGGTGCTCCATCTAATAATGGAGTAAAGTCGGCACCACAGATACTTATTAAACTATTTTGTTCAAACAACAATTGCGATGCGGGAAAATGTAATTCAAGCACCGCTGCTGTTGCCGGGTTACATACCAGTGCATTGGCAACTGTAGCGGCAAAAACATCCATTACCCCTCCAGGATTTATACCCCAATGGCTATGGCCATAACGGCCCATATCCTGCAGGCTATCCAGTATACCGGGTTTTATAATTACAAGCGACAAAGGCTACTGCTTTTAATGAGTAATTAATTACAAATTCCAATTATCAAATACTTCTCTGCTGATTGCTTCAAAACGCACTTCATCACCAGCCTGTAATAATACCGGTGGCTGATTGCTTGCAGTAAATAACTGTAAGGGTGTGCGGCCAATAATATTCCACCCGCCGGGGCTTTGTAAAGGGTAAATACCAGTTTGCTGGCCTGCAATACCAACACTGCCTGCTGCCACTGTTTGTGGTTTTTGTTTACGGGGCATGGCAATAAGTGCATCCACCATACCCATATAAGCAAAGCCAGGTAAAAACCCTATCATATAAACCCGATACGTATTACTAGTGTGATTATTTACTAGCGCCTCTACAGAAATAGATTTGCTGGCAGCCAGTGCTGCTGCATCTGTACCAAAATCAAGGTCGTAACAAACCGGAATAGTAACAGTACGTGGTTGTGTGTATAATGCTACCAGCGATTGATGGTAGGCTTGTTCTAAAAACTGTTTTACCCATTGATGGGCAGATGATGCCAGATGGTACTGCTGTTTTATTATTGATGCATCATAGTATAACGTACAACTGGCATAACCTATTACCACATCTTTTAAACCGGCAAAACTGTTTTGCCATATCCAGTTTTGAATTGCTATGATTTTTTTATTTAAAAAATCATTTACCTGGTTGCCCAGTTGCAATGTAATGGCGCCATCGCCAATGGCATATATTTCCATCATTAGCTGAAGTTATGTAAAAAGCAGCTAAGAATGTTTGAGGTATAACCGATAACGTAAGAACAAAAGCTGACTAAGAAACCAGAAGCGATATTAACAACGCAAGAATTAAAAAAAATAGCCAGTATTACTTAGCCAGCCTGTATGTATTTTATTAAAACTTATAAACAATACTTACACCCCTTATGGTAATTCTTCCGCCAGCGCCAAAATCGCCGGTGCCGGGTATTTCTAAATAATGCAGGAATCGGTCTTTAATTTTACCTGCATCCGGAAAACTGGTATCAACAACAGTTAAATAATTATCGGGCGGCAAAGCTGTATTAGGTAAATTAATAAAAGACATTTCTATTTCGCCAGATGGCGAATGCCTGTCGGCATGCTTTCTCAAAAAAAGCGCAATAGGCGTTGTTGCAGTTGTGTTGGTGTAATGAATACGAATGGCACTTAATACAGCCCCAACAGGTACAATGATGGGTGTGAGTAATGTGCGATTGGGTACTGCGCTATGCCGGCCATCTTGAAAATTATCTACATACCCATCACTGCTGTTGGCAGGAAAAAATGCACAACTTTCTATATATAAAATGTGCTTACGGGGTACGGATAAAGCCAAAGCTTTAATTACAGCTTTCTTTTTTACTGGCGCTTTTTTAGCTACTACTTTTTTAGCAGCTTTCTTTTTTGAAGACATAGAATAAGTTTTAGGTTATAAAACATGAAGCTATGCCAGACGCTTGTAAGGAACAATACCACTTTATGGTAAATATGGGCCAAGCTTTGTGCTACTATTAAACATTGTTGCGTCGCACACTTGTACTGAAGAATATTTATGGGCAATGTTTATAGTACAGCGCATTACCATTAACTATAAACCATGTGTCATAGCCAGTTATCATGCAAGTACTGCCTTATGGAATGACGTGTAACTGCTACTCGTTCCTGGTAGCGCTACAGCTAACATGTGCGACGCAACCACTGCTGATGCGTGCACGGCTGCTGGCTACAAAAAAATTACTCGCCCAATGATTCGGCCAGAATAAGTAGTTCTGTTTTTTTATATTGCTGATTACCGGCATCAAAACATTTGCTGTATTCTTCCAGCAAAAACTGTATGATGCGTTTTTTACTGATGGGTTTGAAATAAGAGGTTGTGGGTGGCACTTGTATGCGTTTAAAATAGGTATCCACATCTTTTTGTGTAAACACATGGCCCGTCATAGGGTCTATATAAAATTGTATTTTTTGTGCCGGGTTGCCGGGTACTTGCCAGTTATAATCCACATCAAAATAAGCAAGAATAAACTGGCGGGGTATGTTAATGGCACGGATAGGAACATCTAACAGCTCTGCCATTATCAGATACAAGATGCCGTTTACAATGGCATTGCCTTTTTTGGTATCAATCAATTTATTCATCAGAAACTCATTGGGCTCTGCATAATTTATTTCTGTGCCTTTTAAATTGTAGTAGTTGTATAAAATAGTAGTTAGAATATTGGTTTGCTCTAAGGGGGTGAGATAACTATTAAGTTCCAGCCAGATATTGCGGCGTATTTTTTCTATTTCTGCATATACACCGGCAATGGCCAGATCGGGGTATTGATAGCGGGCAACCAATAAAGCCCCATTCAACAAATCTTGTTCGGGTTGATTTTTCCAATGGTTAAATTCTTCAGTAAGATCTCTGTAATGCAGGCGATGAATTAATAACTCTATGCGGCCTTGTATGTTTTCGTGTGCACTGGTTTCCCAAAGATTTTCAAGATTGGGTATTATGGCTTTACCAAAAGATACAATACGATCACTTACCGAACTAAAGACTTCTTCATCGGGATCGTCTATCAGTGTAAAGAGTGCAGATATTTCTTTGGTTTCTTCCATGCAATGGATTTTAGGGTTGCCGGATTATACCTTGTATTTGCTTATACGGTAATGCCAGCAAGTTTATTGTACCTGATTGGTGACTAAATTTCGCAGGTGCAATTGAAACTAACTAATACTAAATATCCCCAGCTGTGGAAACCCTTAGAAAAATTTGTTTATTGATCTTCTACAGGTACTAATTTGGGAGACTCTGTAGTGAATGAAGTGGCCTTGCTAAAACCTCTTAAAACCAATGTATAAGTTTTACCGGCTGTTGCATCAAAAGAAGCCAATTGTGCAACCGATGTACTAGTGCCTGCTATAACAGCAGTACAACTAAACGGACCGGGGTCTATTGCGGTATAGGCCACTACGCTGCTGTTGGTTTGATGATCCTGAAAACTTCTGTTAGAAAATAATTTAGTGGGCCCGCCAGATTTTAACACATCCACCACAGCACCGTCTGTTAGCAAATGCAGCAACCGAACATAAGCTTTACCAGCAGGCGGAACCGTTTTATCGTCTTCTATTAAACTGGCTTTAATTTTAGCAAGAGAATCGTACACATACACTGAGTACGATTTGCCATTTACCAATGTATAAGTGCTATTAAACGCAGTACCGCTACCGGTAGCATTTATTTTAAAATCAATGGTGGTACCTACTGACTGGTAAAAACTAGCGGCGCCGTACGAAATAGTACCTGCAAATAATTGATCGTTTACTCTTGCATCTATGGCACCAGAATTAGGGCAGGCATTAATTAGCTTAAGGTTGGCGGCAGTACTGCTGTTATTTTTGTTACAGGCTACAGCACTTACCACCAGTAAAATGGTGCAGACAATAAGTGTGTATCTTAATTTAGAAAGCATAGCAAGTAGGTTATTTTTTATAATTCTATTTTTTATTACCGACTATTAAGACCACTAAAAAAGGATAATTGCTGTATCAATTATCCTTTTTTTATAAACCGGGTTCTATTATTTTTTCTTGGCGGCTTTTTTAGCGGCAGCTTTCTTAGCAGTGGCTTTTCCTTTTTTAGCAAATGCATTGGGCACCTGCACTTCAATCATTTTCTTTACCTCTTCTAAAGAAACCGTAGCCAGCTCTTCTGCCGTGTACTTTGTATTATCTGCCTTAAAACCCACTTTCAGCATTTTTTTATTAAAGCGAATGAAAGGCCCCCAGCGCCCATTCTCAACCGCAATTTTTTCTGCTGGCCATTGCTGTATAAATCTATTGGCTTCTTTAGCTACTTTAGTTTCTATCAGCTCATTAATATCAGCCTTGGTAAGCGCATCAAAATTATAACGCTTTGGCACATTAATAAACATGCTGTTCCATTTTATAAACGGCCCAAACCTACCCTTGCCTTTTGTAACCGGCAGGTTGTCGTAGGTGGCAATGGGTGCTTCTGCTTCCTGCTTTTGTGCAATCAGCAACAATGCTCTTTCTATATCAATAGTAAGCGGGTCTTCTCCTTTGGGTATGCTAATAAACTGTTCGTTCCATTTTATATATGGGCCATAAGGTCCGGCATTCACACTCATCTCACTACCCTCATGCTCACCTAAAGAAAACGGCAGCTTAAACAATTCCATTGCTTCATCGTAAGAAATGGTTTCAATGCTTTGTCCTTGTTTTAGTTTGGCAAAGCGGGGTTTCTCCTCATCGTTTACTTCTCCAATTTGTACCATGGGGCCATAACGCCCCATGCGTGCCACTACTTTTTTTCCACTAGCGGTATCCATACCCAACTCACGTTCTCCCTTAATACGCTCTGCATTTTCAATGGTGTTTTCAACATCCTTTTTAAAAGGCGTATAAAAATCATCAATCATGCTATGCCATTTCATTTTTCCTTCGGCCACTTCATCAAACTCACCTTCAATGCGTGCAGTAAATCCATAATCCATTATATCATCAAAATACTGCAGCAAAAAATCTGTCACCACCAAACCAAGGTCGGTAGGAAACAGTTTTGATTTTTCTGCACCGGTATTTTCTTGCTCTGTTACTTTAGTAATAGCATTGTTTTTTAATAACAGTACTCTAAAGTCACGCTTCACACCTTCTTTATCTCTTTTTTCTACATAGCCTCTTTTTAAAATGGTAGAAATGGTAGGCGCATAGGTAGAAGGACGACCAATACCTAACTCTTCTAATTTTTTTACCAGCGATGCTTCTGTGTAGCGGGGTGCCGGCCTGCTAAACCGTTCAGTGGCTTTTAATTCTTTTAATGGCAGGTTCATACCCACAGTAAGTGGTGGCAGCATGCCTTCCTGTGTTTCTTCTTCAGCAACCTCATCATCATCACGGTCTTCACGATATACTTTTAAGAACCCTTCAAACTTCAGCACCTCACCTTGCGCCGACAATTCTTCTCTATTTGTAGAAATATCAATTTTGGCAATGGTCTTTTCCAGTTCTGCATCGGCCATCTGGCTGGCCATGGTGCGCTTCCATATTAATTCGTACAGGCGTTTTAAATCCGGGTCATCCACAGTAGTGTTTTCCATATACGTGGGGCGTATGGCCTCGTGTGCCTCCTGTGCGTTCTCGTTTTTATTTTTGTATTTTCTAAACTGGTGATACCGGTCTCCATACATGCCTTTCACCGTATTGGTAATATCACCCAGGGCTGTATCACTCAGGTTCACACTATCGGTACGCATATAAGTAATCTTACCACTTTCATACAGCTTTTGCGCCAGCAACATGGTACGGCTAACACCATAACCCAATTTTCTGCTAGCCTCTTGTTGTAAGGTAGAGGTGGTAAACGGTGGTGCCGGAGAACGCTTACCCGGCCTTACCTGTATATCGGTTACTTTATAGGTGGCGCCCATACAGCTTTTTAAAAAAGCTTCAGCGTCATCATTATTATTATACTTCTTTCCTTCTGCATTAAAAGTTACTGGCTTACCACTTACATCATTAGCTGTAAATAAGCCATCAATTTTAAAACTGCTTACCGATGTAAATGCATTAATCTCCCGTTCTCTTTCTGCAATAATACGCACGGCCACACTTTGCACCCTGCCGGCACTCAGGTTATTGCGCATGCTCATTTTACGCCACAATATCGGGCTCAGCTCAAAACCAACAATACGATCTAATATGCGGCGGGCCTGTTGTGCATTCACCAAATCCATATTCACTGTGCGGGGTGTTTGCACGGCTTTTTGTATAGCAGGCTTGGTAATTTCATGAAACACGATGCGTTTGGTGGTTTTAGGATCCAGCCCCAACACTTCGCATAAATGCCAGCTGATGGCTTCCCCTTCACGGTCCTCATCCGTAGCCAGCCAAACCTCTTCGCTTTTTTTAGCAAGGCTTCTCAGTTCTTTCACTACTTTCTCTTTGTCTTCAGAAATAATGTAGCGGGGCTTAAATTTATTCTTCACATCAATACCCATATCATCTTTCTCCAGGTCTCGTATATGCCCAAAGCAACTCTTCACCTCAAAATCCTTTCCCAGAATTTTTTCGATGGTCTTGGCTTTCGCAGGAGACTCCACTATCAAAAGGTTCTTCGCCATAAACTAACAACTGGTTTTTAACAGGCCTGTTGGCGTGCAATTTTACGGGTAAAACGCCGAAATATAAAATTTGGTGTATGTGAGCGGTACTTACAACCCTTGTAAACATAGGTGTTTTTTTGTTGGTAGCCGGCATTTGTACCTTTGTTAGGCAGCCGTTGCGTCGCACACTTGAGGCGGTAACGCTGCATGTAGCAAAAGAAAACAGGGTATATATTTCATATACACTCCGGCCATATAGGTATTTTGCTTTGTGCGTTGGTTGCCGGACTAGCCTTTACAAAAAAAGAATTCTAAAGACGCCGAGTCCGATGCGCACCATGCTAAGCTATAAGAATCGACTAGGAAGAAAAGTTGTGATCTTCATTTCTCATGTAACTGCACTCTAGTCCTACTAATAATTTCATTTTATTTATTTCTTCTACTGTCGCGTCTAACAATTCTTCATCAATACTTTCTAAATAATTCTTCCAGTTCTTTATTTCTTGCTCCGAATATACAGCCCCAATTACATATTCAAAATTACTTTTCTCGTAGGGTATGTATATTTCAAATCGTGTTGATGTTTTTAGTATCATTTTTTTAAACTTCTTTACGTGGCCTT
>REAR01000167.1 GCA_004295245.1 Sphingobacteriales bacterium | reverse complement strand
CTTTCCTTTAAACAAATAAAAGACAAAGGCAGGTTTTACAATACGCTGTTCAAATCTGCCTTTGAAGTAGCCGCTTACATCGGTCAAAACTTTAAAACGCTTTCTGCCCATAGCCGCTTGTGGCGCGATACGTGGTACGATTCAACATTGCCGCACTGGTTTTTAGAAAGAACATTTTTAAATATATCTTGCCTTTCTACCACCACCGCACACCGCATGGAAAGCGGTCGTTTCTACGCATGGGAAGGCGTGGGTTGTTGCCCAGGCACTTGCACCCATGTTTGGCAATATGCCCAAGCAATGGGGCGTATTTTCCCAGCCTTAGAAAAAGATACCCGCCAAAGGATTGATTTGGGAATCGCATACCAACCCGACGGCAGTATGTGGTACAGAGCCGAAGCCGATAAAAGACCTGCCGTAGATGGACAAGCGGGAACGATTTTGCGCTTTTACCGAGAGCATCAAATGAGTACCGATGATGGTTTTTTGAAAAACAATTGGAATAAAATAAAGCAAACCATTATCTACCTCATGACTTTGGATAAAAACAAAGATGGCATGGAGGATACGCCCGTAGAAAATACTTTAGATGCCATGTGGGATGGTGAAATTGCTTGGATAGTGGGCTTGTGTATTGCTGCCGTAAAAGCAGGTGAAAAAATGGCAGAAGAGATGAACGATGCCGATTTTGCTGCCAAATGCACCGACTATGTGGAAAAAGGCAGTAAAAATATGTCTGAAAAACTGTTCAATGGCGAATATTTCATTCACCGACCCGACGACGAAAAAGGCAGACAACGCTTGGGTTCGTACAATACCTGCCATATTGACCAACTGTATGGTCAAAGTTGGGCATATCAGGTGGGTTTGGGGCGGATATTGGATAAAAACAAAACCCAAACGGCTTTGCGGTCTTTGTGGAAATACAATTTCACGCCCGATGTGGGGCCTTATACCCTATGGCGATAATGTTACATGGCAATTGGGTTATTTTCACGAGTGCATGAGTGGTTTTGAGCACCAAGTGGCTGCCCATTTGATGGCAGAAGGCATGACCGACGAAGCCTTGATTTTAACCCGCATGATACACGACCGCTATCATGCTGCCCAAAGAAACCCCTTCAATGAAATAGAATGTAGCGACCATTACGCAAGAGCCATGGCGAGTTACGGCACTTTCATAACGGCTTGCGGTTTTGAATATCATGGCCCCAAAGGTTATATGCGTTTTGCCCCGAAAATGAAGGCGGAGAATTTCAAAACACCCTTCACCGCAGCCGAAGGATGGGGGACGTATCAGCAACAAAAAACGGATAACCAATTGAAAGCCAGTGTGCAAGTACAATATGGCACATTGAAGTTGAGTACATTTGGTGTGGAAACTACCCATAAAGTCTTAAAAATCAATGTATTGCTCAATGGTAAAAAAGTAAACGCTTCTTTTGTTCAAAATGGCAACGATTGTCTCATACAGTTTAAAGAACCTGTAACGATTTCAGCACAACAGAAATTGACAATTACAATTTAAATTATCCATTAAAATCATGGTCGTAGAAAAAGATAAAATCGTATCAATAGAATATACTGTTCGAGATGAAAGTGGTCATGTTTTGGATAGTAATGAAGGTTTTTCTCCTTTGGTTTTTCAACACGGTTCGGACAGCCTTGTAGCGGGCTTAGGAAAAGCAATCGAAGGTATGACCTGCGGTGATACAAAAGAAATGGTTATTTCGCCCGAAGATGCGTATGGTTTTGTGGATAAAAAACGCATTATCCGTGTGTCCAAAAGCCTCTACAAAGAAAACAGCAGCTTGAACGAAGGCGATAGACTGCCGTTGCCCGATGGTGGCGAAGGCATTATTGTTGGCAAAAATTCGAAGTCTTTAACGATTGACACCAATCATCCGCTGGCAGGACAGACCTTGTATTGCTGGGTCAAAATAGTGGACATAAAAATTGCTAATGCGATTGAAAAACAGGCTTTTGCTTTGCCTATTTCAAATTATTGCAGTGGAGAAACGGGTTGTTGTTAGCTCAATTTCAGCGGTTTGAGTAAAAATACGGAGGGAATAAGTAGTTGCGCATATTTAATTGGTGGCACGACTATTACTTAAGATGCTTTTATTGAGCGTATTAAATCAGTCGTGCCACCAATAATAAAAAAAAATCAACAAGATGACCAAACTATTATTCGCTTTTACCATTTTCTGTTTGTGTTTTTTGACAAATTGCAAAAACGACAATTCTAAAAAAACGACCATGACACAAGAAGAACTCGCCAAAGGTACGTTTGGCTACGACCTCAATTTCTTAAAAAAACACCACAAAGACCTGGTACTTTTGAGTGATGAGAGTGGCAAAGCCCAAATCATTTTATTGCCAGCCTATCAAGGGCGGGTGATGACCAGCAGTGCCAAAGGCAATAGCGGGTCGAGTTTTGGTTGGCTCAATCATGACTTGATTGCTTCGGGCAAGTACAGTCCGCACATCATGGCTTACGGCGGCGAAGAACGTTTTTGGATAGGACCAGAAGGTGGGCAGTTTTCGGTATTTTTCAAAAAAGGCAGCAAATTCGACCTTGCGAGTTGGCAAACTCCTGCCGCTATTGATACAGTTGCTTACGATTTAGTAGAGAAACAAGCCAATAAAGCCGTTTTTGCTAAGGATTTTGAGGTGGAAAATTATTCAAGCACAAAATTCAACGTTTCGGTTAAACGAGCAATTAGTCTTTTAAACCAAGCCCAAGCGGAGGCTCAATTAAAGGTTGCATTAAAAGATATAGAATGGGTTGGCTACGAAACGGTCAATGATTTAAAGAATGTAGGTGCCGCCGATTGGGATAAATCCAAAGGTGTTTTATCAATTTGGCTTTTGGGAATGATGAACGCTTCGCCCAATAATACGGTCATTATTCCTTTCAAAAAAGGTAAAGCTGACCAAATCAACGATGCGTATTTTGGGAAAATTGCAGCGGATAGATTGGTAAAAAAAGACAGTGTTCTATTTTTCAAAGCCGATGCCAATTCAAGAGGTAAAATAGGCATACCGCCCCAAGCATTAAAACCAATTGCGGGCAGTTATGATGCACAAAACAAGGTTTTAACCATTCTTCAATTTGACTACAAAGGCGAAACAGAATACGTCAATTCGATGTGGGAAATCCAGAAATTTCCCTACAAAGGCGATGTTTTAAACGCT
>REAR01000070.1 GCA_004295245.1 Sphingobacteriales bacterium | reverse complement strand
TGCCAGCAAAAAGAATATTCAAATAGAATCTGGTAGCATCGCTTCCTCTTTTATGCTTTTTTCAGTGTCATTACTTGCAATTGTTTCTATAGCACTGGTGGCTGCTTTCAGAAAAATTATTGACCGCCAGAGCTTTTCATCCTTAGGCTTTAAATTTTTGCCGCATATAAAAGATGCGTTTGCTGGTTTATTTACAGGCGTTTTTCTATTACTGGCTGCTGCTATTTTGATGGTACTAAATAAAAATCTTAGTTGGACTTTTTCTGAGATACATTTTACAGAACTATTATTAAGCTTTGTACTAATGTTGTTGGTTGCATTTTACGAAGAACTAGTTTTTAGAGGCTACCTGTTAAACAATCTCCTTCAATCGCTCAACCAAAGGAATGCGCTTTGCATAAGCGCATTATTGTTTGCTTTGGCGCATCTTGGTAACCCTGGTATTGGTTTTATTGGTGTATTCAATATTTTTTTGGCGGGCTTGTTACTTGGCATCAATTACATTTTTACAAAAAACTTATGGTTTGGTATTTTTTTACACTTTAGCTGGAATTTTTTTCAGGGTCCTGTCCTAGGCTTCCAGGTTAGCGGCATTGTTCTTAAAAGTGTATTAAGCCAGCAAACTTCCGGTTCTGTACTTATTACTGGCGGTTCTTTTGGGTTGGAGGCCTCTCTATTAACTTCAGTTTTGTTTTTACTGGCTATTGGTTTTTTTTATGTAGCATACAAAAAAAAGTTTACGCCAGATACCGTTAAATAAATAACGCCCCGTAATGCGGGGCGTTATTCTATAAAGCAGTAATTATTATTTACTAATTAATGTGGCAAAATAATGTACGGTACGTACTAATTGGCTCACATAACTCATTTCATTATCGTACCAACTTACGGTGCGTACTAATTGTACATCTCCAACTGTCTGAACCCTCGTTTGAGTAGCATCAAACAAACTGCCGTAAGAAATGCCAATAATATCACTGCTAACAATTTCATCTTCAGTATAACCAAAGCTTTCATTAGAAGCCGCTTTCATAGCTGCATTAATTTCTTCTACTGTAACTTTTTTACCCAGTACTGCTGTTAACTCAGTTAAAGAACCGGTTAATGTAGGCACACGCTGCGCACTACCATCCAGCTTGCCTTTTAAGCTTGGTAATACTAAGCCAATTGCTTTTGCTGCACCGGTACTATTAGGCACAATATTCTGAGCGGCTGCACGGGCACGGCGTAAATCACCTTTCGGGTGCGGCGCATCTTGCGTATTCTGATCGTTGGTATATGCATGTACTGTAGTCATTAACCCGTTTACAATATTATATTGCTCTTCCAGTACTTGTGCCATAGGCGCTAAACAGTTGGTGGTGCAACTTGCACAGCTAATAATCGTTTCACTACCATCCAGTTTATTATGGTTTACGTTAAAAACAATTGTTTTTAAATCTCCGGTAGCTGGTGCAGATATTACTACACGTTTAGCACCTGCTGTAAGATGCGCTTCTGCTTTTTCTTTATCTGTAAAAAAACCAGTGCACTCTAATACCACATCCACACCATGCTCTTTCCATGGAATATCTGCCGGATTTCTTTGTGCATATATTTTTACTTCATCACCATTTACTGTAATTGAATTATCGGTAGAGGTTACTGTTGCGTCAAAACGACCTTGTGCACTATCATACTTTAGCAGGTGTGCCAGTACTTTTGGACTGGTTAAGTCATTAATGGCTACTATGTCAATACCTTCCATTTTATAAATCTGGCGGTATACTAAACGGCCAATTCTGCCAAAACCGTTAATAGCAACTTTAACTGTGCTCATGTAGTTATCTGTTTAAAAGTTATAAATGAGTGGCGAAGTTACAATATTGAAATTATTTTAAGCTTATGATTTTAACTGTTTTTAAGTAACAATCATTAGTAATATGCTGTTTAGCAGCTGCTTTGTTACAAACAAAAAAAGAGGTTATAAAAAAAGAGGTTCTGCTTTTACAGAACCTCTTTGTAGCCCGTACGAGATTCGAACTCGTATCACCACCGTGAAAGGGTGGTGTCCTAACCCTTAGACGAACGGGCCATTCTTTTTTAATGGACGGCAAAGATAACAGCCTGCGCTTTTACAGCCAAAAAATTTTAGTAATTAATATTTTGTAGCCGGCATTTGTAACCCAGATGAAGCATCGTTGCGTCGCACACTTCAACTTAAGAATGGGTATCAGCCAAAGGCTAAAGGCGTATGACCTTAAACCCGATGCTTAATACCTTTTACCATAGTTGACAGGTGCGACGCAACGATGATGCCATGAAAGAACAAAGCCGGTGCCCATAAAAAAAGCTCCTCAAATTGAGGAGCTTTTATAAAATTTTAACCACTAAAACTATTCAGTTTCTAAACGGAAAGTGATGGGTTGTTTTTTGTAAGACTTAACCTGACGGCCGTTTTGAACAGCGGGTGTCCATTTACCACTTTTCTTAATTACACGTACCGCTTCTGCTCTCAACTCTTGTGGGCCGCTTACTGCTTCTACTTCACTAACATTACCTTCTTTATCTACAATAAACTGTACCACAACCTGGCCTTGAATTTCATTGTCTACCGCATCTTGCGGGTATTGCAATGTTTTATTCAGGTAACGAATCCAGGCATTTGCCCCACCGGGATATTCAGACTCAATTTCTACTTTTGTAAAAGTTTTATCGTAGTCTTCTTCATCCTTTTTGGGTTGTTCTACCACGCCTTTGCCTTCGTCAACTGGTGCTGCTAAACCTTCATCTTTAATACCTTCCTGGTTTACAGTACCAATTTTAGTGTCCTCCAGTTTTTCAACTTCTGGTGGCTTTTCGTCTTCTTTTACTTCTTCATCTTTTACAATTTTGGGCGGCGTAAACTTAGCCATTTCCACTTTTGGGGGTTCCGGCTTTGGTGGCGGAGGGGGTGGAGGTGGTTCGTTTTTCTTTTCTTCCTGCTTCACTTCTTCTAATTGTACGTCCTGCACTACAAGGGCTTTTTTATTACTATCCTTTAAGTTGCTGGAAACCACGTAACCAATTAGTAATAAAGCGCAGAAAGAAGCCATAGCCGTTAAGGCAATGCCCATGCGTTTATTATATGTCTTCCGAAGCTGGTAAGCACCATACTCCTTATTCCGGCCATCAAAAATGATGTCCAGAATATCGGCAGACAAAATTTTGTTTATATCTAACATGGTTCTTGTTTTTTAATAAGATGCAGTTGAATAATAATTCCACAGTTTAGTGAAATTTATTTTACCCCTGAACTTTGTTCTGTTGCTTTAATTAACTGGTTTTCTACATCTGCAATATCTACCATTGCATAACGCTTCACATCATTTATGGCCATTTCATCTAAAATATCTACCGTGTTTTTGTAGGTGCATTCATCATTGGGTTTGAGAATTACTACAAAGTCTTTAGGGTCTGTATTGCGCTTCTTATTTAAAACCACATCTCTTATATCTTTGAAAGAAGATGATTTAAAATTAGAGGCGTCTAAAGCCAGTTCTCCTTCATAGTAGTAAACATTATCGCCTTTACCCAATAAAATGGTTAATACGGCAGATTGTTTTACTTTATTCTGGTCCTCAGGTTTATCAGCGTCCTTTGGTAAGAACATTTTTAAACCTGTAGGTTGGCTCATTGATGTTGTGAAAACGAAGAATGTGATCAGCAGGAAACCAAGATCTACCATCGGTGTTAGATCTACACGGGTAGAAAGCTTTTTGGCTTTTTTAACGCCGGGGCCTTTTTTATGTCCGCCGCCGGACGAGGTATCCATTTCTGCCATGACTCAATTGTTTTACTTAAATTAATTAATCTAACTTCTCGCCCTTTATTTGTTTTTTAGACAGTTCTGACCCTGCAGGAATACCTTCCGGATCTGTAACCATCTGAAACTTTAAAAGGTCGTTTTTCTTAAATGCATTAATTACATTTTTGAAAATACCGTATTGAGAAGCATTGTCTCCTTTCACAAGAAGGTTCATTTTTTCTCCTTCGTAAGCAGATAAAGCAGCTCTTAACCAATCATTCAACTCATTGTTAGAACTGTCTTTAACAGGTATACCTGGCAACGCCACTTTTTTAGCTTCTTCTTCAGATAATCCAAAATAAGAAGGCAGGTTAGCAATAGGTACACCTATAAAAGAGCTTTCCTTTCCAAAAACCTTTTTAGCTTCTGCAGACATTTGAAGGCCTTTAGATGCAAGGATAGTTTCCAAAGCAGCTTCTTTCTTTTCCTTTTCAGACATAGAGAAGTACACTTTACCTTCTTTATCAATGGTTATCATTACCACATCCTTTTCTGGAGCGGCTTTGGTATTAACTGAGGTAGGTGTTTTAACTTCTAATGCCTCTGAAGGTTTAAATTTAGTAGCCAGGATAAAGAATGACAATAACAGGAACGCCACATCACACATGGCCGTCATGTCAATGGTCGTACTCTTTCGGGGCACTTTTACTTTAGGCATATGTTATTTTTTAAAAAATGATTTACTCTAAGATTCAGAAATCGCGTCTTTCCACAATTATTTGTACAAAGAAGCGAAGCTTTGGGTTAAAGTAAAACCACTTTCATCAATACCGTATGTAATAGAGTCAATTTTAGTAGTAAAGATGTTATAGAAAATAATAGCGCAAGCTGAAGTACCAATACCTAATGCGGTATTATACAAGGCTTCAGAAATACCCTGAGAGAGTGCTTCAGCAGCCGCACCACCGCCACCAGAATTACCCAAGGCACTGAATGAACGAATCATACCTAATACCGTTCCTAACAGACCTAATAAGGTTGCAACAGACGCAATAGTTGATAAGAATACCAGATTCTTTTCAAGCATTGGCAGTTCCAATGAAGTAGCTTCTTCCACTTCTTTCTGAATAGCTAATACTTTTTGCTCTGTATCTAACTCTGAGTTAGACATCATGTCTTTGTACTTGCGTAAACCAGCTTTCATTACATTGCCAACAGAACCTTTTTGCTTATCGCATTCTGCCAGTGCTGCATCTACATTTTTATTTGCAAGGTGATATTGTACTTTGCGAATAAACTCAGCAATATTACCAGTACCTGTTGCTTTAATGATTGTCATAAAACGCTCAATCACAAAAGTCAACATTGTTAAGAATGTACCAATCAAAATAGGTACAATAATACCACCTTCATACATAGCTCCTAAACCTTTAGGGCCTGCATGTTTGGGCCAGAAGCCACCATTCGCATCCGGGCGGGCAAAATTAGAATCCGCTCCAAGAATAAATCTCCAGATGCAGTACCCAAGAACAATACAAATAGTTGGTGCCAACCATGAAATAGCGTTACTCTTTTTTTTCGGTTGCACAGATGTTGCAGACTTTGCAGCAGTTGGTTTTGTTTCAGCCATGATCGTTTGTTTTTAGTGTTTAAAATTTTTCGTTGGCAATTAATGTATGTTTTACACACACAATTCTACATAAAAAAGTTTTTAAAAAATCAGTCCCCCTAAATAAAAATTTTACGAGGGCTCACAAGATAAGTATTTTCCGTTTTCAAAAACCCAACTTAATACCCAAATTTTCTACATAAAACCGTCCTCTACCCACTTCCATAATTTCAGTGAAACTTCACGCGGTAGCCCGTTTAAACAAAAAATACTCCTTTGCTGTAGTATCAAAAAAAAATCACATTATCTTTTGGTTATCTTCATTTCTAAACACAATTACAAGCTTATGATGCAAACTTTGAGTAAAGGCATATTATCTGCCGCATTTTTTCTGCTTTCAATGCAAACCTTTGCACAAGATAGAAGGCCTGCCGTTACCCCTATTACTCCTAACAACGGAAGTACACCTGTTAGTTTATCTACCCCGCCAAAACCCGGGCCCAAAGCTTTTAAAGACATCATAACCGATAAGGCCATTTCAAAAAAAGGGCTTTTTACTGTTTATAGACTTGAAGACAAATGGTTTTTTGAAATACACGACAGTTTATTTAGTAGGGAAATTTTAGTGGTAAACCGTCTTTCTAAAGCTGCTGCCGGTATGAGAAATTTTTTCTTTGGCTATGCCGGTGATCAGATAGGCAGTAATGTTATTTCTTTTAAAAAAGGCCCCAATAATAAAATTTTTATGATGAAGCTGTCTTATGATGAGATTTCTAAAGACAGCACCATGCCCATGTATAAAGCAGTTATGAATTCTAATATTCAACCAATAGTAGCTGCTTTTGATATCGCCTGCTTTTCAAAAGACTCTACTGGTGTGGTTATAGAAATGACCAACTATATTAATAGTGATAATGATGTGCTTTTTTTCTCTTCCGGATTAAAATCCTTGTTTCAGATTGGAGGATTACAGCCAGATAAATCATACACTGTTTCGGTTAAGCCTTATCCGGTTAACATAGAAATAAAAACCGTTAAAACATATTCAAAAAGCAGCGGAAGTTTTGGCGCAATTACAACTTCCCCTTTTGGTGCACCACCTGCAGGCCAGCTGATGACCATGGAAATAAACAGTTCGCTCCTACTACTTCCAGCAAAACCCATGCAAGCCCGCTATTTTGATAGCCGCGTTGGCTTCTTTGCACGTAGTTATACCGACTTTGATGCCAACCCACAAGGCGTAAAAGATATTAATATGGCTTTGCGCTGGAGATTGGAGCCTAAAGAGGAAGACATTGAAAAACATAAACGCGGTGAACTGGTAGAACCTAAAAAACCAATTGTTTATTATATAGATCCAGCTACCCCAAAAAAATGGGTACCTTATCTCATACAAGGTGTAAACGATTGGCAAAAAGCTTTTGAAAAAGCAGGTTTTAAAAATGCCATTATGGGTAAATTAGCACCAACACCCGCAGAAGATAGCACCTGGAGTTTGGAAGATGCCCGCTTCTCTGCTATTGTTTACAAACCTTCTGATATACCCAATGCCAGCGGCCCCAACGTTCACGACCCCCGCAGCGGTGAAATATTAGAGAGCCATATCAATTGGTACCATAATATAATGGAGCTTCAACGTAACTGGTATTTTGTACAAGCCGGTGCAGTAGATGACCGTGCCCGCAAAGCAGTTTTTGATGATGAATTGATGGGGCGGCTTATTCGTTTTGTAGCTGCCCATGAGGTAGGCCACACATTAGGACTGCGTCACAATTTTGGCTCCAGCTCTACCGTACCGGTTGAAAAACTAAGAGATAAAAAATGGCTGCAGGAAAACAGGCATACCCCCTCTATTATGGATTATGCACGTTTTAATTATGTTGCACAACCAGAAGACAATATCTCAGGAGAAGAAATGCTGCCAGATGTAGGCGACTATGATAAATGGGCCATTGAATGGGGCTACAAAAAATTGTACGAGGCAAACTCAGCCGAAGCAGAAACACCCATTTTAAATAAACTGGTAATGGATCGTTTGCAAAAAAACCCCCGTTTGTGGTTTGGCACCGAAAGTAATCCCGATGATCCCCGCTCTCAAAACGAAGACCTTGGAGACAATGCCATGAAAGCGGGTAACTACGGCATTAAAAACCTGCAGCGCATCTTTCCAAATCTTACAAATTGGAGCAAAGTGGCCAACGAAGATTTTTTAACATTGAACACATTATTTAATGAAGTAGTTACTCAGTATGGCCGCTATATTGGTCATGCAACAAAAAATATCGGCGGTATTTATGAAACCCCAAAAACGGTAGAGCAAAGCGGTGCTGTGTACGAGTTTGTACCCAAAGCCACCCAACAGGAGGCTATGGCTTTTTTAAACAAACAATTATTTACCACACCCACCTGGCTTACAACCAACGATGCGTATAGTAAAATTTCAAGCAGCCCTTTGAGTGTTATTGGCGCAAGACAAGAAAGTACATTAAATAGTTTATTAAGTACCTACCGCATGAACAAGTTGATGTATGCCGAAGCAGAACTGGGAGATAAAACTTATACGGTAAGCAACCTGCTGGATGATTTGCAAAAAAATCTCTGGACAGAACTAAGCACCCGCAAACCTATTGATATGTATCGCCGCAATTTGCAAAAAGTATTTATAGAAAGATTGAGCAGCATCATAAACCCACCCAGTAACAGCGGCTTTGGTGGCTTGGTTATTACCATTGGCAGTTTCTCTACTGTAGATGTAAAGAAAACAGATATTGTTTCTGTTGCCAAAGGAACCTTACGCAGCCTGCGCACACAAATAAACGCCGCCCTGCCTGCCACTGCAGATCGTATGAGCAAACTGCACTTGCAAGATGTGGCAGAACGCATCACCAAAATTCTCGATCCTAAATAATAAGTAATTGCATTGCATAAAAAATGGCTGCTATAAAAGCAGCCATTTTTTTATGTTACCAGCTATTGTTTTTCATGGCAGCATCCTTGCGTCGCACACTTGTACATTTGAGATTTGATGTTTCTGATTTTAACTCTCAAATGTGAAATGCTGCAGTTGAAGTGTGCGACGCAACGATGCTGAATAGCATTGCCAATGCTGGTTACCCAATTATATAACCTGCACAATTAAGAATTTTAAATAGTTAGTATTTTCCATGCCCCAGATAATGGGATGATCGCTGGCCTGCGCCTGAAAAGTTACCTGCCTTAATTTGCGGCGTGCATCTTTAGCCGCCATTTCAATTATTTGCAAAAACAATTCTGGCTGCACCAGGTTGGTGCAGGAAGAGGTAACCAGGAAACCGCCTTTTTTTATCAGCTTCATGCCACGCAGGTTTATTTCTTTATAACCTGTAATAGCTTTTTGTATGGTCTCACGGCTTTTGGTAAACGCCGGTGGGTCCAGCATCACCACATCGTATTGCTTGCCATCTTTCCCCCATTGCTTTAATACATCAAACGCATTCATGGCTTCAAACCGGCAAACATTTTCCAATCCATTCAACGCCGCATTTTTATTGGCTTGCGCTACGGCATTTTCAGAAATATCAATACCAAAAACAGATTTAGCGCCATAATGCGCCGCATGAATTTCAAAAGTGCCGGTATAGGTAAAGGCACCCAGCACATCGGCCCCTTTGCAAATATGTTGTATGGCACGGCGGTTATCTTGCTGGTCTAAAAAATAACCGGTCTTTTGTCCGTTCTCAATATCTACATGAAATTTTAATCCGTTTTCATTAATAAGAATCTTGGTATCAAACGGCGTTGTTAAAAACCCTTTTTGCTGGGGTATGCCTTCCAGTTCACGCACCGGCACATCGTTGCGTTCATAAATACCTTTGGGGTTAAATATTTTTTGCAGCGCAGCAACAATGGCGGGCTTCCATTTATCCATACCAAGTGCCAGTGTTTGCAGCACAAAATAATCGTTAAACTTATCAATAATAAGTGCCGGCATTTCATCTGCTTCTCCAAACACAAGCCGGCAATTTTCTGTATAACCAATTTGCTGGCGGTATTGCCAGGCGCTGGCAATACGATTGTAGAAGAAAGCTTCGTCAATAGCTTCATTCCTATCTCTGGTAAGTAAGCGTACCATTATTTGTGAGCGTTGGTTGATATAACCACGGCCCACAAATTTTTTATCGTATGTAAACACTTCTACCGTTTCTCCGCCATCGGCCACTCCATTTACTTCCGCCACCTCGTTGGCAAATATCCAAGGGTGACCATTGGTAATGCGCTGGCTTATTTTCTTTTTTAAAATTACGTTCGTCATGCCGCAAATGTAAATGAACCCTTGGTTTATCATTTTATTAGCAGCAATTATTTTATTTTCATTGCATGAATTTATTAGGCAATTTAATCTGGCTGATTTTTGGCGGCTTCTTAGCCGCATTGGGCTATTTATTGGGCGGGCTGGTTTTGTGTATTACTGTTATTGGTATACCCTTTGGGTTGCAATGTTTTAAATTGGCTGCGCTGGTGATATGGCCTTTTGGCAAAAAGGTGGTGAGTGACAGCAGCAATACCGGCTGCCTGGGTGTAGTATTTAATGTTATTTGGTTACTCTGTGGCGGATTGTGCACAGCCTTTACGCATATTATTATGGGCCTGCTGCTTTCTATAACCATTATTGGTTTGCCCTGGGGCCGCCAGCATTTTAAACTGGTGGAAGTTTCACTGCTGCCTTTTGGCAAAAAGATAGTGGCGGCATAAAAAATCCCTCCTGTAAAAAACAGGAGGGCTAACAACTATCCTTTCAACAGGATACAACAACTAAAAACATACGAACTTGATTGATTGAAAACAATCAAACTATTTTAATCGGGCTTTTTGCCTTGTAAAAATGTATTAATGGTGCTGATGGAGGCGCCGCCTTTTTCATCATCGCTTTTCACCTCGTAATTGCTGTAAAAATTTTCTGCAGGACTTACTGTATTATACAACTCTAAATTACGGCGGATGTAAGCCGGCACAGTTTCAAACTCATTGTTTGGATCAGCAGTGTTAACATTGAATGACAGGTTACGTAATTTCTGTATTCGTTCTGCTGCCCGCCGTTTTTGTTCCTCTGCTTCGTCCAGCATTGCCGGTTCCTCAGCAAAAGAGGCATTGATTGTTGGTTGAGTTTGTGAGGCCCAAGGCGCATCCGCCGTACTTGAAATGTCATCTTTGAGAACAATTTGCATTTCGCCGAAAGAAGGTTCTTCTTCTTTTTGAACCAGCGGTGGCACCGTCTCTTTTAAGATGGGGTGATTCACAGGAGTTACCGAGTGTTCGGGGCAGGGATTAGTCTCTGCCGACCGTGGTTCTGCATAAATATTGGAGGGCTTGGCCAAGTATCCTCCCGACGCTGCAGACGCAGGAGAATGCATTTGATTATTTTGTTCTTCTTTAACGGCTTGTACCGGTACAGAATTTATTTTTTCTTCAACTGCATTGGTTGGTTGCGAAAGTACCAACTCAAAAAATTCTGGTTCGTTTTTATTCTCCACCAATTCTGCTGCTTTGTTCACAGTAGTTTTACTAATAGGTTCCGCATCTGTAAAAAGAATAACCGGTGCCACATCTTCTTCTTTCAAAGTGGGCATCAACGTTTCTTCTATTATCTGCTGGGGCGCTGGTGTTGCTGTTTTTATTGCTAATGCTACTACAGGTTCAATGGTTTCTTCTTTTTCTTCTGCACGTTCATCCAATGGCAGCGCAAATTGTTTAGCCACCGGTATTACAGCAACAGGCTCTTCTTTCTTTACTTCCAGCGTCATTACTATTTTCTCCGGCTCTGCAATTGTTTCAATTTTTTTTGCGGCCGCTTTATTAAACGGATCTTTATATTCAAAACCTGTTGCAATTAATGTAATACCAATTTTGCTGCCCAGGTTATTATCGTACCCCAATCCCAATATCACATCAGTACTTTCACCGGCACGGCTTAACAGGTAGTTTTGAATAATCTCCACTTCATCCATTGTAAACTCATGCTCGTTCTCAGAAGAGTTGATATTTATCAGTATCCATTTAGCACCACTGATATCATTATCGTTCAGCAACGGAGAATTCAATGCTTCTTCAATAGCTTTTTGTGCACGGTTTTCACCTTCTGCAGCAGCATTACCTAAAATAGCCACACCGCCATTGCGCATTACCGTACATACATCGGCAAAGTCTACATTAATCTGACCGGTACTGTTAATTACATCGGTAATACATTTAGCGGCTGTTGCCAATACATTGTCTGCCTTGGCAAAAGCTTCTTTCATTTTAAGGTTACCAAACTGGTGGCGCAATTTATCGTTGCTAATTACCAGTAAAGTGTCTACATAGTTTTTCATTGACAGAATGCCTTCTTCTGCCTGCAACTGACGCTTCTTTCCTTCGTAAGAAAAGGGCGTGGTAACAATACCTACTGTAAGAATACCAAGATCTTTACAAATTTTTGAAATAATAGGTGCTCCGCCAGTACCAGTACCACCACCCATACCTGCTGTAATAAATGCCATTTTGGTATTTACTTCCAGTATGCGTTTAATTTCTTCCAAACTTTCTTCAGTTGCCTGCTTTCCAATTTCAGGGTTGGCACCGGCACCCAGCCCTTGCGTTAAATGCGGCCCCAGCTGAATTTTATTGGGCACATCGCTTTGCGCAATAGCCTGTGCATCGGTATTACAAATAATAAAGTTTACGCCCTCAATACTTTGACTGAACATGTGGTTCACTGCATTGCTGCCCCCACCCCCAACACCTATTACTTTTATAATAGACGATTTTTCTTTCGGTAAATCAAAGTGAATCATAGTTGTTGAATTTTTTTAAGTTACAGGTCACGAGTTACTGGTTACAGGTTTTACGTTACAAGTGTTTACTAAATGACGTGCCGGCTTAAAACCTGCAACTTGTAACATGGATCTTTTATTACAATGCTTTATCTTCTTCTTCTTTAAAAAGGTCAATTAAACCATCTTTAAACTTGCTCCAGAATTCTTTCATGCCTTTACGATTTCTTATTTTTTCTGGCTCCACGGCTAATGCTTCCTCTTCCGTATCTACTGTTACAGGTTGGTTTTGTAACAACTGCTCCGGCACTTCTACTTTCTTAAAGCTGGCTTCAAATTGTTTGCGGTTGTGCTCGTAATCGTCGTAGCCTTTTAATATTAAACCAATACAGGTAGCATACGTTGGTTTGGCCAGTTCATCAATATGGCCGGCAGCTAAATGCTCATTAGGGTAACCAATGCGTGCATTTAAACCGGTAACATACGCAGTTAAATGAATCAGGTGCTTTAATTGACTGCCACCACCGGTTAATACAATACCTCCGTTCAGCTGGCGATTGTCTAAACCCACCTGCTTTAAGTGGTAGGTAACAAAATCCATTATCTCACTCATACGAGCTTGTATGATGTTGGCCAGGTTTTTTACAGAAATTTCTTTTGCAGGCATGCCTCTTAAACCAGGTATGGTAATAAACGCATTGGCTTTGGCTTCGTTGGCCAATGCACTGCCAAACTGCACTTTCATTTGCTCGGCTTGTGTTTTTAAAACACCCAAGCCGGTTTTAATATCATTGGTAATATTTTCGCCACCAAAAGGTATTACCGCCGTATGTTTTAAAATGCCTTCATGAAAAACAGCCAGATCGGTAGTGCCACCACCAATATCTACAATGGCCACACCTGCTTCCAAATCTTCCTGCGCCATTACAGCAGCAGAAGAAGCCAATGGTTGCAACACTAAATCTTTTGTAGACAGGTTACTTTTTTCTACTGCACGGTTAATGTTTTTAATAGCGTTGCGATCGCCGGTAATAATATGAAAGTTGGCGCCCACTTTTACACCACCAAAACCAATGGGGTTTGGTATGTTCTGAAAATTATCTACCGTAAACTCCTGCGGTATCACATCAATAATCTGATCGCCGGCGGGAATATATGTTTTATACTGATCCCGAATCAGCTGATCAATCTCACGCTGAGAAATTTCATCTCCCGTATCCTGCCGCACAATATCTCCACGGGTTTGTAAACTTTTTATATGATGGCCGGCAATGCCCACATACACTTCATTAAACTCTAAATCGGGGTTGCTCAGCTTACAATTGTCCAGTGCTGCTTTAATGGCTTTAATGGTTTCATCAATGTTCAGCACCTGGCCATGTTTTACACCATTGCTGTTAGCACGACCAAAACCCAGTATCTCCAATTTTCCGTATTCGTTCTTACGGCCGGCAATACAGGCAATTTTTGTGGTACCAATATCCAAACCCACAATAATTGGTTGTTCGTTGTTCATAGTTTATGTTGTTTTTAGTTGTTAGTTAAATGGTAATAGCTGTTTTGATTAGTTGTTTGCCAGCATTTGTAATGCGCTGCAACATCGTTGTGTCACTCACTTGTACGGTAGAACATAATGCAGCGATTACCTTTCTGGCATTTTAGCACTGTTTACTAAAATACCTGCTGTACAAGTGTGCGACGCAACCACTGTTGCTCAAAGAACCAATGCCGGGTACATAAAAAAAATTAGCGTCATTTTTAAGTACTCCTGCGCGGCATTACTGCCCTTGGTCTTTCTTGAATATTGGATGGATTGGTTTGAGGTTTTAGCACAGGCGGTTTGGATGCAGTTGGAACAGGTTTTATAGAATCTTTTTTAGAATTTATATTAGCTCGTTCTTCTGCGATAGATAAAGGTGCATCATGCGGCGTTGTTACCATAATATTATTATCCACTGATGTTAATAATGAATCAACTGTAATTCGCTGTGATGCTTCAATTAAACGTTGTACATTTTTTAATACTTGTATAGAATCTGTTTTACTAATAGTGCCGCGTTTGGTAGCTACCACCTGATTGCTGTATTGCACATTTATACTGCTGTATTTATCAAACCCCACACTGGCTGACACCTGCTGATAAAAAAGCAACAAGCGCTTAAACTTTTGCTGGTAATCATTGCCATTGCCAAATACAATGGTATGGTGGCCTATTACCGGCAACAGCTCAAATGTTTTAGCTGTTGTAATATCTATTTGCGCTACCTGCGCCATCCAAAACTGCTGGTTGCGTATGTAGTTGCTGATGTGTTTGATGTCTTCAATCAAAACACTATCGCTGCCTTTTCTTAATAATTTTTCTTTGGGGTAATTGGTAAACACCGGCAACTTCAACGATACGTTTTCATTTAGTGGCACCTGCCTGCCGCTGCTATCCATATAAAAAGAGCTGCCGCTGATGGTAAAGATGCGGGCAATGGGCTCTTTTTCGTTTACTACTACCTGCAATACCCGGTTATTATCAAAATAAAGATTGGCTGTTTGCACCCATTGGTTTTGCAGCAAGGTTTTTTCCAGTGCCTGCAAATCAAAACTGCTGATGGGTTTGTTTTGCGGCGGATTGTTTTTGTTGGGCGCAATAATACGCAACACCGCTTCTTGATTTAAAAAACTATTACCTGCCAGTCCATTAATGGTTATTGCCACTGCTGCGCATTGTTGATTGGCTTTTTTATTAATGCCTGCCACCAGTAAAGCCACCACGCCACCACCTATCAACAACCAAAGTGATAACAGGAGTATTTTTTTTATGTTGCGTTTTATGCTCATTACTGGTTTAATAATTTTTTGATAGGTTGTACCTCGGTATCTATATCTCCGGCGCCGGCGGTTATCAGCAATTGCTTTTTCCTATCTGTAATACCGGGCAGCCATTGCTGCGCTAAATAAGTTGCCAGGTTTTCTTTTTCTACAATGCGTACATTTTTGTTTTGCATTAGCTGCACCAACATCTCACTGTTTACACCGGGCATCGGCAATTCTCTTGCGGGGTAAATGGGCAACAAAATAATTTCATCGGCCTGGTCTAACACGGCTGCAAAGCCGGTTGCAAAATCGTTGGTGCGGCTGAACAGGTGTGGCTGAAAAACAAGGGTACATTTTCTATCGGCAAACAAACCTTGGGCCCCATTTAGCAAAGCTCTCAATTCTTCCGGGTGATGGGCATAATCATCTACATACACCACATTATCTGCTGCCGGCGGCACTATGTATTCAAAGCGGCGCTTTACGCCTGCATAAGCGGCTACCGCTGCTTTTATGAATGTGCTATCTATTTGAAGTGCATGTGCCACAGCAATAGCGGCGGTTATGTTTTCTATATTGTGGCCGCCACCCATATTTAACACTACATTCTCCATAACAGCATTGTCTAATTGCACATCAAAACAATAGCCGCCTTCTTGTAATCTTATATTAAAGGCATGCACCATTGCTTTATTATTGGCAGCACTGTAAGTAATATGCCTGCTGGCTTTTAAAGAACTTTTTTTTGCTAAGCCATACTTGCTTATTAATAGCCCATCGGGTTTTACTTTTTCACTAAACTGTATAAAGGCATCTTGCAAGGCCGCTTCTGTGCCATATATATCTAAATGGTCTGCATCCATTGAGGTAATAATGGCAATATCCGGGCTTAGTCTTAAAAAACTACGATCGTATTCATCTGCTTCAATTACACTTACATTTCTTTCATGACTCCAAAAATTAGTATTGTAATTAGCCGCAATGCCGCCTAAGAACGCATTACAACCATAACTACTGTGTCTTAATATATGCGCCACCATAGAAGTGGTGGTGGTTTTGCCATGTGTGCCTGCAATACAAATATTAAAAGAGCTATTGCTTATTAAGCCCAATACCTCACTGCGTTTTAAAACCGGGTATTGGTTTTCCTGAAAGTAAACCAGTTCTTTATGTTGCTTGGGTACTGCCGGGGTATACACCACCAATCTCACATCGTCCGGTATTGCTTTAAGCTGTTCTTCAAAATGTATAACAATACCTTCTTGGGCTAATTGTGCTGTTAATACAGTGGGTGTTTTATCGTAACCCGCCACATTAAACCCTCTCGATTTAAAATATCTTGCCAACGCACTCATACCAATACCGCCCACTCCAATAAAATAAATAGTTCCGGCGCTACCATCGGTTACGGGTTGAGCAATTAAGCGTTGTATATCTTCTAAACCTTTCATTACTGTTCTAACTCTTTTAAAATAGCCGTAGCAATTATTTCATCTGCATTGGTTACAGCCAATGCTTCTATATTATTTTTAAGCGTTTGCTGTTGTTGCTGGTTGTTTAACAGTTTTAATAAAGCCGGCACCAGTTCTTTCATAGCTGCTTCATCTTTAATTAAAATAGCGGCTTGTTTGTTTACCAGGTTTTGGGCATTTACCGTTTGATGGTCCTCTGCAGCAAAAGGAAAAGGCACTAATACGGCTGGCTTTTTAACCACACATAATTCTGATATTGCCATGGCCCCGGCCCTTGATACCACAACATCTGCTGCCGCATAAGCATAGGCCATCTGTATAATAAAATCGTTGGTCCATACACCAGTTTTGCCTTCACTTAATATTTTGGCAGTTGCTGCAAAAGGCTTACCTGTTTGCCATATCAGCTGTACATTGTTTTGCGCCAATTGGTCTAACTGTGCTGCAATAGCATCGTTAATTCCTTTAGCACCCAAGCTGCCACCTGTTACTAATACAGTGGGTTTGGTTTCTTCCAATTTAAAAAAAGCCAACCCTTCTGAACGGGTAATAACACTTTCTGCAATATTTCTTCTTACCGGGTTGCCGCTAATGATGATTTTACCGGCAGGAAAAAATTGTTCCATACCAGTAGTTGCCGTAAATACCTTGGTGGCTTTTTTACCCAGCCACTGGTTGGCTTTGCCGGCAAAAGAATTACTCTCATGTATAAACACTGGTATGTTTTTGCCTTGTGCAAAACGTAATACCGGAAAACTGGAGTACCCACCCACACCAATAACTGCATCTGGCATAAAATCAGCAATAATGCCACGCACCTGAAAATAACTTTTTACAAGTTTAAAAGGCAGGCCTATATTCTTAAGCAAAGAACTTCTGTTTAAGCCGGCTATATCAATGCCGGTAATTTCATATCCGGCCTGCGGCACTTTTTCCATTTCCATTTTTCCTTTAGCACCCACAAATAAAAATTTGGTAGCGGGCTGCTGTGCCTTTATTGCATTAGCAATGGCAATGGCCGGAAAAATATGTCCGCCAGTGCCGCCGCCTGCTATTATTATTCTTAATTGTTTTTTTAAATGGGCCACTTTACTTATTTCAACAATGCACCGGGCATTTTAAAAATTTGTTTGCTTTTGTTTGGCTTTTTGTTGCCGTTGCAGTGTGCGACGCAACCACTGTTGCTATTAGCACTGCTGCTGGCAACCTACTACTTACACATTTGCCTCAACAGGTTGTGGCACCCCTTCTGCCTGCTCTACATTACGGGCCACACTTAATATAATACCAATGGCAATACAGGTAAAAATAAACGAGCTGCCACCCATACTTACCAAGGGTAATGTTACCCCTGTTACGGGCATCAGGTTTACATTAACCGCCATGTTGGCCAGTGCTTGTATTACCAACGTAAAACTTAAGGCCAAAGCCAGAAAGGCGCCAAATGCATAAGGGCATTTTTTAAAAATGCGTATGCAGCGAAACAGGAATAATAAATAAATGGCCAGTACACTTACGCCACCCAACAAACCATACTCTTCTATGATGGTTGCATACACAGAATCTGAATACGGATGCGGCATAAAATTACGTTGTGTGCTATTGCCGGGGCCAAGCCCTACCCAACCTCCATTGCTAATGGCAATTTTCATTTGATTAACATGGAATGTTTTTTCATCATCCACATCTTTACCGCCATAAATAAAATTATCTACCCGGCTGATCCAGGTATCTACCCGTACAAAAAGTGAAGAACCTTTTTCTTTTTTTACGGCTACTGTTTCGGCGCCATTATCGTTATGTTTTATTACTGCAGCCATAACAAGCATTACTACGGGTATAGCAGCCACGGCAATAACCAGGGCCAAATGTTTTACACTTATACGGCCAATAAACATTAACAACAAACTGGTAGCGCCAATTAGTAAGGCAGTTGATAAATTAGCGGGTGCGATTAACAAACAAACAATACCAACGGGTATAATTAAGGGTAAAAAACCTTTTTTAAAATCTTTAATAACATCTTGCTTTTTACTGAGCAGGCGGCTGATGTACATAAACAAGGCCAGCTTGGCAAGATCTGATGTTTGAATGGTCATTTGAATAATGGGCAGCTTTATCCAGCGGCTGCCTTCATTTAAACGAACCCCAAAAAACAACGTATATATTAATAGTGGCACAGAAATGATAAAGGCCAGTCTTGCCACCTGCGAATACATTTTATAATTTACTTTATGCAAAAAATAAACCACCATCATACCTACCGCTATAAACATGATCTGTTTAAACAGATAGCTTTCTGTGCTCTTACTGTGTTTGTATGCCAAAGAACCTGTGCTGCTATATACCACCAACAAGCTAAACAGGGCCAGTAGTATAACTATGGCCCAGATTGTTTTATCGCCTTTGGTTCTGTAAAGTAGCGTTTGCATAAATAGCAGGTTGCTTAATTATAGTTCTCTTATAGCTTGCTTAAACTGATTGCCACGGTCTTCGTAATTTTTAAATAAATCAAAACTGGCACATGCCGGACTTAATAGTACCACATCTCCTTTTTCTGCAAAATGGAAAGCGGCATTTACTGCTTCCAGCGCACTGCTGGTATTAACTATCAGCTCCACCTCATTACCAAAGGCTTCATGAATTTTTCTATTATCTACACCCATACATACAATTGCCTTTACTTTTTCTTTTACCAGATCGCTGATGAGGCTGTAGTCGTTGCCTTTATCTACCCCACCCAAAATAAGAATGGTAGGTTTGGTCATGCTTTCTAATGCATACCAGGTACTGTTTACATTGGTAGCTTTGCTATCGTTAATAAATTCTACCCCCCGCACGGTTAATACTTTTTCCATGCGGTGCTCCAGTGCCTCAAAAGACTCTAGTGCTTCTTTAATTTTTTCTTTTCGCAACCCAATGGTCATTGCGGCTAAACCTGCTGCCATAGTATTGTACTGGTTGTGCTTGCCTTTAAGCGTAAAATCATATACACTCATTTGCATGCGTTCGTTTAACATGTCTAAAGACATTTGTCCGTTCTGAATAGAGCCTCCCTGGTTAGTAGGATGTTGCATAGTAATTGGTAATGGGTTAGAATAGATAGTGTACTGGTTTATAAATTGGTTTGTCACAGGATCATCGGCACAGTAAATAAAAAAATCTTCTTGCTGTTGATTCATTGTTATTCTGAACTTACTGGCAATGTAGTTTTCAAATTTGTACTCATACCGGTCTAAATGATCTTCTGTTATGTTTGTTAGTATGGCTATTTCTGCTCTGAAATTTTTAATATCATCTAACTGAAAAGAACTTATTTCTGCTATGTACCACTCTTTAGGGTCTATTGCTACCTGCTTGGCAAACGAGTAACCAATATTGCCCACCAGCGCACAGTTCAACCCGGCATGTTTACAAATATGATAGATCAAAGAAGTGGTGGTGGTTTTTCCGTTGCTACCGGTAATAGCCACAATTTTACTATTGCCTTTATAGCGGTACGCCAGTTCAATTTCACTAATCACTTCAATGCCCCTTGCTCTTATTTTTTTTACCAACTCATTCTTCTCTGGTATGCCCGGACTTTTTACCACCACAGCTGCTGCTAAAATTTTGGCTTCTGTATGCATTCCTTCTTCATAAGGTATTGCATGGCTGTCTAACTCTTTTTTATAAGCGTCTTTCAAATGGCCCCCATCGCTCAGCCAAACATCATACCCTTGTTGCTTTGCCAGTATAGCGGCGCCCACACCACTCTCGCCGCCACCAAGTATTACCATACGTTGCTTCATAACAAAAACATCGGTTCAGTTAATGGGAGGATTAATGGTTCTTCTACAGGTTGAAATTTTACGGCATCACTATACACCCGGCGATGCTTTATAACAAAAACATACTATCCACTTATGGGAGGATTAATGGTTCTTCTACAGGTTGAAATTTTACGACTCTGCTATTTTATGATGCAATGCACCCAACAAAACATCCGTTTCAATGAATGGGTGGATTAATGGTTCTTCTATAGATTGAAATTTTACTGCACCACAATCTCTTTAGTTTAGGAGGTTTTCTATTGGTATTGGATTTAACACGTGGTTTTTCACTAATTTTTTATTTATGAAACCAACCGTATTTCTTTGTTCAGCATCGTTGCGTCGCACTCTTGTACTGCATCTCATCAAGGGGCACTTCACAGCATCACACTTTCCAGTTTCCAGATCAGCACAATACCTCATTATCACATTATCAAATCATCTATCTAATCTTTAATGTAACAATGGCAAACACCACCAACAGCACACTCACAATCCAGAATCTTGTTACAATTTTACTTTCATGGTAGCCTAGCTTTTGATAATGGTGGTGCAAAGGGCTCATTAAAAACACTCTTCTGCCTTCTCCATACTTTCGGCGGGTATATTTAAAATAGCTCACCTGTATCATCACACTCAGGTTTTCTACCAGGAACACGCCACAGAAAATAGGAATCAGTAATTCTTTACGTACCATTAATGCCATGGCTGCAATTATGCCGCCCAGTGTTAAACTTCCTGTATCGCCCATAAATACTTGTGCCGGGTAGGCATTGTACCATAAAAACCCAATACAGGCGCCTACCATAGCTGCAATAAATATGGACAGCTCACCCAGATTGGGTATGTACATAATATTTAAATAGTCTGCCAGCCTTAGGTTGCCACTGGCGTATGCAAAAATGCCCAGGCAAACACCAATTAATGCCGATGTACCGGTTGCCAAACCATCAATACCATCGGTTATATTAGCGCCGTTAGAAACTGCGGTAACAATAAAAATGGTAACCAGCAAATACACTACCCAGGTATATTCTCTTAAACTTTTGGGCAATAGCTTAGAGTAGTTAAACTCATGCGACTTTACAAACGGAATGGTAGTAACCGGATAATCTGCCTCTACAAAAACACGTTCCTTTCCATCTAAATCAACTTTAATAGTTTTAGCGTTTACCGGCGGTGTTGTACCTGTAAACTCACGATATGCTTTTACATTATCATTAAACAGTAGGGTTAAACCAATTATTAACCCCAGTCCCACTTGCCCCAGTATTTTAAACCAACCGGCCAGGCCATCTTTATCTCCTTTTTTATAATTAATACCTTGCTGTTGTGCAATACGCTTAGACCGCAGTTTTAAATAATCGTCTACAAAACCAATAATACCCAGCCATACCGTACTTAAAATCATTAACCGCACGTAGGCTTTATCTAAATTGGCTAATAACAAAGTGGGTATTAAAATGCCTAGTATAATAATGAAGCCCCCCATTGTTGGGGTGCCTTTTTTCTGCTGCTCACCTGCTAATCCTAAGTCCCTTACTGTTTCGCCTACCTGCTTATTGCGTAAAAAATTAATTAAGCGTTTGCCATAAACCGACGTAATAATGAGTGATAATAATATTGCCAGCAGCACCCTGAAGGTGATAAACTGAAACAGTGCACCACCCGGCACTTTCCATCCTTCCAGTTTAAACCATTCAAATAAGTGATACAGCATATTGTTTGTTGTTTTCTATTTTTTATTGGTTGCTGCGGGCACAACGGTACAAGTGTGCGACGCAACGATGCTTAATTATTTTACTATCGCCGGGCTTCTACTTTTCTAACAAAGCAAAAAATTGCAACAGCTCTTCTTTATCATCAAAATGGTGTTTTACACCGTTTATGTCCTGGTATTTTTCGTGGCCCTTACCTGCTATCAGTACAATGTCTTCTGCACTGGCTAAACTGATGGCTATTTTAATGGCCTCTCTTCTGTCTGCAATAGAAATTGTTTTTCTTTTTGCCGCTGTATTCAAACCCTGCTCCATATCTTTTATTATCTGCAACGGGTCTTCTGTTCTTGGGTTATCAGAGGTAATGATGACACGATCACTGTACTCATTAGCCACTTCTGCCATCACCGGTCTTTTGGTTTTATCTCTGTCTCCGCCACAACCCACTACTGTAATTACCTGCTCATGCCCTTTTCTTAAGTTCTTTATAGTAGATAGCACATTTAATAAAGCATCGGGGGTGTGCGCATAATCCACAATACCAATAATTCTTTCTTTAACAGATACCATGTATTCAAAACGACCTTCTGCCCCCGTTAACACACTTAAATTGCGTAGCACTTCATGCTTGTCTTCTCCTAAACAAATAGCAGCACCATATACCGCTAATAAATTGTACGCATTAAACTCACCGATTAGTCTGAAATGCACTTCCTGTTCATTCACATTCAGCACCAGCCCCGTTAAACCATTCTCTAAAATGCGGCCTTTAAAGTCGGCCATGGTTTTAAGACTGTAATAATATTTATGAGCCGGTGTGTTTTGCAGCATTACCAGCCCCCTCTTATCATCTGCATTGGTAATAGCAAATGCATCGGGCGACAGGTTATCAAAAAACGATTTTTTTACACGGATATATTCATCAAAGGTTTTATGATAATCCAAATGGTCGTGCGTAATGTTGCTGAACAATGCGCCAGTATAATGCAAACCTGTTATGCGGTGTTGGTGTATCGCATGGCTACTGCTTTCCATAAACACATGAGTGCAACCGGCATCTTGCATTTGTTTTAGCAAGGCATTTACACTAATAGCATCTGGCGTGGTATGTGTTGCTTCCATAGCTTCTCCGGCTACAATATTTTGCACGGTGCTAACCAAACCACAGGTATACCCCAACGATGTAAAGAGCTTGTATAATAAAGTTGCAATAGTAGTTTTACCGTTAGTGCCGGTAACACCCACTAATTTTATTTTTTCTGACGGCTGCCCGTAAAAATGATGCGCCATATAACCCGCCGCTGCTGCACTATTTTCTACCTGCACATAGGTTACTGTATCATTCAGCTTACCCGGAAACTGCTCACACACTATTACCGTTGCACCTAACTCAATTGCCTTTGTGATATACTGGTGCCCATCTGCCGCTGCTCCTTTTATAGCAATAAATGCGGTGCCGGGCCCTGCTTTTCTTGAATCAATTTGCAGACTATTTACTTCGGTTTGCATGTTGCCACGCACCGAACGGATGCCTACCTTATACATTATATCCTGCAATACAGCCATAGAATGATTCAAATAATTATCAACTCAATTCTAATACCACCAACATATTTTTTGAAAGAGGCACACCCGCTTCAACAGATTGAGTAGCTACCTTACCCTTGCCACTTACTCTTACTTTTATATTCATGCTTTCTAACAAAAACAGCGCATCTTTTAAACCCATGCCTTTTACATTAGGCATACTATTGGGCAATACTGTTTTTTTATTAATTACCGGTTGCTGCTGCGTGGCATACACACTGCCCCACTCACTGGCACCGGCTGAATCTTTGTATGCTAGCTGCAAACTGCTTAATACATACTTAGCTTCTTTAGTATTGCCGGCATAATAAAACGCCACACTATCTTTCTTTATTCCAGCAGCAGTAATTGCCGTGCCGCCGGCAGTAATGCCATATAATTTATCGGCCACTTCTTTAAATACCGGTGCTGCCACATCGCCGCCATAGTGCAATACCGGAAAGGGTTTTGTTTTTATAACCACTACGCAGGTGTACATCGGTTTCTCGTAAGGAAAATAACCCACAAATGATGCCTGATACACCCGATCGTTATAACTTACTCCTTTCGCAGCCACATGTGCTGTACCTGTTTTTCCGGCTACGGTGTACGGTGCGTCGATGAAAATCTTTTTTGCCGTTCCTTCGGTAGCCACCATCCGCATACTTTCTTTAGCCGCTTTAATTACTGGTTCTGGCGCAAGCTGCTCTTCTAAAATTTCAGGTTCAAACTGTTGTGCCAATAACCCATTGCTTTGAATACGGTTTACCAGATAGGGTTTCATCATCTTGCCATTATTAGCAATGGCATTGTACAGCATTAATGTTTGCAGCGGACTTACTTCAATAGCATAGCCAAAGCTGGCAGTAACCATTGCATGCAATCCTTCGTTGTTTCTTTTAACCCTTGGTAATAAAGGCGGCTCTTCGCCAATTAAATCAATACCCGTTTTTTTATCCAGGTGAAACTTCTTCAAATAACTGATGTATTTATCCGGAGCATCTTTAAAAGCATCGTATGCAATCCGGCTCATGCCTACATTAGAACTGTGCGCAAAACATTCTTTAATACTCATTACAGCTTTAGGAGAACGCTCTGCATCTGTAACCGTACGCACTCCCACATAATCACTACCGGCCGTACCTACCTGCACCAAATCATCTGCCTCCATTTTACCCTCACTTAATACTGCCAATAAAGTAGCCAGTTTGATAGTTGATCCCGGTTCTGTAGTACGCAATGCGTAGTTATAGTCCTCCCAATATTTTCCATCTGCTACCTTACCCAAATTGGCCATTGCTTTTATCTTTCCGGTAGCTACTTCCATTACTATACAGGTGCCATGCTCTGCATCATTAGCCAACATTGTTTTTAATAAAGCATTTTCTGCTATATCTTGAATATTTACATCAATGGTGGTAATAATATCTCTGCCATTTTCCGGTTCAATCTCGGTTCCTTCTACTGGTATAAAAGCGCCGCCACTTATAAAGCGCACCAGGCGTTGCCCTTTTTCACCTTTCAACAATTCATCGTAGGTTTTTTCTAAGCCCACGTTCTGGCTTACCATTCGCCCCTCATCATTTATGTACTGCCGAGATAAGCCAATGGTTCTGTTTGCCAATAAACCAAACGGATTGATTCGTTTTGTTTGCAGCTCAAACTTAAACCCGCTCTTATTGGCACCTTGGTTTACCAGCGGAAAAGAACGCATGGCTTTATATTCTTCAAACGAAATACCTTTACGCAACTGGTAATAGCGGTTTTGCAAACGATAGCCTTTCTGTAATTCTTTTTTATAAGTAGCCGCATTTTTATCATTAAAATAAACCGCCAACGCCGTGCTTAAAGAATCTACATACTTATTAAAACGCATTCCTTTCTTTTCAATCAAACCATCTGCCTTAAAATCTATATACACATCCCAGTAGGGCACCGAGGTACTGAGCATTTCACCATTTTCGCTATAAATAGTTCCTCTTTCGGCCAGCATCGGCAGCAGCTTCGTATGCAGACTATCACTTTTACCACGCCAATAACTACCCTCAGCCATTTGTATATAAACAGCTTTACCCACCACTACCAAGCCAAAGACAGCAATGCCTATAAAACACAAGTACACTCTCCACAATATGTCTTTTTTTACTTCCAATGGCAGGTGGTGTTTTTAAAAGGCGTCTATTAATTTTTTAAGGAAATATTTTTTACCGGCATTTATTCTTTTATCAACATCGTTGCGTCGCACCCTTCAACAGCAAATAGTAATACAGCACTAATCATCTTCTTGCTTATCTGTTATTAATGAGTCTTTCAGTTGTACCGGCACGGTTACAAGTTCCTTTAACCCCAGCGGCTCCACTGCTTTTGCCATTTCACTTTGCTTACTTCTAAACATTACTTCACTCTTCAACGACTTATATTCATACTGCCGCTCTTTCAACTCTCTGCTGGTTTTATTAATGTCTTTTATTGTTTTATCAGAGTAGTGCCCGTTATAGATATACAATACAGCCAACACACTTAAAAAAAGAAAAAAGGGTACGTTCTTAACTATCCATTGGTACGTAAACAATTTTTTTACTTCCAGCACCGGTTCTTTATGTTGCTTTTCTTCGCTCATTGTTGTTGTGTTTTACCTGCAGCCGGCACTCCGTTATAAGAGCACCGGCTTTTCAGGTTGTAACCACTTCACTTTATGTGATGTTCAGAAGTGGTTTTCATCAGGACATTAACATTTCACGGTTCTTCGTTAGAGAATCATCTATAAATCCGTCCAGGTTTATATCTCTTTCTTACTCCACCCCTCCCTGCTAATGCAGAGAGGGTTTGTGAAGTTGTTAGTTGGTAACTACCGCCAAAAAAAGTATTTTCAAAAAAGGCCACAAAGGCCATGCTTTAAAATTTTTACACACCGCTCAATTTTTTGTTGCCGCTGAAGGGTGCGACGCAACGCTGTTGCCACTTGTACTACTGCCTGCTACCTTAGCTATATTTTTTCTGCCACCCGCAACTTTGCACTTCTGCTTCTTGAGTTTCGCCTTAATTCTTCATCTGTTGCAGTAAGCGGCTTTTTGGTTACAGGCCTAAGCACTGCCACACGGGCATCTTGCTGAAAAGGATTATCCTCAATAGCATCTTCCCAAATTCCTTTTTTAAAAAAATTTTTTACTTCACGGTCTTCCAGTGAATGGAACGTAATAATGGCTGCACGGCCACCGGGTTTTAACAGCGGGGGTATTTGTTCTAATAATTCTTTTAGAGCACCTATCTCATCATTTACTTCTATACGCAACGCCTGAAAGACCTGGGCAAAGTATTTATTGGGATTACCTTTTACTACTGCTTGTAATGCTGTTTTAAATTGGCTGATGGTTTTTAGCGGCACTACTGTTCTTAATTGCACAATGGTTTTGGCCAGCGTTTTTGAATTGGTTACCTCTCCATACTTTTCAAACAGCAGGTGCAATTGTTGTTCGGTATGGCCAGCAATAACAGCGGCAGCGGTTACCGCCTGTCTTCTATCCATACGCATATCCAAATCAGCGTCAAACCGAATAGAGAAACCCCGCTCCGCCTCATCAAACTGATGACTGCTAACGCCCAAATCCGCCATAATACCATCCACCATTGCTACTTTATGCAACTTTAAAAAACGTTGCAGATGCCTGAAGTTGTGCGGAACAAAAACCACCCTCTCATCTTCTGGTACATTTTGCTTTGCATCAGCATCCTGATCAAACAAATACAACTTGCCCTCTTTGCCCAAATGCTTTAATAACTCTTTTGAATGACCGCCACCACCAAACGTGCAATCAACATACACACCGTTTGGCTTAACCGCCAAACCATTAATTGTTTCTTTCAACAAAACCGGCACATGGTAACCGCCAGTGATTGATTGATTGGTTTCAGAAGCAGCCATTACAGTTAGGGTGTTTTATTTTCCTTCAATGCCTTTTTGTAAAGAGCGCTGTAATCAGCAGCAGTAAACGTCTCAAAGAACTCTTGGTACTTACTTTTATCCCAAATCTCAATTCGCTTTCGCGAACAGGTTAAAACAATATCTTTCTCCAGCCTTGCATAAGATTTTAATAATTGCCCCACCAAAACCCGGTTAGCACTATCCGGTGTTACCGGCTGCACACCCGCATTAAAAAATCGCTTTAACTTGCGGTAGTCTTCTTCATAGTCGGGCAGGTTTTCCACTTCAGCAGATACGGTCTCCCAGTTTTCAGCAGGGTACATGTACAAACATTCATCTAACCCCCTGTGGATAATGAAATTGGTAGCGGGCCCCTGCGGCAATTGGCTTAAAAGCTTAGCCGGCAGAAGAAAGCGACCTTTTGTGTCCATCGTAGATTCGTATTCGCCAACAAAATGAATCATTTAGGAGGTGTATAAACGATTTTGACATTTATTGACACAAAATAACAATTTTTCCCACCAACTAATCAAATTTAGAAAAACTTATTTTTTCCACAGTTTGATTATTAAGCCAATGCAGCGCTGGCAAAGGGTTTCAGAGGTATTCTTACGCCAAGTAAACAAACCCCTGTTAATAGCCTGTGGAAAACCCTTTTTTTCTGTGCTTTTAGTCTCTAAAAATGTGCATTCTCATTTTTTGAGGTCAGCATTATATCCTTGCCCAACACCCGTTGCGTCGCACACTTGTACCCCATCACTTTATTAAGCTAATTGAAATAGTTCCCGCATAACAACAGGCGCAAAGCCATTTTTTATTAATACCACTATGGGCTTTACCATGTAAAGGCAAGAGGCCATACAACTTGTGCATGCACCTTTTATACTGGCAAAACATACCAGCTATAAATAATGTAAGGGACAGCGTTATATCATCAGTTAACTTTGCGGTAACCAAAAAACGACAGTCGGTCGTAAACCTATGCACCCAAAAAATCTTTCAATAAAAGATTATACCTACAGTTTACCTGCAGAAAAAATTCCTTTTCATCCATTAGAAGAAAGAGACGCTTCCCGTCTGTTAGTTTATAAAAAAGGAATAATACAGGAAGACTTATATAAAAGCCTGCCATTAATTATTGCACCCGAAAGTGTTTTGGTATTTAATAACACCAAAGTGGTGGAAGCAAGACTCATCTTTCAAAAAGAAACCGGTGGTGCTATAGAAATATTTTGTTTAGAGCCAGATGAACGCTATAAAGACATTACTACCGGAATGAGACAGCAAGGTTATGTGCTTTGGAAATGCCTGGTAGGTGGCGCCAGCAAATGGAAACCCGGGCAGGTTTTACAAAAGATTATTAAAACTGGTACACACACCATTAATCTGGAAGCAAGATTTGTTGAAAAATTATCCGACGCATTTTTGATTGAACTCTCCTGGAATCCGTTTTCATTCACCTTTGCAGAAGTATTGCACTATGCCGGATTCATTCCATTACCTCCCTATATTAAAAGAAACCCGGATACAAAGGATCTTGAACGATATCAAACTGTTTATGCACAGCAAGAGGGTTCTGTGGCAGCCCCAACCGCAGGCCTGCATTTTACCCAGCAATTATTAACTGCCCTGCAAGAAAAGAATTGCACACCTGCCTTTGTTTCTTTACACGTTGGCGCAGGTACTTTTAAACCTGTAAAAGCCGCATTACTGGAAGAACATGAGATGCATGCAGAGTTTTTTGAAGTAGATATTGCAACCTTAAATTTATTAAAACAAAATGCCGGCAAAATTTATGCAGTGGGTACCACCTCTCTAAGAACTATTGAAAGTTTATACTGGATGGGGGTTAAAACAATAAAACAACCCGCTATTAAAGCAGAGCAATTGAGCATTACCCAATGGGAAGTTTATGATACACTTGCTGCTGCTGAAATACCAGTGCCTGAAGCGCTTGAAAGCCTGCTGCAATGGATGCAGCGTAATAAATTAACACGTATTTTAAGCAAAACGCAAATATTAATTGCTCCGGGGTATAACTTAAAAACGATAAAAGGATTAATTACTAATTTTCATCAGCCAGAGTCTACCCTCTTATTACTGGTAGCGGCACTTATTGGCGATGATTGGAAAAAAGTATATAACTATGCGCTAGAAAATAATTTCAGGTTTTTAAGCTATGGCGATGGCTGCCTTTTAGAACCATAACACACTAACAGTGATGAAGTATTAAATATGGCTTTACCTTTTTTTTACACCCCAACATTAAGCCCTGTAAACACGTTGCTTACTTTAAGTGAAGAAAGCTCTAAACACATTGTACAGGTGTTGCGTATGAATACGGGCGAAGCCCTGCAATTAACAGATGGCAAAGGAACTATTTGCACCGCCGTTATAGATACACCGCACAAAAAAAACTGTGTGGTAAAAATTACAACAACCAATTACCAGCAACCTCCATTACAAAACACCATTGCTATTTCGCTTACCAAAAACGCCAGCCGGTTTGAATGGTTTTTAGAAAAAGCCACAGAGCTTGGCATTGCCCATATTGTGCCGCTGTTATGCGATAGAACAGAACGCTCTCACCTGCGGGTGGAGCGCATGCAAACTATTTTGATAAGCGCTTTATTACAAAGCCAGCAAAGCTGGTTGCCTGTTTTGGCAGCACCGTTGCCCTTTGATACGTATATAAAACAGCCAGCAATTGCCAATAGTTTTATTGCACATTGCATGGAAAATGAAAAAAAAGAATTACAGGATTATTTAAAAAAAACAGCAGCGGCGGCTGCAATTTGTATTGGGCCCGAAGGAGATTTTACGCAACATGAAATTGAAAAAGCACTAGCTAAAGGGTGGTTACCCGTTTCTTTAGGAAGCACTCGCTTAAGAACAGAAACAGCCGGTATGGCTGCGGCAGTTATGCTTACCCTTCGTTAAAAAAAGCACAGCCCTTGCAGTGTGCCCCGAAAGCCATGCACAAATCCTGTCGGGGTTTTCAACGAGCAACGGCTGATGACTTTTGCTTAAATAGCTGGCTACAAAAAATTATTTAGCCATATCATTATACTCAGTAGGTGTGGTATCTTTTAAAACCGGTTCTCTTAATTCTACTGGTTTACGAATGGCATTTCTTTTACGCATAATCATATTCAGCACTTCTACAGCAAATGAAAATGCCATACCAAAATATATATAGTTTTTAAGATGCAGTTCATGTGCAGTCTCACTATCCCATCCTTCTACTATCAGGCTTAAGCCAATCATTACTAAAAAAGACAAGGCAAGCATTTTTAATGTAGGATGTTTATGTATAAAGCTTGCAATTTTAGGGCTGAACAAAAACATTACAAACATGGCCACCACTACTGCTGCAATCATAATTTCAACATGCTTGGCTGTGCCGCCAGCTGTAATAATACTATCAAAAGAAAACACGGCGTCTATCAGCATTATTTGTGCTACGGCCTGGCCAAACGAAAGAGGTTTTTTGTTTACAGATGCTGTGTTGGGGTCTTCACCCTCTAGCTTCTCATGAATTTCTTTTACTGATTTATAAATAAGAAATAACCCACCCAGTAACATTACCAAGCTGGCCAAATCAAAACCCTTCCCATTAATAGAAAACAAATATTTTCCTTTTTGAGACAATAACCAACCCAATGCCATTAATAATAAACTGCGGGATATAATACCTGTAATCATCCAAACCCGGCGGGCATTGCCTTGTTTTTTTTCGGGCAACCGGTTCATAATAATGCTTACAAATATTACATTATCTATACCTAAAACCACTTCTAACACAACCAATACAATAAAACTTATAATTGCTTCACTGGTAAAAAGATGCTCCATAATACTAACTATTGATGCGCAAAAATAGGGGCTTTCTTTAAAATGCGCTTGCTTTTAAAAGCCTTTCAAAAGTGGCGGTTTTGTTAAAAGGTTTAATAATCTGTATAGGACTTTTACGAAACTTCTTTTTCTGGCACAATTTTTAACCCTCGCTAAGAGTTATAAGCATATACAAAATTCCTGCATTTGATTTAACCTCTACTTTTTTTTAAAAACCCCGTGTACTAGATTTTCTGAGGCTGTTGCTTTTCGTACTATGTCAACTAAAAAAAAAATCGTAAACCGATGAGAAAATTATTGCTCTTTCTGGCGCTTACTGCCGCAATTACCTCACATGCACAAGAATCTCCCGTAAGTACAATGAATGGAGCCCTTCGTTTAGGTGCAGGGTATGTGCACGATTTTCCGGGCCTCAATGGCTTAGGTGTTTATACAGAATATACGTTGCCAATGAGCAACTGGCTGCAAGGCGGTATTGGCGTTAAACGCATTATGGCAAGCGGTTACCCAAGAACCAGCACTATTAAAGAACATACCAATGCCACTACATTAGATTTTAATTTGTTATTTGTGCCGTATACCGATGCGGTGCAGGCCATAAAAATTGGCGGTGGTTATACTTTTGCATTTTACAACACCCGCCGGTCTTACCCGGTTTATAATACCAATACTAATTTGCCACAGTCAAAAGAACCCACCTGGGTTATGGAAGATGCCAAAGGCCGTGTATCTGGTTTTTCATTTTTGGCAGAGTATGAATATTATTTAGAAAACAATTTATCTTTTGGCGCACGTTTTACAGTTGCTAAGGCAGCAGACCCAATTTGGATGGCAGGCCCTTTTGCCGCTTTTCGTTTTTAATAAACTAAATATATTATTAATTAAGCCGGTTATTTTGTAACCGGCTTTTGTATTTCATAGCTACAGCGTTGCGTCGCACCCTTCAGCGGCATTGCAACTATCATCACTAACCAGGGCATTTACACTATTACTCTATAGCTTTTGTTTGTATATAAGATCCACAGCCGCTGCCATCTCGTCATTTTTACCGAAATTGTACAATATTTGAAGTTGCAACACCTTCCTCTATTATCTCACTGCTATTATTTTAAACTATTATGAAAATATTACTGCACTATTTAAAGCCTTATAAATGGTTAATTGGGCTGGCCTTGTTATTAGCCACCATTAATCAGGTATTTTCTATGATGGATCCGTATTTTTTTGGACAGTTAATTGACAACTATGCCACGCATCCTTATGAAAAAGGGCATTATGAAGTGCAAAAAATAATTGAAAACGGAAAGACCGTGCAGCAAAAAATATTTATTAAAGAAGGGCCCCGCACACAATCAGAATTTATATGGGGCGTACTACGCTTCTTAGGTTTGCTCATAAGTGTGGCCATGGTATCTCGTATAGCAAAAGCCTTTCAGGATTATTTTAGTAATGTGGTAGTGCAAAAATTTGGCGCCAAAATATTTACTGATGGCTTGCAACACTCTATGAAGTTGCCTTACCAAGAGTTTGAAGACCAGCGCAGCGGTGAAACCTTATCCGTACTGTCTAAAGTAAGAACCGATACCGAACGTTTTATTGTTTCATTTATAAACGTGGTGTTTGGTATTTTGGTAGGGGTGGTGTTTGTATCTGTCTACTCGTTTAAATTGCACTGGTCTATAATGCCTATTTTTTTTGGCGGCATCTTTTTATTGGCATTTCTTACCAGTTTGCTTAGTAAAAAAATAAAAGTCATTCAAAAAAATATTGTAAAAGAAACTACAGCGTTGGCGGGCAGCACCACAGAATCTTTAAGAAATATTGAACTGGTAAAAAGCCTTGGCCTAACAGAACAGGAAATAAACCGTTTAAATAACAATACCTATAAAATACTGGGGCTGGAGCTACGCAAAGTAAAAAGTATTCGTACCCTTAGTTTTATACAAGGCACTTTTGTGAACCTGCTGCGACAGGTAATTATGTTTACATTATTATGGTTGGTATTTAAGGGTGTATTAACTGCCGGAGAAGTAATGACACTTACCTTCTATTCCTTCTTCATCTTTGGCCCATTGCAGGAAATTGGCAATATTATTTTATCGTACCGAGAAGCAGAAGCATCCCTTAACAATTTTCATACGCTAATGCAAAAAGCGCCTGAACAACACCCGGAAAAACCAATACACTTAGGCAGTATTGAAAATCTTTCATTTAAAAATATAGCTTTCAAACACAAAACAGCCCAGCAAAACGCTATTGAGAATATTAGTTTTGATGTAAGCACTGGTCAAACCATTGCCTTTGTTGGCCCGTCGGGTTCCGGCAAGTCTACCCTTATGAAACTGCTAGTAGGTTTATACCGCCCACAGCAAGGCTCTATTTTATATAATGGTATGGATGAAAACGAAATTAGTTTTGAAGACCTGCGAAACCAGATTGGTTTTGTTACACAAGACACACAATTGTTTGCCGGCACTATAAAAGAAAACCTGCTATTTGTAAACCCTGTAGCTACGGATGCAGAAATAAATGATGTGCTTACAAAAGCATCGTGTAACAATTTATTAGATAGAGCTGAAAAGGGAGTGGATACGATGATTGGCGAGGGCGGACTTAAATTGAGTGGCGGAGAAAAACAACGTTTATCTATTGCCCGTGCATTATTACGCAAACCCAAGTTGCTTATTTTTGACGAAGCTACTTCTGCGCTAGATTCATTAACCGAGGAAGAAATAACTACTACTATAAAAGATGTATCGAGCCAGCAAAACCAAATAACAATTTTAATAGCCCACCGGTTAAGCACTATTATGCATGCCGATAGAATTTTTGTATTGGAAAAGGGCAGCGTAATTGAAACCGGCACCCATGAGGCTTTGTTAGATGAAAAAGGCTTGTACTATGCCATGTGGCGCCAGCAGATAGGAGAAAGAAAAAGTCTGAAGATTGCTTAAAACAAGTTAGTCTTTCTCTTTTTTTGTAAGGCCACTTTTAAAATAATCCATAATGGCGTTGGTATCTTCCAACTCCATATCGCTTAACTCTATTTCTAAAGCACGGGTACTTATTTGTATTTCTGATAAAGAAATAAAAAGCGATACCAACATACAAACAAGGCTGGCGGCAAAGCTGATGCCGGCTGCTATAGTAAGTTGCTCATAAATAAAAAACATACTTAGCACACACAAAAAAAGGCTGAAGATGCCAAACCATTGCATAGAGCGGATTAAGCGTAACCTTAACCGCAGGTTTTTAATTTGCTGAAGCAATACGGTTTTATCTGATTGCAGTTTGTATTTCTCGTGAAGGTTACGAATGAGATTTGCCAAAGCCAGAAACCGGTTGGTAAATGCCAGCATTAATAAACTGATGGCAGGAAATAGCAAGGCAGGTGTATTAATTGTAATCTCCATTGTATGTTGCTTTATTGCAAATTAACTATAATTATATAAACCGTTGCGCAGTGCTTTACTGTTAACAGGTGCGACGCAACGATGCTTAATAGTAGCTAACTGCTGGTAACCTAATAAAAAAAATCCCCGCCATTGGCAGGGATTTTTTTTATTAGAAAGGGTTAGTAGTGCATATATAACGATAAACCCTTAAATTTATTTTATTACTTATGGTGTGTTGCATTTGTAAAATTAAATGGCACTAATAACTTAATGCTAAAATTGCGGCCCATATTAAACACGCCGGCTCTTTGTGTTACATCATTTACGGCAGTATATTTTAACCGGCTTAAATGATTTTGATAAGCCACATCTGTAATATTATTTCCAGCAAAGTAAATACTACAAACCACTTTTTGTTTTGCCTGCAACATAAAACCTGCACCTACATTTAATAATGTAAAAGCAGGTGTGGCCGTTTCTGTATTATACCCTGCAAATGGATTGTTTTGTGCAAAGTTGTTATCCGCCTCTACTTGCATATATGCATTTACAATAGTTTTGCTTTTGCTTAATAGCACAGCCTTTACTCTGTTAATTAATCTTGGCGCCGGAATGAATGGCAGGTTTTTGCTTCCATCTTCCGGCTTGTTGAGTATGCCGCGTACATAAGAAAAAGTATTTTCCACATGCAGCCAATCCAATGGGTGTGGATGAATATCAAAATTAAACTCTACCCCATACAACTTTGCATTTTGCTGCTTGTATTCAAATGCAAAAAAATCTTCTCCCCCATCTGTTACTATAGAATCTCCTCCGGCTGCAGCGCCAAGTTTACTGTAATAAATAAAATTATTAATTGCATTCAGAAAAAAATTAGCGGTAAAAGAAATATGCTCGTTCGCCATTTCAATTCCTGCATCGGACTGCCAACTGGTTTCAGATTTTAACTGCCGGTTTCCGTACTCGTAGCGATTAGTGCCTTCGTGTGCCCCGTTACTGGCTAATTCTGGTAAGCTGGGTGCCCTAAAGCCCCGTGCCAGATTTGCCTTAAGTGTTACGGTCTTACTAACTTCATAACTAATACCTGTGCTTGCAGAAATATTGGCAAAGGCTTTATTAAACGCTTCAAATTTCACATCATTCCCTTCTCTGTATTCTTTTGCAGCAATAGTTCTGTTATCTGCACGTGCGCCGGCACTGAAGGTTATTTTATCAATACTTTTTTGGGTAACCACAAAAATGCCGGCGTCAAATAAAGTATAATCGGGTATTAATGCTTCCGCGCCTTTATTAGTATTGGTTTGCTGCATACCATTAACACCAATGGCGGTTTTCCATTTATTTTTTTCTGCCAGGTGCAGTTTTATATTATAGCTAATGGTGGCCAAATCAAAAAACAATTCCGTCTCGTTCAACTCAAGTACGTTACCAAACTCTTTGCGCTGGTTGCGCTGGTAGCCAAGGGTAGCGGTAAGCCGGCTGCTACCCAACTTAAAGCTATTATCGCTTACCAGTTTGGTGTGCTTAATTTTTTGGTGCGGGGTAAATGGATTGATGCTTGTAAAATCATTTCCGGTGGCAATTACTTCTTCTTCGTTGCCATTATTATTAATCAGTTTTAAAAACTGGCCGGTGGCAGCATCCCGCTCTCCTTCTATTAAACCCAAGTTTTGATTGAAGCTTGTAAAATATAAATGACTATAGCCCCAACTTTTATGCAGGCCGGTATAAAAACCAATATTCTTTTCATAAAATTTTGAGTTAAACACATAGCCATCGTATTTATTTTTATAATCTGCCGCAGCTTTATACGATGCATAGCCACCCCATATGTAACCATTTTTATTACCGCCAATAGTGGCATGCAACCCCCGCTGCCGGTTATTGGTTTGATAAGTGCTGAATAGATTTCCTTTAACAGTGGCAGCAGCTTCTGGCAACAGCGAAATAATATTTATTACACCAGCCAATGCATCGCTGCCATACATTAATGAAGCGGGCCCTTTTAATATTTCTGCTTTACTTACACTGTATTCGTCTATTTCAATACCGTGCTCATCGCCCCATTGCTGTCCTTCCTGGCGTATTCCATCATTTACCACCACTACCCTGTTGTAACCCAAGCCGCGAATGGAAGGTTTGGATACTGCCGGCCCTGTTCCTATTTGTGATACACCCGGTGTTTTTGCTAATGCATCTATTAAATTGGTGGAAACACCCCTCAACAATTCTTCTTTCTTTAGAATACTAACCGGAATAGAAGCCCTTTTTACTGAAGTGGCCGAAGAAACGCCCGTTACTGTAACAGCTTCCCTTTCTGCATAGGTTGTACGCAGCTCAAAATTCTTTTCCGTATCGGTAACAATATCTATTGATTCTATTATGGATGCATAACCGGTATAACTTATTTCTATTAAATGACGGCCCTGAGAAATATGTTGCAGTTTGTAATAACCCTCACTATTAGTAGTGGTGCCCAATTTTAAATCGGGGAAATAAATGCTGGCGCCTGCCAATGGAAGACTGGTTTTGGCATCGGCAACCTTACCACTAATAACCACTTTAACCGGTAAAACAACAACAGCATCTGCTGTTTTAAAATTTTGCGATTTTACTAAAACTGGCAACATCCCTGCAATAGCAAAAGCAATAAATAAATACGACTTCATTGTAAAAATTTAAAGTACACCTGATAAAATAAATAACGGGCTGCAAGCCCTTAATAAACTAAAAAAAATTAAACAGCAGGTGGACCTCTTAGAGCGTAGTTGTACTGCAGGGTAGAAAAACAGTAGTATAAGAACGGAGTGTTTTGTTCAGCAGAAAATGCCGGCAACAAAACGGTATATTGATTACTAATTAATAAAAAAGGAACTGTTGCAACCTGGTTACTTACATCGCAATTTGTTTTAAAACTGCCAACCGTAGTGTTCTTTTCAGCAGTTAGGTTAATACAACTGTCTCCGTGGTTGCTAAACACATCGTGCAAATACTTTTTGGGTGCTATACTTAAAGTAAACACCAGCAACAGCCACAAGGCACTTATAAATGATATGATGCGTTTTTGCTGCATTCAGTTTATGAAACTACGTTGCAAATGTATAGATATTTCAAATACAACCTCTTTCTTTTTTTGGTGCCGGGCATTTGCACGCATAGCAGCAGCCGTTGCGTCGCACACTTCAGCTGTAGTATTTCTAATTTGCAATTTTAAATTTCAAATCAGAAACATCAAATTTCAAATGCTGAAGGGTGCGACGCAACGGCTGCTGAATAATATTCTATTGCTGGCTATAAAAATTAATTTATTTTTTTAGGATGACGGTAAAAACCGAGCCTTTACCCAATTCGCTTTCGCAAAAGATAGAGCCATTCAGTTCGCTCACCAGCCGCTTTACTATTGAAAGACCCAGGCCAGTGGAAGGTTCGCCGCCTGTAGGTTTAGAAGAGATGTTGCTGTATTTTGAAAAAAGGTAAGGCAATTCGTCTTTGTCAATACCTACTCCTTCATCTTTTACTTTAATATGCACTGCATCTGCATCGGTTGCCAGTTGCAGCCATATATTTTTGCCCTGTGGGGTGTATTTAATGGCGTTAGATACCAGGTTTTCTAAGATACGGCTTACCAGGTTGCGGTCGCTTACAATAAATACCTGCTTTTCGTTGGTTTCAAAAAACAGGTTAATGGCTTTGCCTTTGGCGGCTGGCGCAAAGTCTGTAATAACCGATTCTGCAATAAACTTCACATCCAAATTTTCAAGCGCTAGTTTTTGTAAATTGGTGCCGGCTTTTTCTACATCTAATATGTTTCTTATTAGTTGCTCTCCTTTTGTTGTGGCTTCTTTAATGCGGTTAATAGCTTTTTGCTGATCGGGGGCCAAAGCAACCGCATTTTCATCATCCAGTAACTGACTCCACATTTTAATAGCCGTAAAGGGGCTGCTTAAATCGTGAGAAACAATGCTAATGAGTGAGTTTTTTTCAAAATTCAGCTCAGCCAGTTTATCGTTTTGGCGACGTATCAAATCGTTTTGCTGCTGCAACCGCTTATTGGCTCTTCTTTTTTGTAGTAAAAAAACAGCCACTACCATTGCTACCAGGCAAAAAGCAAGGGCTAACAGTGTAATAATGCGGCTGCGCAGTTTTTCCTTTTCTATGTTTACAGACAAGAGTTGGTTTTGCCGGTCTCTTTCAACCGCGTTAAATCGTTCTTGCAGTTGAGCAATGGTTGTATTAGTACCTTCATTAACCATACTGGTATCTAATGTGTACCAGCGTTCTTTATAGGTGTAGGCCTGCTTAAAATCGTTTTTGGCAAAATAATGCTTAGAGAGAATGCCATAGCTATCGGCTTCTTTTGCTTTTGACTGCAAGGCTTTTGCCAGTTGCAACGCTTTGTTAGCATACAAAAAAGAGCTGTCAAATTTCTTTAATTCTACGTAGGCATCGGCCAGGTTCAGGTACGATATCCATATCTCTGACGGATTGCTGAGTTGTTGCTGCAGTAGCAGGTTTTGTGTAAAGTATTCAATGGCTTTAGCATACTCTTTTTTCTTAAAATATACATTACCAGTGTTATTGTAAACGCTGCCAATATTCAATTCAGCGGCAAATGGTTTTCCGTACTTCAGCGCTTCTTTTAAAAAAATAAGTGCACTGTCTGGTTGCCCCAGCTCATTATAGATAGCACCCAAATTACTTAAGGCATTAAAAACAGCACTCACACTATTTTCTTTCATAGAAAGCCTTGCCGCCTGTAAATACATTTGCTTGGCTTTTACCGGCTGTTTGGTATTTACGTATACAAACGCCAGATCATTTATAGCAGCACCTTCATAATTATAATCGTTTAGCTTTTTTGCCTCTTCCAGGCTTTGCAGGTAAAAAGGGATGGCTTTATCGTAATTGCCACGTAAATCCTGGGCAATACCCCGTAGCCGGGAGGCTAATACCTTTGTTTTATTAAACTTCAGTTGTGTGCCGGTAGTTTCAATAAAGCCAGCAAAATAATCCAGTGAGTCGGCCTTGGTTTCGTCAAAATCAAGACAACGGTCGTATAATTTTTTTAGAAATGTAGTATCTGCTTCCTGTGCACATATTGGCTGATACAGTAAGCATAGAAAAAAAAGGGAATGAAAAAAGTATATTAAGGTTTTATTCAATCAGGTTGTTTTTAAGTGCAAATTTAACCAAGCCAACGGTATTGCTAACTCCTAATTTTGCGATCAGGTTTTTGCGATGCGTTTCTACGGTACTTACGCTTAAAAAAAGTTTTTCGGCAATGGCTGCATTACTGTATTCTTTGCATACCAGTTTTAAAATCTCAATTTCACGTTTAGAAAGTATTTCGGATACTTTATGAGATTCTACGGTAACGGTACTTCTAAAATCATCATCGGTAATAACATCAATTTCTTTACTGTAATAAGTACCCCCGCTGGCTACCGTTTTAATGGCTTCCATTAATTCATTAATAGCGGCACTCTTTAACACGTAGCCCTGAATATTGTGTTTTAATAATTTATGAATGTAGCGGGTGCCTCGCATCATGGTTAGGTAAACCACTTTCTGATGGGGCTTTATGGCTCTTATTTTCTTAAGCAGCTCCTCTTCAGGCATGTCTGGCAGGTGCACATCCAGCATAAGAACATCTATATCTTTTTCTTGTAATACCGCCAACACATCAGCTGCTTTGCCAGCTGTGCCGGTTATTTCAATAGCCGCGTCTTTTTGCAACAAGAGGCATAACCCTTCCAGGTAAATTTCCTGATCTTCAACAATAAACAACTTTATCATGTGGTCCGTTAATGGTATTATAATGGTTGCCCATCAAATATATAGCATTTTGCTATTTTAGGATGGCAGTTCTACTAAAAGGGTATGCGGGTTTGCAGCTTAAGAGGCCATTTTATTATAAATGGTTGCTTTGCCCGCCCAAACTGGCTTTTATAGCTGAACCGAGCGTGGCAACGATGCCCAACCGGAGTTGCAATGGCCGGCTTACTAAACAAAAAAAAGATGTAATTATTTGCTGTCTTATCTTCGCAACCCCAATGAATAAAAGCTTACCACACGACACTATTGTGCCTTTTGAAGGCAGCGATAAAAGCAAAAAGCAACAGGTTGCAGAAATGTTTAACCAAATTGCTTTTAGGTACGATTTTTTGAACCGCTTTTTAAGCGGTGGTATTGACGTTTTCTGGCGCAAGCGTGCCTTAAGAGAACTGCAGGAAATTGCCCCTCAGCACCTGTTGGATGTGGCAACTGGTACCGCAGATGTGGCCATTATGGCCAGCAAGTTGTTAAAGCCCGTAACAATAACCGGCATAGATATTTCTGAAGGAATGCTGGAATTAGGCAAAAAGAAAATTGATAAATTACAGTTAAACAAGCAGATACAGCTTTTTACCGGAGATAGTGAAGCAATAAACTTTCCTGACCAATCGTTTGATGGTGTGACAGTGGCTTTTGGTGTTAGAAACTTTGAAGACCTGCGGGCTGGTTTGGCTGAAATGCTTAGAGTATTAAAGCCTGGGGGGTGGGGGGAAGCTGGTAGTATTGGAGTTTAGCAAACCCAAACAAACCGCTTTTAAAAAGTTATATAACTTTTACATGCGTTTGGTTACACCCGGCATTGGCAAACTAATTTCTAAAAACCGAGAAGCCTATCAATATTTAAACGACTCTGTACAAAAATTTCCTGAGGGAAATGATTTTATAACCATAATGAACGAAGTTGGATACACTGCTACTTATTTAATAACGCTTACCGGAGGAATATGTACCATTTATTGCGGATCAAAAAGCAACAACTGATTGGCATAGTAGCAGCAGCCTGTTGTATTATTACCAGTTTAACTTCAATTGCGCAACTACGCGACCAATTGAACCTGCCCGATACTGATGACAAAAATTATCATATTGGCATTGTTATTATGGGCGCCAGCAGCCGTTTTCAAATAAGCCACCATCCCCGATTTTTACAATACGATAGTGTTTTGGCAGTTTACCCAGAAAACAGCATTGGCCTGGGCATTGGCGGTATGCACACATTTAAAATAAGCGATCATTTTGAAGCACGGGTGGTGTTTCCGCAATTACTGTTTGCTAATAAAGCCATTACCTACGAGTTAAAATACCCCGATGCTGACGGTGCCACACTTGTAAAAAAGAATATTGAATCTATTTTGCTGGGCGTACCCATTCAATTAAAATTTAAAAGCGACCGTATTAATAATTTTAGAGTGTACATGATGGGCGGTATTAAATTTGAAACCGATCTTGCCAGCAAGGCACGTGCAAAAAATGCGGATGATATTATTAAATTAAAAGGCACCGATTTTGGCGTAGAAGCAGGAATGGGTTTCAATATTTATAACCGTTACTTCATCCTGTCTCCAGAAATTAAAATAAGTAACGGCATCAGCAATAGCCATAGCCGCGATCAGTTTTTAAAATACAGCAACGTAGTAGATAAACTGCAAAGCCGTATGATTGTGTTCTCGCTGATTTTTGAAGGATAAGCCAAAAAAAAATAAAAAAGTAAAGGAGTTGGTATTTGCCAGCTCCTTTACTTTATAAGCATATTTATGTTACCAGCAGTGGTAATTCATAGCAATACCGTTGCGTCGCACACTTGTACTGAATAAAAGAATGTACAAATACAAAGCAATATAAATAATACGACGCTTTTTGATAGTGCTTACAAAAAACAATCTGCTACCTATTTTTGAAAGGTTATCTTAGTATTATAACTCCACCAAATGAAACAACTCCACATTCTTTGGCTACGCTTTATCAATAATAAATATTTTGGCACCTGCCTGTGTTGGTTGTTTGGCAACAATATTCCCTGCCTGCGGCACCTACCCTATCGCTTTTCATTACAGCACCATCCCAATAAACAAAAACTGGCCGCACCCATTTTTTGGGGCTTTTATGAGCAGCATGAAATAAAACTGACACAAAAACACTTTACAGGCCTGTACGATGTGGTAGAGCTGGGCTCCAGCGCTGGTATAATGAGTTCTTTTGTTATTAGTAAACTTTCTGGAAAAAAATATATAGCTGTAGAAGGCAACATTTTTTTAAACAATACTTTCTGGCAAAATGTAAACAAGTACAATCGTAATAATTGCACTGTTACACTCTGCAACCAGCTTATTGGTAACAAAAACGAGGCTACCAGTTTTGCGGTACAGGATAAGGTACTGGAATCTAATTTCTACAGCACCGGAGGAAAAGTAATTAATACTACCGCCACTACACTTAGTAACCTATTACAAAAGCACCAGATTGAAGCCTATTCTTTATTTGCAGATATTGAAGGCGCTGAGATTTTTTTTATTGAAGATGACAACACAGCCCTAACTAATTGCAAAGAAATATGTATAGAACTGCATGAAGGAAAATTTGGTAACCAACAATTAACTGCGGCATCAATGATTACTCAACTGCAGTCAATTGGGTTTGCAATAGCCGGTCAGTCTGATATGACCTGGTATTTTATCAGGGCATAAAATTATTTCTGAAAATAGCGGGAAAGATTGTTCTTTAATTTATAGTACACACGCCTGCGCAATAATTGGTATTTACCAATGGGTTGCTGATTCTTCCAGGGTGTTAGTTGCAGGTATTTTAAAAATTGTTGCTGGTAACTCTTATTACGGTTATAATCTTTAAAAATTGGCTTCGTTTCTACAAAGTGTATAATATAGGGGTCATTATTTTCAGCCGAAGAAAAATTATTCCAACGGGCATCCAACTCCTTCCACTGATTATGCATTGCTACGTTTAACCCATATTGGTCAGAAAAACGCACATAGTCTCGGTTATCTACTAATGCTTTCAAAACTTGTTGCGTCACTTCTTCGTCTCTCCATTTAACAGGGTTAATTAATAATAACCCAGAGTTAAAATATTTTGTATCCGGAGAAATACCTAATTCTTTGTAGTTACTAATACCGCCCCATTCATTACTCACTGTTTTTATTCTATCGGTTACGGCGCCAAAAATAGCCCCGTCTAAAGAAGTGTTCCAAAGTGCTGCTATATCAGTAGTACAAATCATATCTGTATCCAGAAAAATTAATTTTTCTACCTCTTGCGGTATAATAAAAGGAGCGAAAAGCCTGAGATATGTAGCCACCGGAAAAGAAGAGGTATCTGCCGGAATTTTAATGCCCTTTGGAATAGCTTGCTTTGCCGGCACCCAAGTGATACTGGTTTTGGTGTGGTCAATCATTTGCTCAATCAACTTTTTGTTACGAGCAGTTATGCCATCATCAATAATATAAAAGCATAAAAATTCAGGGCTGGTATGGTTTACTTCAACCGATTTTATGAGGGCGGCTAATAAAACACTAAAAAAATTGTCGCTTGTAACAACAATAGTTATTTTTCCAGGTTCGGGATGTTGCATCAGTTAGTTGTAAGGTTCTCGCAAAAGTAAATATTAATCGCGTTATTGGTTGAGTTAAGTCAATAAAACTTACATATTCAATATTGCTGCATTAAAATTAAGAATGCTTTGCTATCTACTTGATTTTAACGCTATTGAAAAAAGGCACTGTAACTGTATTACAACTACCGGTTATGGGTATTTTTAAAACAACAATAAAGCATGCAATTCATTCTGGTTAAATACGCCTTTATTTTTTCTTTTTATTATTCACCGGTTTTGATGTTTCTGCAACAATTGGCTTATCTAATTGTGCCAATTGTTCTTTCATAAATGCAGTAATTTTTGTAAAAAGATTTATGCGTGCCGTATTACTACTGCCGCTGCTGCTAATGGCATGTGCATAATCCGGAAAGAAATATTGCTGAAATTGTTTGTTGGCATTAATCAACTCCCTGCTAAATTCCATACTGTTTTGGAAATGTACATTATCATCAGCACTACCGTGTATTAACAACAATCCGCTATTATAATTACGCACAAAATTTACTGCTGCACTGCTTTTGTATCCGTCTGGGTTTTCTGCGGGCAATTGTAGTAACCGTTCAATATAGGCATTTTCATAAAAGCGCCAATTAGTAACAGGTGCAATAGCAATTGTATTGGTAAACGTGCCCGCATATTTAGTTGCAGCCAATGCTGCAAGGTAGCCACCATAGCTCCAACCAATAACAGACACAGCATTACTATCTGCTTTTAAATTTGCAACCGCATATTTTTTCAGATTTATCAAATCACTCATTTCTATATCCCCAATATTTTTGTAGTTGCTGTTTCTGAATGCTTGTCCTTTACCTGGTGTACCTCTGGGGTCTATACATACCACCATAAAGCCTTCTGCAGCCAGGTATCGCATGGTTAAACCCATTTTCCCCTTCCATGCATCCAGACTTTCCTGTAACGTATTACCTCCATACACATATATTAATAATGGGTTGCGGCCACGGGTAATGGCTAATGGTTTTATAATCCACCCATTTAAATTATTACCATTGCTGGTAAAACTAAACGACTCTGTAACCGGTATTGTAAATTCTTTTAAACGTTGGACCAACAGTTTATTTTCAACCAAAGTTGTATGCATGGCCCTTCCCTTAGTGCTATACATCTGGTAAATAGCTGGTTGATTCAGTAAAGAATATTCGTCTAAAAAATAATTAAAGCTGGCACTAAGCAACGTGTAATGAACCCCTTGCCCATTTGTAATACGTTGCCGGCCGGTTCCATCCAACCCGCATTTATACAAATTTTGTTCGGTAGCAGCAGTTTCATTGCTCGTAAAATAGATCTCTCCATTCTCTTCATCAATTCCTTCAATACGCTGCAACTCCCAATTACCGGTTGTAACGGGTTTAACAACAAAATTATTTAAAGCCACTTCATATAACTGTGCATAGCCGCTGCGTTCACTTTGCCATAAAAAAGCATTTTTTGTTTGCATAAAAAACATATTGTCTGCAAATACTTTTACATACTCTTTATTTTCTTCTTTAAAAACAATGGTAGTGTTACCCGTTCTTGTATTGGCTTTTAATATTTCTAGTTGTGTTTGTGGCCTGTTCAGGCGTTGTACATACAAATTATTTCCATCGGGCTGCCATTTAAACCCTGTTATATATTGATTGGGGTTTACACCCACATCTACTTTGGTTAATGTTTTATTACGCAAACTGTAAATAAACACCTGCACTTCTGGTATTGCTTCACCGGCTTTGGGATAGCGTTGGCTGATGATCTCCGGATAAGTACGACCTTCATATACAGTTATGGGATATTGCTGAACCACGTTTTCATTAAACCGAAAAAAAGCAATACTCTCTCCATCGGGGCTCCATTGATAGCCTTTGCTTATGCCAAAACAATTTTCATACAACGCGTCTGCCATACCATACAACACTTTTCCCGCACTGCCATCTGCGGTTATAGCAATTACCTGATCGTTGTTTAAATATTTTACAAACAAATTACCTTCTCTAACAAAAGCAATTTTCTTACTATCGGGCGAAAAGCTTACATAACTTTGTTTACCATCTGCAGAAACTGGTTTTAATGTAGTGGTTGCCCTATCCCATATATAATTAAACTGCCGCGTTGAATTATAAAACAGTGACTCTATTTGTGTTTGTATTAAAATTTTAGAATCATCGGGCGCCATTTCAAAATCTTCAAAAAAAGCAAAAGTTACCAACGATGAATCTTTTTCGTTGCGAATTTGGTTGGTGAAAATGGTATCTATTAATTTGCCTGTGGCAAAGTCTAATGTTACAATTACCTGACTGTTGGTGGCTTTATCGGCTCTGATAAATGCAATACTGTCGCCACTGTTCATTTTACGCACCACTAGTTTTTGTTCATCCAGGTAGTTGCCGCCCCAAATCACATCCAGTGTCAGTGGCTTTTTTTCTGCTGGCTTATTTTCCTGTGCATAGGCGCTAATGCAGGTTATGGCAAACGCAAAAAGTATCAGTTGTTTCATTGTTGGTTATTGTAAGTGTATTGGCCGTGCGGTATACTGTTATTAAACATCGTTGCGTCGCACACTTGGGCGGCAGTACTGTTGATGAGCACTGTAAAAGCTGAAGTGTGCGACGCAACAACTGCTGAAACAGGTGCTACTGCCGGTTACCTAATTATTAAATAAGAACTCGCTGAACTTTCGGAAAATAAGGATTGAAAAAGGTTATCAGTAATCGTACTCACGGCGGTTAACATGCATACGAATGCCCAAAGATAATAAAGTTGTTTTTTGTGAGAGTGTATTTACTGCTGCATTTAATTTACGGTATTGAAAGCTGCCATCTATAAAAAAGTTCTCCCACAGCTCGTAACCCAGCCATAAAGATGCATTTACCCCTTTACCGCTAACACCGCTGGCCAGTGTATGCCCATAGTCTCCACCGGTGCGGTTTTGATTTAGTAAAAAAATATTGCTGCCATAGTTGGTTGTGCCGGTATCCAACCCTTGTTTAAATACAATCAATTTTGCCTGTGCATATAATTTAGGGGTGGCCTGATAACGAATTATGCCAATGAACTCGGAAAAGTTGCCACCCAGCGGATGTGCCAAAGGTTGGTTGTAATGAGAGTAGTTAGATACTGAATCGAAATGTGCATAGGTGTAGGGACGAACAATATTTAACTCTGCCTGCAGATCGAGGTTTTTAATTTTAAACGCATTGATGTATTTAATACCGCCTTGCAACGCAAACTTATTACCCCACCATCCATTACCGGCTTTTATTTCTTTCAGTAAAAACTCATCAAATAAAATTTGTCCATACAGTTGTATTGTTTTTGCAATATTGGCTTTGGCATCAAAACCCAAAAAGGCGTTGTCTATACTTCCGTTTTGTTGCTCCGCAGAGCGCAGTAAAATAATTGGATTGAGGTAGGTAAAGTCAAACTTATTTTGCCGGCCAAATACAATGCCTTCAAACAAACCAATATTCAACCATTTGGTGGCTTGTAAATTTAAATGATGCATGGCCGCATATTTTTTAGGCAGCAGTGTGTTATTGTTTTTATTGCGCCCCGCCAGCTCCATAAACAGGTTTTGGTAATTAATTTTCCAGATGCGGGTGTTTACCTTTAAGAAGAGATAGCTATTACCAAAATCGCTTAAAAACATACTGCGGTAGCCGTTGCCAATAAAATTTCTATCGTATCCAAATTGAAAATTGATGTATTTGGTAGCGTTAAAGTGTACCGAACCACGGGCATCAAAATAATCGTAGGCCGTTGTTTTAAATGGTTTGTAAAAACCAGCTCCAGGCAGGGCCGTAAATTTTTGCTCCCAGCTTTGTACAAATAAAGGTGTACGCTCCTGGTTATCGGTAGCATAAAAATTAAAGCCAATTTTATTAGCTATTAAGCCTCTGAATGCAATACCCTTGCTGTTTAAAAAAACACGCTGGTTATTACCGCTTTCTGCAGACTGCACCTGTTGCAGCACCGGGTTGATGGCTAAGAAAAAGTCTTTTTCATTTACTTCTACAAAATTGGCCTTAGTGGGGTAAAACGTGTTCAGCAGTTTTTTCTTTGAAGCAAAAGAGGTTTTAGTACCACTTACCCATTCAGGGCTATTCATTAAAAAATTTTGCAGGTTGTATTGATCAATTTTGCTAAGGCTGCCATGGGCTGATAACCGTTCTGCAGCCAGTACAACGTGTTTACGGTTAAGTGGCTTGGTGGCAGAAAAATTGAATACAGAATCCTGCTGCGCCAATATTTCTAAACGCTCTAAAAACTGCTGATGTTTATGATTAACCGGCAATAAAGTGCTTTGCGCCGCGACAAAAACAGGAAGAACAAAAATAAAGAAGCTTAAAACGGTTTGTTTAAATTGCATGCCGTAGTTATTTAAAGGATATAACGATTTACTATGACCAAAAATTATTTAATTAAGGAAGCAAAGCTTGTTAACGAAGGTACAATAATTGAAGCGGATGTATTGATAAAGAATGGCCGTATAGAAAAGATAGGCCGGCAATTAACCCCTGCTGAAAACACAATTACTATTGCTGCCAACGGACAATATCTTTTACCCGGTGCCATTGATGATCAGGTACATTTCAGAGAGCCGGGGCTTACGCACAAAGCATCTATATACACCGAAGCTAAAGCAGCTGTTGCTGGCGGCGTTACCTCTTTTATGGAAATGCCCAACACTGTGCCACCGGTGTTTACACAAGAATTACTGGAAAATAAATATACTATTGGCGCTGCCACTTCGCTGGCTAATTACTCATTTTTTATGGGCACCAGTAATGAAAATGCGGAAGAAGTTTTAAAAACCAACCAACGCAAAAAAGACATCTGCGGCATTAAAATTTTTATGGGTTCTTCTACCGGCGGTTTATTGGTAGATAACCCCATTACACTGGAAAAAATTTTTAGTGAGGCCGAAGTATTAATTGCCACCCATTGCGAGGATGAAGCCACTGTTAAAAATAATTTAGAAAAATACCTCGCTGAGTATGGCGACCGACTGTCTGCTATGCAACACGCCATGATACGAAACGAAGAAGCCTGTTACAAAAGCAGCAGCATGGCGGTTGAATTAGCCAAGAAACACGGCACCCGTTTACATATACTTCATATAAGTACCGCTAAAGAAACCTCACTGTTTAGCAACGATGTGCCTTTAGAAAAAAAGCACATCACAGCCGAGGCATGTATACACCACCTCTGGTTCACAGATGAAGATTATGCCACCAAAGGAAATTTAATAAAATGGAAT
>REAR01000006.1 GCA_004295245.1 Sphingobacteriales bacterium | reverse complement strand
TGGTGGTGGATAAGCTGCAGATACGCCCCTACCTGCACACCATTACTTCTGCAGAGCATTTGCCTTTTGGTAAACCACATCCGCAGGTGTTTATAGATTGTGCGGCGGCCCTTAACAGCAATCCGCAGGCATGTCTGGTATTTGAAGATTCTTTTAATGGAATGATTGCTGCCAAAGCTGCTAAAATGAAATGTGTGGTGGTGCCACATCCGGCTTCTTTTAACCACCCACGCTGGGGTGCGGCCGATTTAAAACTTTCTTCGCTGGCTAATTTTAACGACCTGCTGCTGAATTTTTAAAATAAAAAACCACCGTCCTCCCGGGGCAACCTTACGGGGCTGCTACCGGGAAAACTGGTGGCCTATATTTTACTAATTAGTTTTTAGGAAAGTTTGCGTCTGCTTTTATTTCTTCAATTTGTTTGGTATGCCTTGTGGTATGTGCACTCATAAACAATATCAATTGATAGGCATCCATGGCACCCAACGGTGTTTCTGGTGCCACATGGTTTCTTAAATCTTCTGCTGTTGTTTTCATATACGATGCGTGGGCAACACGGGCACTTGTTAAATCTGCCAACGCAGCACCCACGGTGTTCCCCGGCCATTACCTGTGCATCGGTTGCTTTTATAGCACTGCGCTTTTCAGGGTTGGCCGGGGCTTTAATAACACCATCTATCCATGCCCATAAATTTGTTTCTGATAATGCCAGGTGATACACACATTCTTTAATACTCCATTTATCGGCAGCTGGTTTAAAATCCATTTGGGCTGCTGTTAATCCAGAGATTGCTTGCTCTAAGCCAGAATGCGTTTCTTTTAAATATTTGGCGGCAAATTTCTTTTCTTTTTTAGTAAGGCCTGTATTGTTAACAGTAAAACTAAATAAGAAAAGTACTGGTAATAGCAAGAATATTTTTTTCATGTTAAGCAAGTTTAGTGATGAAAGATTGACTGCTTTTATAGGGAGGGGATAGAAAAGTTACCTTAATTTTTGTGTTTGCCAAAATATAAAATTGCAACAGCGTTCAGAAAACGGCTGCGTATTGCACGGTTGCTGAAGAGTGCCCCGATAGCATTGCACAAATCCGGTCGGGTTTTTCAACGGGCAACGGCTGCTGCTATAATCCCGAACGTTCTGGACCCGTGCCGGTAACAAAAAAAAATCAACAGCAACTTTAACAATTAAACAGGGCCATTGCCTGTAATTAGCATTAATCTTGCATCGTTACCATAAAACCAATTAATTTTATATGGCTAACACGCTACTAATGGATGCAAATTTTGAATACCAGAAAAACGTAAAGGCCGCAAGCATTACTGCCGCTGTATTAGGCATGCTATTGCTTTTATTGTTTTTAGTAGGTTGGCAATTGCCGCCTATGCCAGTGCCACCGGTTGAAGAAGGTATTGAAGTGAACCTTGGCAACAGCGATGCCGGCCTTGGCGATGACCAGCCTTTTGAACCCAACCCGCCTGCACCGCAAGACCAGCAAGTGTACACACCACCTCAAGCCAATACCAGCAATGAGGAGGAAGTAAAAGATATTGCTACTGACGATAAAGATGCGGATGCACCCGAAATAAAAAAACCACCCATCGTTAAGAAAGAGGCTACCAAAGTGCCCGAAAAAGAAATAGCCAAAGTAGCTACCAAAAAACCAACACCCATAACAAACCCCAACCCTGCCCCACCCAAACCAAAGGCAGTTTTTAAAGGTGTTAACGGCAACAGCACAGGTGGCAACGATGCAGATACCTATCAAAAAGGCGGCAACCAGGGTATTGCCGGTGGCAAAGGCGATCAGGGGAAACCCGGCGGCAACCCCAACAGCACTAATTATGAAGGGGGCGGTAAAGGCACAGGCGGTGTAAGTATTTCAAGAGGTTTGGATGGACGCAGAATTACACGTACCCCAAGTTTTGAAGATGAGTTTAATGAAAACGCCAAGATAGCAGTGGATATAAAAGTAGACAGCGATGGTAAAGTGGTGGGTGCTACTTACCAGCCCCGCGGCTCTACCACTTCAGATGCTGGTATGAAGACAATTGCCCTGCGCAAAGCCTATCAACTACGTTTTAATGCAGGCGCCGATGAAAGTGCCGGCACCATTATTTTTAATTTTAAGTTGCGTAATTAATATTGTTTTTGTGGGTAACCAGCTTTAGTTGTTTTTTCAACATCCTTGCGTCGCACCCTTCAACAGCAGTTCTTTTTTGAGGCGCATCCCTTATTAAAAAAAGTTTAATTTTATAACTTATTGTTCACCTTTTTTGGTGTGCATTTGGCAAGATGCTACCTTAGTTGTGGCTTACCGCACTATCCAATCCAATACCGCTGCAGCCCCTGATACCGTTACCAATAAAAACACAGAACCAGCTTACCATTGCTTACAATTAATTTGTATGAGCACTTACCGATTATTAAGAGACAACAAAGAAAGCGGACCTTATTCTTTTGAAGAGTTATCTGCCAAGGGCTTTAAGGCCTATGATTTGGTATGGGTAGAAGGAAAGAGTGCCGGTTGGCGCTACCCCGGCGAGATAACTGAATTCAGATTAATGGCACCGGTTGTAGAAGAGCAGCCTTTTGACCGGTTTTATAAAAAGCCATCAGCAACAGAAGAGCCCCCTCCCTCTATATTAGAGCAAAAAAGATTGGCACGGCTGCACCAGGAAACCGAAGCCCGCCAACAATATTTAAAACCACAGCCGGCAAAACCTGCCGCTGTTGCCACACCGGTTACTGCCGTTACTGCACCTGCGGCCATTAGCCCTAAAACCGTTGGCCCACACATACATGTTACCATGCCTGTGTTGCAAACAGCAGCAACCACCACAGCAACGGTTAGCCCAAAAGAACAAACAAAAGCGGTAAGCAATACCACTTCATTTCAACCAAAGCAGCCAAGCACAGTTACAGCCACAGCGGTAGCCCAAAAAATAACTCATCCGGTGGAGGCACAACCCGTCTATTTAAAAACCGCAACAGCAGGTTATAAAAAAAATGAGTTTAACTGGACCACTTACATAGGTTTAGGTATAGGCGTTCTTACATTGGTGGGCTTAGGTATTATGATTGGTATGTCTATAATTAAACAAGAGAACGAGCTGGTAAAAAAACAATATATAGAACAGCAATTAAAACCCACTATAAAAAAACAGCCGCCAACCACAGCACCTGTTGGTACTGCAACCATGCCGGTGGCCACCGTTACAGAGCAAGCAAATTTAAACAGCGGCCATGCTGGCAACAAAGCGGCAGAGGGGGTACCTGCAAAAAAAGAACCCGTTATAAAAACCGCACCTGCTGTAATAATTACCAGCAATTCTGCAAGTACAGAAAAATCAATAGCTAATAATACTGCAGTCAACACCACTGAAGAAAAACGGGTTTTAACCCCGGCTATTAATTTAGAAAAGCAGGTAACCGTTGCCAGTAACAATTACAAAGTAGGCGCCTTTGGTGGCATTACAGGGTTAGCGTGTACGGTAAATAACCAATCAAAATACATTATGGATGCGGTGCAGGTGGAAGTGCAGTTTCTATTAGCTAACGACAAAGTATTCAAATCTTCTATTATACAGTTTAAAGATATTGCGCCCGGCAACCAGCAAACCATTGCCTTGCCCAAAATAAGCCGTGGCGTAAAAGTTTTTACAAGAGTATTGAACATTCATTCAAAAGAAATAAATGCAGCAGGCACTACTGTAAAATTATAATTACAGCTTGGTTTACAAAAAGCGCTATCGTTTGGAAATCAAAATTGCTATATTGCAAGCATAACAAATTCTATGACGCATCAGATTGTTTTATTTGGCGCTGGCAAATCTGCCACCTGTTTAATTGATTATTTATTACAAGAAGCAGCCCAAAACAACTGGATGATTGTGGTAGCTGATGCCAATGAAGCAGCCGCCCGTCAAAAAATTGGCAACCACCCTAACGCAAAAGCTATAGCAACAGATGTTACCCAAGCCAGTCAACGCCAAACCCTCATAGAAAATGCCAGTATTGTAATCTCGCTTTTACCCCCTGCGCTTCACTTATTGGTTGCTAAAGATTGTATTACTTACAATAAAAATTTATTAACAGCTTCTTATGTAGATGATAACATGCGTGCTCTTGAAAAAGACATTCAGCAAAAGGGATTATTGTTTTTATGCGAAATGGGGCTTGACCCCGGCATTGATCATATGAGTGCCATGGAATTGCTGCATCGTATTTATGAAGATGGCGGCACGGTTACTTCTTTTAAATCGCACTGCGGCGGGTTGGTGGCACCAGAAAGTGATAACAACCCCTGGCATTATAAAATTAGCTGGAACCCCCGCAATGTGGTAATGGCCGGAAAAGCAGGCGCCATTTATAAAGAAAACCACCAACACATAGAACTTGCCTATGAAAAATTGTTTGATGCCGGCAGAACCGTAGCCATACCCGGCTTAGGAAATTTAGCCTGGTACCCCAATCGGGATTCTTTAAGTTATACTTCTTTATACGGCATTGATAACGCAGCTACGTTTATAAGAACCACGCTGCGCTATCCTGAATTTTCTTTTGGATGGAAAAATATTATTGACCTGAAGCTGACGGATGAAGAAAAAAAATATGCCACCGACGGATTGAGCCTGCAACAATTTTTTAAACAACATCTAGAAGCCAATGGGTTTGGCGATTGGCTGCAACAGCAGTTAATGAGCCGTTTTGACCGCACCAAAGAATTATTAAAAAACCTGCAGCAACTATTAGATGCAGAAGCAGCCGCCACCCCTGCAGAAAAAGAAGCCATGCAGGAATTTTTAACAGTGGATGATACTGGTAGTTTAGAAACCCACAATTTAACCTCTATTAAAAACAATACAGCCGCTACCGTTTCAGGGCAAATGCACGAAGCCAACTTATCACTGACACAATTATTTTTTTTGGGGCTGGATGATGATGCCACACTTATTGATAAAGGACTTTGCAGCGCCGCAGATGTATTGCAATTTGCGTTGGAACAAAAATTATTACTGGCGCCGCAAGAAAAAGACATGATTGTAATGCTGCACGAAATTGAATACACTATTAACAAAACAAACTACCAGGCCCGCAGCACTTTGCTGGTGAAAGGAGAAGACAATAACCGTACTGCCATGGCTAAAACAGTGGGCTTACCATTGGGTATTGCTGCCAAATTAATTTTAAACGGAACTATTACTACCAAAGGTTTGCACATTCCTGTATTGCCCGAGATATACCAACCGGTATTGGCAGCACTAAAAGAACAGCAAATTGTATTTAATGAAATAACACAGGTAGTTTAACCCAAAAAGGCTAAGTATAGCTATTGCACAACCCAATCTTTTACAGCCAGTATTTTATACGTCACATCCCGCAGCACCAACTTATAATTGCCCTTTTTAAGATATAAGCTGTAATAACCATTGTCTGCCGTAATATAAGTTTGATCGGCAGGTATTTTCTGGTTCAGCGTGGTATCATTATATTCATTTGCGTAATAGGCCTGCACAAAAAACAGCAATCGTTCTGTAGGTTGTACTACAGTTTCTTTTCGCTGCCCGTTTAAAGAAAGCCATTGCGGCCGCTGGTTTGTAAATTGGGTAGGCGGATGAATCACTGAAAGATCATAACCCTCTCCTTCTAACAGGTTAATGGGTTTATTTTTTTGCAAGGCTATAGCCGGGTAATTCAACGGAAACTGCCGCATCAGTTCATTATAATATAAACGGCCATATTCAAAGCTGCTGCCTTCGGTTAAATCTGTTTGGTCAATAGTAAGCGGATTAACGCCGCTTAGTTTTTTAAACGCAGCACCCATGGGTGTATAACCGGTAGAAAAAACATTTTCTGCAATATGGGCATAGCCGGCGTGCACTAGTATTTTTGCAGAAGGATCTTGTTGTAACACCTTGTAAATATTTGCAGCCTGCACTGCATCTCTTTGAGATCCGCTGTGTTTATATGCTGCTGTATCTTCATAAGGCACCAACGTAAAACCTAATTGTACGGCTTTACGTACCATTTCTGCTGCAACAGGCTCTGCAATAAAGTGACCGGTGCTAATATCTGGCTGCGTAATTTTTAAAGTATCATAATTACTGAACGCTTCCATAGCAAGATAGCGGTAGCCTAACTGATACATGCTTTCTAATAAACTATATGTAAAAGCCCGGTGCTGTGGTTTTTGATGTGCTTCATTAATCATTACCACACTTGTTTGTGCCGCCATGGCTAAAATATATTGCCGGGCATCTGCATACTGCAAGGTTTTTAACTGCAACACTTCTTCTTTAATTTGCTTAACTGTACTTGCTGGCAATGTATCGTAACTCAATTGGCTGTATTGCAAAGCTGCTTTGTAATCTCCGGCAAACGATAAGTAATGACTGAGGTTTTCAGTATAAGCCCGTTCTTTTCCTGCAACATTAAATTTATCAGTCCATCCAAAACTTTGATACAAAGGATATAGATAATGCAATTCTACACCCAGCTTATTAGTTAAAAAATTAATGGAAGAATCTAACCGGCTTTTGGGTTGTGCTGCCGTATATTTTTTTATTTGCTCAAAATACTGGGCCTTGGTGCTGCAAAAAAACAAACAAAAAATTACTATTAAAACAATACGCATAGGCCGCAATAATACAACCCGCCTTGTTATTAAAAATATAAAGTATGGTTACCAGCTGTGGTAAGGCTGCTCAGCAGCCGTTGCGTCGCACACTTGTACTTTAAGTCAGAAAGTCGGCAAGTCTGGAAGACGATTGCAGTAGATATAAAATACTTGCGAACTTTCCGTCTCCAGACTTTCGTACTAGTATTCAACTGTACAAGTGTGCGACGCAACGGTGCCGCCATGAAAACCGCTGCTGGCTACCCAACTACAAACAACCACAGTTTACCGAAAGCCTTTTTTGAGACATGAAGCCCTTGTAAACAGGCTTTTAGCTACACTGTTTTAGATTAGGCTAAAGCCGGGCTTTGCCTTACCTTTGCGCCAAATTTTAAATTATATTATGATGACATTTGAAGAGATTGGTATTGAAGAAAGATTGGTGAAAGCGGTTACAGACCTGGGTTATGTGAATCCTACTCCCATACAGGAAAAGGCGATTCCTGTTCTTTTAAGCGGTACCAAAGATTTTATTGGATTGGCCCAAACGGGCACTGGCAAAACAGCGGCTTTTGGTTTGCCTTTGTTAGACCTGATTGATGTGGCGGCACGCCATCCTCAGGCACTGGTGGTTTGTCCCACCCGTGAACTGTGTTTGCAAATTGTAAGCGAATTAGAGCTTTTTAAAAAATACATGACCGGCATGAGTGTGGTGGCTGTGTATGGTGGTACTTCTATTGGTTTGCAAATTCGCGACCTTAAAAAAGGAGTACAGGTTGTAGTGGCCACCCCCGGACGTTTGATTGACCTGATTGAACGCAAGGCTATTAACCTGGAGCAAATTAAGTATGTAGTGCTGGATGAAGCAGACGAAATGCTGAACATGGGCTTTCAGGATGATATTGAATTTATTTTACAGAACACGCCTAAGAGAGACAGCACCTGGTTGTTTAGTGCTACCATGCCTCAGGAAATTCGCAGAGTTAGTAAAAAATATATGAACCAACCTGTTGAAGTAACAGTTGGTAAAATGAATACGGCTAACAAAAACATAGATCACCAGTTTTATGTTACCAATGCACAGCACCGCTACGAATCGTTAAAGCGTTTGATTGACTTTAACCCCGGCATTTACGGTATTATTTTTACCCGCACTAAACTGGATGCTCAACAAATTGCTGATAAATTAACCCGAGAGGGCTATGATATAGATGCATTGCATGGTGACTTAACACAAGGGCAGCGAGATAAAGTAATGGGCGACTTTAGAGACCGCAGCCTGCAATTACTAATTGCAACCGATGTGGCTGCACGTGGTATCGACGTAAAAGATATTACCCACGTTATTAATTACGAGTTGCCCGATGATATTGAAGTGTATACGCACCGCAGTGGCCGTACCGGCCGTGCCGGCAATACCGGTATTTGTATGAGCATTGTACACAGCAGAGAAATTGGCCGTTTACGCCAGATAGAGCGCATTGTGCAGGCGCCGTTTCATAAGCTAGAAATACCCACCGGTAAAGATGTTTGCCGCAAGCAGTTCTTCCATTTTATGGATAAGCTGTTGCAAACAGATATCAGCCATGGCGATTACGAAACTTATATGCCTACACTGAGTGAAAAGTTTGCCGACATTAGCAAAGAAGAAGTATTAAAGCGGGTAGCCGCCATGGAGTTTGACCGCTTTTTGAAATACTACGAAAACGCTGAAGACTTAAACGTACGTGAAAGACCGATACAACGAGACAGAGAATCTGGCAGAGGGGTTCGCACCAGTCCAACTACCAATCGCTTTCAGCAGGAAGGCGATACCCGCCGCGATACCCGTGGCCGTACTTTTGGTGGCAATAACGGAGAGTTTCAACGTCTTTTTGTGAACCTGGGTACCAAAGATGGTTTTTATAAAGCCAGCTTTTTACAGTTTATATTAGATATGAGCGAACTGAATAAAGAATCATTAGGCAAGGTAGATATGAAAGAAATGAACAGTTGGGTAGAAGTAGACCGCCGCGTTGCCACCCAAATGATTCAATCTATTGACGGTAAAAAATACAAAGGCAGAAGAATACGAATGAATGATGCCAACAGCAGGTAGTTAATCAATGCCTGTCTTGGCATTTAGCAACCTATCATTTACCTTCGTTACGCAAAAAAAATCTATCATCCATTAATAAATTATCAATTAAATAGTATGGCATACGATGTAATTGTTATTGGTAGCGGCCCCGGTGGTTATGTGGCCGCTATCCGTGCTTCTCAATTAGGATTTAAAACGGCCGTGGTGGAAAAAGAAAGCCTTGGCGGTGTTTGTTTAAATTGGGGTTGTATACCTACCAAGGCCTTATTAAAAAGTGCCCAGGTAATGGAGTACATAAAGCATGCAAAAGATTACGGTATTGAAGCTACTGGCACCAGCAATTTTGAAGCGGTTATTAAACGCAGCCGTGGCGTTGCCGATAAAATGAGCAAGGGTGTGCAGTTTTTAATGAAGAAGAATAAGATTGATGTGATAATGGGTTTTGGTAAAGTAAAAGGCAAAGGCCAGGTAGAAGTTACCAAAGCAGACGGCAGCAAAGAAGTAGTAGCCGCCAAGCATGTTATTATTGCAACCGGTGGCCGCAGCCGCGAGTTACCAGCATTAAAGCAAGACGGTAAAAAAGTAATTGGTTACCGCGAAGCAATGGTATTGCCCACACAACCCAAAAGCATGATTATTGTTGGCAGTGGCGCTATAGGTGTTGAGTTTGCATACGTGTACAACGCTATGGGTACCAAAGTAACCATTGTTGAGTTTATGCCCCGCGTAGTGCCGGTAGAAGATGAAGACATTAGTAAAGAATTAGAAAAGCAATACAAAAAGAATGGCATTGATATTATGACCAACGCAGAAGTTACCAAAGTAGATACAGCTGGTAACGGTGTAAAAGCAACAATTAAAACTGCCGCTGGCGAGCAGGTGCTGGAAGCTGATGTGCTTTTAAGCGCTGTAGGCGTGGCAGCTAATATTGAAGGCATTGGCTTAGAAGAAAGCGGCATTAAAACAGAAAAAGGAAAAGTGGTGGTAGACAAATACTACCAAACCAATGTAACAGGTGTTTATGCTATTGGCGATTGTGCTCCCGGTCAGGCCCTGGCACACGTGGCAAGCAAAGAAGCCATCATCTGCGTAGAAAACATTGCTTACAACGAAAAGAAATACAACCACCAGCCCGAAGCCTTAGACTATGGCAACGTACCGGGTTGTACCTATTGCATACCAGAAATTGCTTCTGTAGGCTATACAGAAAAGCAAGCTAAAGACGCTGGTTACGAAATTAAAGTTGGCAAGTTTCCGTTAAGCGCATCTGGTAAAGCCTCTGCTGCCGGTGCCACAGAAGGTTTTGTAAAAGTAATATTCGATGCTAAATACGGCGAGTGGTTAGGCACACATATGATTGGTTATAATGTAACCGAAATAATTGCCCAAACCGTAACTGCCCGTAAGTTAGAAACTACTTACCACGAGGTACTCAACAGCATACACCCGCACCCCACCATTAGTGAGAGCGTAAAAGATGCTATTGAAGTAGC
>REAR01000069.1 GCA_004295245.1 Sphingobacteriales bacterium | reverse complement strand
GCATCTTCATATCCTTTATCTAAAGCAAGAAACCTATTAATAATCAGAAGCACCTGATCACATATAGATTGTCCGGATAGTAATGCAAGACGGGTATGAAAATGCTCCTCCGGTATACCAATAATCATATTGGCAGTTTTTACCAGTAAATCATGTAGTTCTTTTTGTAGCATTTGCATGTTTAGAGCTTAGCCAGTAGTAATTATATTCAAAACAGCTTTAGAATTTACACTATGAAAAACATAGCATCTTCTTAAAAAATTGTATTGCCCCAATCCTATTCGTGCGGCAAAAAGTCTGTAACTAATTAAACAGACTTAATCCGGGGTCAGTTCTAAAAATGATACGCTAAGCCAAATGATGCCAAACTTGCTTTATTTCTAAACCGGTCGTTTAATCTGGGAGAAGTTTGCACGTTGGTATCAGTTGTTAACTCTGTAAATAGAAACTGGTATGCTCCTTTTACAGATATTTTATTATTGAAAGCATACCTCAAATAAAACTCAGAGTTTAATGTTCCTTTATCTCTGTTTCCGATAAGTAATAAATTAAAAGAAGTTGGTTGGGCGCTTACAGTAGAAGAAACCCCATTGCTTATATAAGCAGGTTTTCCTGTTGGGCCAAATGAAACGCCGGTTGCATCAATATTAAAACCAACTTGTATTTTTTTTGAAAATTGATACCCAATATTTACAACAGCATTAAGTGCATAGATGCCTGGGTTTGCAGCCAACAGCGTATCCTCTGAAGATGGTTTGCCCGCCAAAGCTGGCGGTGCAGAAGTAAAATTAACATTGGTGCCGTAAAACCCTATAAATCGTACCCCGGTTCCAACGAAAAATCGCTTGGCCTTTCCTAAATACCAGATATAATTATACCCAGCACTAAAACTACCCTGCGATGAACCAAAAGCCGCACCTCCTTCTACAAATTGGGCCTTAGACTTTTGCTGCGTCTTCTCTTGTGCAAATAAATTGATACTACAAAAAGTTACGAGTACTAAAAAAAAATATCTCATTTGTTATAATTTATTTCTGATGAATAGATACCCTTTCTAAATGGAGCATAAAAATAAAAAGACATTGTTTCCAGCTTGGTCATATACATGACTAAATCTCAATCATACGGTCCATTACTTTAGATTTATATTCAGCAACATGCAAACATTCATCCATAAATTTTTTTTCTGCACAGCTATTTTGTTAGCCCCGTTTGGTGTTCTTATGGCTTCAGATAATTTGCAGCTCAATCAGTTAGTGATAAATAGTATAATAATTACAGGTAATAAAAAAACAAAACAAACAGTTATCTTAAGAGAACTAGGTTTTAAAGTTGGAGATACAACAACAGCAGCACAATTACCACACATACTAAAACTTGCAGAACGACAGTTAATCAATACCAGTCTTTTTTTAACTGCTGAAGTAAAAGCAATCAACAGTGCTTCCGCTAATATTATCATAAACATAATAGTTAAAGAGCGATGGTATGTTTTTCCGGCACCTGTATTTTCGCTGGCAGACCAAAACTTTAATGTGTGGTGGACCCAGCAAATGCGACAGCTGGATAGAATCAATTACGGTATGTCTATTGATTATAATAATTTTACCGGCCACAACGACCATCTGTCTATTGGTTTTCAAACCGGGTACAACAGGGCATGGGGGATATTTTATAACAGGCCAAATATTGGCAAAAAACAACAACACGAATTTGGCATACAAGCCATGAGAGGCAAAACAAGAGAGGTTAATTATGCTTCTGTAAACGATAAAAAAGCATTTATAAAACAGCCTGGATTTATTAAATCATACTCGCATAATAAAATTTATTACAGCTACCGCCAAAATCTTTTTCTACGCCATTATTTTTCCGTAGGTATAAAAGCCGAGAAAGTGGCCGACACTGTGGCAAAACTTAATCCCAATTATTTTGGCCATGGTAAAAAAAATATCCTTTACTCAGAATTTGTTTACCGATTCTCTTTCAACAAAACAAATAATATTCAATACCCCTTAACAGGTAAAACCTTTTTTGCAGAATTGGTGCGATGTGGTATTTCAAAAAACGATGGGCTAAATCTTACCCAACTAAAAATGGAAACAGCTATTTTCCTAAAACTCTTTCATAAAACGTATTTCAATACCCAACTTAGCACAAAAATAATTCTACCAAAAACACAACCGTTTATAAGAGCCGGTGTATTAGGCTATAACGATAAGGAATTGATACGAGGGTTAGACCAATTTATTTTCGACGGAAACGCTTACACAGTCATACGCACCAATCTTAAAAGAGAGTTACTCAATACAGACATTCATTTAAAACCGCTTCCAGCCGCTTTTAAAAAAATGCCACTAAAAGTATTTGCTAAACTGTTGTTTGATGCCGGGTACATCAATAATCATCTACCCGGCAGTAATAGATTAGTAAACCGATACCTCTACACATATGGTGCCGGTATAGATTTGGTAAGTTATTATGATATCAATGTAACTATTGAGTATACCATTAATCAATGGCATTTAAATGGGTTTTTCTTCCGGGTAAAGTTTGGATTATAAAGTAATACTGCAATTTATCATGCGGCAAATGGTTTGCTTTCTAATTCAAAAGTCTGCAGATTTATTAGCAGCCTCATAGCTGGCACTAATTAAGGTGTTGCGTTAAAAAAGTCTCTATTTTAGAAAAAGAATCTACCAGGTCTGCACCATCCCACCCATGCCCGCCATTAGGATACACCACCAATTGATGCGGCACTGCAAATGCCTGTAGTTTTACCTGTAACAATTGCGATTGCGATAATGGCACCAACGGATCTTTTGCACCATGCAATAATAAGGTAGCACAAGATTGTGCATTTATAAACGTTACTGGGCTAGACTGTTCATAGATAATACTGTTTATTTGAGGCGTAGTGCCCGTAATATTTTGCAACAACAAAGGCACTAATGGGTTTACCGGGTTATAATAAGCATCCACCAAATCGGTAGGGCCAAAAAAAGAAATAACCGCTTTTAATTTTACCGGACTGGCATATTTATATGCCTGTAATAAAGCTAAATGTCCACCCGCACTGGCACCCAGTATTGCCCATTTATCAGAAATAAAATATTCGCTTCGTTTTGTATTAATAAACTCCATTGCGGCCTTCACATCATTCTCCTGTGCCGGAAACCGATTAATACTACCACTGTTTAACCGGTAGTTAATATTAATAATAGCGTGATTGGGAAATTTTTGCTGCAGCAATAAAACATAAGGATTAAAATCAACCTTATCCCCTTCCGTCCATCCCCCGCCATGCACCAGTATAATTAATTTGGTGCTGGCAGTGGTTCTATTTGCAGGCAGGTAAACATCCATGCTTTGTTTAGCATCGCTGCCATAAGCCACATTTAAAATAGTTTTTGATTTGCTCGTATCATTGCCGGCATCTGTATCATCTTTACCACAGGCTAACAACAAAAAACTACAACAAAAAAATAAAATAAGCTGTTTCATGCGCTTCAAAAGTTTATAATATCTAAGCTAGCAGTAATTAGCCCAATTAAATACAACAATGTGTTAAACATAAATGCTGCAGTTAATCCACTCGGGGTCAAAAGCAGCGTTGTATTTTTTATAAAAATTAATAGCCGGCTCATTCCACTCCAACACCTGCCATACAATACGCGGATATTTTTTTTCTTTTGCTTCTTCAATTAAACGATCCAGCAACAGCTTGCCCAGTTTTTTACCCCGCATGGCTTCGGTAACGATAATATCTTCCAGATACATCGCCTGCCCCTTCCACGTAGAGTAACGTATATAATACAATGCAAAACCCTGTATCACTTCTTTTCCATCCACCTTCGTACACGCACAAAAAGCCCACCAAACCGGTTTCGTACCAAAACCACTTTCTTCAAAATGTTGCAAGCTAACTGTAACCTCGTTGGGTGCATTTTCATAATCAGCCAGTTCCTGTATTAATTCCAGCAACCGCGTACAATCACTTTTAACAGCCCTTCTTATAGTTATTTCCATACAATTTTATTAAGCAGCTAAATTACAGAAACCGTTGTTATCTTTTGGTAGTCAGCTACAACAAAATGCCCGGCACCGGTTGCGTCGCACTCTTCAGCGGCAGTACTAGTTGCAGCAATTAAAATCTACAAAAGCATTAAATAATATAAACTATTTTCGGGCATGCAATTTAAACCTGGTAAGGCTCTTATTAAAATAGTAAAATACACCGGCATTAGTTTGGGGGTACTATTGCTCTTCATGTTTTTACTTCCCGTTTTGTTTCCCTCATTCGTTTCAGATAAAATAAAAGGCTGGGCTAACAACTCAATTGAGTCTACGCTTAATTTTTCAAAAGCAAGGCTCTCCTTCTTCAATCATTTTCCTTCTTTAACACTCACGCTATACGATGTTTCGTTAACCGGTTCAGCGCCTTTTAAAAAAGACACCCTCGTGGCTGCCAAAGAAATGGCCTTCGGGGTAGACCTTGCCAGCCTGTTGGGCAAAACCATTCATATTGACGAAGTGTATATAACCAAGGGCACCCTCAATGTGCTGGTAAATAAGCAAGGGCAACCCAACTACAATATTTATATCAATAAAGATACCATCACCACCAAGCAAAATACAGATAGTAGCACCGCTGCTCTCAAACTAGAGCGGATACAAATAGAACAATGCGCCCTTACTTATAATGACCAGTCTATACCAATGGTAATTACTGCACAGCAATTAGACTATGTGGGCAAAGGAGACCTGAGCAAAGCCATTTTTGACTTATCTTCTGAAGTAAAAATGCAAGCTGTAAACTTCAGTTACGATGGCCAACAATATGTTGAAAATAAAAACCTCAATGCACAACTCATTACCAAAATAAACACCCACTCACTTAGTTTTATTTTTGAAAAAAACAACCTGCGCATCAACCAATTGCCGGTAAGCTTCAATGGCTTTTTCGATTTTTTAAAGAACGGCTATAAAATGGATTTTAATTTAAAAACCGGACGCACGGCATTCAAAAATTTATTTACCGCACTACCTCCGGCTGCAGTAACATGGTTAAACAAAACCACTGTAGAAGGAGATATTGAAATGGACGCTTCGCTAAAAGGATCTTATATAGCAGCAGAAAACATTGCCCCCGACCTGCTCTTTAATATGCTTATAAAACAAGGCAGCATTGCAGCTAAAAAAATTAAAGACCCTGTAGAAGATATTTTTATAAACTTTCATTTTATGCTGCCGGGCTTAAACACCGATAAACTAAAAATTGAAGTTGACTCATTACATGCCCGCCTGGGTAAAGATGAAGTAGGTTTAAAATTAAAAACAGAAGGATTGACCTATCCTCATTTGAAGGGTAATTTAGGCGTGCGGGCTGATATAGAAAAGTGGAACCGCACACTTGCTATAGATGAATCACTTGATCTAAAAGGCCAACTTAATATTGCTGCCAACTTTAATGGCCAGCTAAATATGGCTGCGCAAAAATTTCCGGTAACCAACGCTACTTTTATTTTGAAAGACGGCTTTATAAAAACCAGCTACTATCCCAACCCCATTACTAACCTGCAACTAAATGCTACCTTAAACAATCCTGCAGCCAATACAGAAAGCATGCAGCTTGCAGTTTCACCTATGAACTTGCAATTTGAAGGAGCTCCTTTTACAATAAAGGCTAATCTTAAAAACTTTGATAACCTTGTTTATGATATAAATGCCAATGGCATTTTAAATATTGGCCGTATCTACCAGGTGTTTGCAATTAAAGGATATGATGTAAAGGGCAGTATTCAGACGGCCGTACAACTGCAGGGTTCACAGCAAGCAGCTACAAGCGGCAATTACCAACAATTAAAAAACAGCGGGCAACTGGCATTTAATCATATTACGTTTCATTCGGCAGATTTCCCCTACCCTTTTTTAATAAAAGAGGGTGTGTTGCGTATAAATAACGACCAATTAGTAGCAAACAACCTTGCACTTCAATACGGAACAACCAATGCTACCCTCAATGGTTATTTTAAAAATATCATTAACTATATTCTTAAGAATGAAGCGCTGGAAGGAAGCATACAAGTAAACACCCCTGCAATAAATGCAGATGAATGGATGGCTTTGGCCAGCGAAGAAAAGAAAACCGCCAACGCCAGCGATACGGCCAGTGCCACTGCTAATGGTGTATTAATTTTACCAACCAACCTCAACCTGCAATTACAAGCCAATGCAGGTAGTATTACCAGTAACGGGCTTACCATTACCCAATGCAAAAGCAATACTTCTTTAAAAAACGGAACGCTTACTGTACACAATGCTTCCTTTCGTATTGCAGATGCACCAGTAGCCATGCAAGCAACGTATACCGGCATTAATGTACGCAGGGCCTATTTTAATTATAAATTAAAGGCCGATAGCTTCGATATACAGAAAGCCTACAAAGAAATTAAGCTGTTTAGAGAAATGGCCACCATGGCTGAAAATGTACAAGGTCGCGTTTCAATAGACTACCAATTGAGTGGTTTGTTAAATGACAGTATGTATCCTATTTTACCTACCATTAAAGGTGGCGGCACTTTATCAATAAGAAAAGTGAAATTGAAGGGCTTTAAACTGTTCAGCGCTATTAATAAAGAAACCGGAAAAGAGTTAGATGCCAATGCCGACCTCTCTAAAATTGATATTAAAAGCACCATTGATAAAAATATTCTTACCATAGAAAAGCTAAAACTGAAAGTAGCTGGCTTTAAGCCTAAGTTTAAAGGACAAATGAGTTTAGATGGGCAGTTAAATTTACAATGCCGTTTAGGCCTGCCTCCCTTTGGCATAGTAGGTATTCCGTTAAGCATTACCGGCAATTCAGAAAACCCAATAGTTAAAATGCGGCGCGGCAAAAAAACCGATGCGCTAAGCACCACTGATGCAGATGAAGAAGATATTAAAGAAGCAAAGGAAGCTGAACTGAAATTAAATAAACAAGGCGGCCAATAAAAAAGCAGGTAAACTTTTTATGCTTACCTGCGGTACAAATGTTGAAGTGTGCGACGCAATCCCGAAGTTTCGGGACTGCCCAAAGCACAACTGCCGGTTACAAAAAACTATTTATAATTTTTTATAGCCAATGCTGCATAAATTTTTGCGGGGTCGTATATAACACCTTCTTTAATTACCAGTATTGTTTTGCGAATATCGCTGATGTTAACAGTGGGGTTACCATCTATTAAAACCATATTGGCTATTTTTCCTTTAGTAATACTGCCCAATTCTTTTTCTTTACCCGTAACTTTTGCTGGCACCAGTGTTGAAATTTGCAATACTTCATTGGCAGGTATACCGGCACGTACATACAATTCCAGCTCCCGGTGTAACATAAAACCGGCAAAGCCATCGGTGCCAGGCACAATTGTAATATCACGGTCGTGCAACATTTTTAAAATCTTCAGCATTACGTCAAAAGATTTCAGGTAGGTATCGTTCATACCATCGGGTACAGGTAACCCACCACCACCCGCACGCCAGTAACGCTGCACCTGCAAAGGCATACGGTCTACCAATAATAAATTACTTTCTGCCACACTTCCTTCCCGGTCTGTAAACATTCCTTCAAACACCCCCAATGTTGGATCTACTACAATATTTTTTTCTTTTAATAATTGCAAAAAGTTTTGCACTTCATACCCTTCTAAATCTAAGAAGGCTGCTTTTTGTGCCGGTAATTTAAACCGGTTCGGAGAACGGGTGTCCACCGTATCTCCAAAGAAATTTAACACCAGCATATTCATGTGTGTAATTTCATTGTAACCGGCTTCTATTGCTTGTGTAGCCGTCATAAATGCTGGTATATGGCCACATACTTTCATTTTATATTTACGGGCTTCTGCCACCAGTGGCTTTACCCATTCTGGTTTAATACTGCTGTACAATTTTATTTGCTGGTATCCCTTAGCCGCATATTCTTGTATTACTTTTTTCCCTTCTTCCACACTGTTAATTAACGCACCCGTGGGTGCTGCAAATGGGCCAGCCCCATCAATAAATGCGCTTATAATAACTTCCTCCGGACCAATTATTTTTCCTTCTTTTATATCCTTCATCCGTTGCAATAGCTCTGGCCCATTACCCATATCTCTTATATTGGTAACCCCTGCAGCCATATGAAATAAGCCGTCCAATTCATCACTCATATGCGTATGCATATCCCACAAGCCGGGCATTAAAAATTTGCCTTTCCCATCTACCACTTCCAAATCATCATTAACAAAAGGAGTGCCGCTGGTAATAACATCTGCTATAATATTATTACGAACAATTACTGTGGCATTGGGTATCACTGTTGCTTTTTCTGCATCAAACAGTTGTACATTTTTTATGCAAATACCTTTTACAGGTTTTTGCCGCAGCCGTTGGGCCAATACATTATAAAATCGTGCCTGCTCTTTCTTTTGTATGGTTAACAACTGCGGCACCAATGCTTCGTTGCCCTTTAATACAATGCTCATCCAATCGTTTACATTGGCAAAAAAAGAACGACTGTTTTCCTCTATCCAGATATAGGCAGGCGTAAAACCCAAACCCTCTATGGTTACCAATGCCAGTGTTTTTGCTTTGCCATTAACGGTATAAGTGCTTTTAAAAATAATTTTGGCAGTTGCTTTACCGGTAGGTAATAAGTTTAAACTGCCCCCATTATCTAATATAGCTTTTACCAGATTGCCTGCATTTGTTTTAAGCGGAATAAAAAACGCAGGGCCTTTTATTTTTCTTTGTTCGTTCTCTGCACTATTCTTCCATTGTGCTAACCCATTGGTTAAAGAAAAACTTTCTATTACTGGGTTCTTCATATAATCTACCCCGGCAGCACTTAGGTAGGTAATCACACTTTTTTCATCTGTTTTGTAATCAGTAACCATACTATCTCCGCGGCCTCTGTCATTGTACTGGTACCATTCTCTATAAGTGCCATCTGTTAGTTGCCATGTTTTAGAAAACCCTTTTATATTACCCGCCATTATTACCGAGTAACTGGTGGTATCTGTTTGTGCCATGGTTTGCTGCACGGTTATAACAGCTAGCCAAAAAAACAATTGCTTCATAAAAATATATTTATAGGTATCTAAGTTACTGTATTAGGGGCAACAAAAATTTTATTGTACCAGCAGTTGTTCTTTGGGCATCATCGTTGCGTCGCACACTTGTACATTTGAAATTTTAAATTTCAAACCTTAAATCAGTAGTTCTAAAGTTGAAGTGTGCGACGCAACGGTGATGCTATGCTTACTGAAGCTGGCTACAAAAAATATATAGCCGGCAAGCCAGTAAGAATATTTTATTAACTATTTTTTCTTACTGGTTACCTGTAAAAAAAATTATTGCGCCAATGAAATATTAACTCTTAAACCGGCTCTTGTATTGGTAATAGGCGCCGAGGTAGAAATTTTAGGAATGGTTCTGCGCTGATCAAAAAACAGGATTACTTTAACGCGGTTGTTTAACACATAATCTATGGATGGATTTATGGTAATTACTTTTTGTCCGGCAGTGGGTAGCGTTGTTTCCTGATCGAGGCGGCTGTTGCTGGTGATATCATCACGCAAACTAAAGTCGAACGTGAAGGTGATATCGTTATCCAGTGTTTTGGTGTCTTTTTTACTAAACGGTACTTTAAACGGTAATTTAAACCCACGCTTGCGCCAGCGGGCACCAATGGTAAACTCGGTGCTGCGGGCTTCGCTCAATTGAAAATCAACCAGGCTTAAACTTAACTGGCGACTCTTTTTATATTCAAAACGCATACCCAGTTGGTTAGTAAACTGCATATCTAAATCAATAAACGGTGCAAATGCTTCTGATATAGAAATATTAGGCACCATAAAATAGGGATAGAAATTACCAGTAGCAGTATCAACAAAGCCAGGGTAATTAATTTTTAAAGGATCTTGAAAGAGTAAATGCGAATTAAAGCTATTCATACTTACATCGCTGTTATAGGCATGTGTAATTGTAAACGAACTGAAGATGCGTTCCATACCCGGTATTCTGGTTAAGCCATTGTAGGTAACCCGCCAGTTAGGCAATGGTTTAATACCACTAAATGGATTGGAACTTATTTTAGAACTGTTTTGTTTTATTAATGAAACCTTGTTAGGGTCTTTGCCGGTATAGGCAGCAATGAAAGATGGTATTAATACATCCTGTGCATATTTTTCATAGCCTTTAAAATAACCATCGCCAGTTGCAATGGGGTTGCCATTAATATCCTGCGAGTATGGATTTAGTTTTGCAAGGCGCAACGATAAACTTTTACGATACTCCTGAAAAGTTTTAAAGGTTTCTGTAACCTGATTGGGTTTTATTTTAGTAAACAGGGTTTGAAAAGAAATATAACTTACCCTAAAGCTACCCGATGCATAAGGGCTTAAGCGCACAAACTGCGAGCCCGGTGTATTTAAAGTGTCTTTAAATAATTCTGAATAGGTTTTGCCGAATGTTTTTTGCAAGGTAACATCAATCGTTAAATCTCTTAATGGTATTACCTGTGCATTCAGGTTTAGTGTTTGATTAAAATCTTGCCGGTTTAGCTGATTAAGCAAAGTATTACGGGTTAAAAAACCTTTGCGTGCAAAGTTGTTAATGTAATTGGTATCTGGCTGACGGCCTAATACAAAGTCGGCACCGGGTGCCATGTTGCGCCAGTTCATACCCAGTGCACGGGTACTATCTAAGTAACCAGCAATATTAGTATTACCGGTTGAAGCATATGTTATACTGGCCCGCTTAACAGAAGTAACCAACCGCCCAAATACTTTTACAAAAGTTCCTACTTCGGGTAATTGATTGGGGTCTTTTACTTTCTTTTCTTTCTTCTTTTTCTTTTTTCCTTTTACAGTACTGGTATCTGCAATTATTTTAGGCTGTATGGTTGGTTGTGGTGCAGGGCTTGCAGCAGGTGGTGCATCCCAATCAATAGCTCTTAACAAACGGCTTTTACGATAAAGAGCTGTAAAGTCTAATTCTGCAGTAGCATTTTTTTCTTGTGTATTACCAATAAAATTACCAAGGCTTCGTGCAAAAGAATCTAATGAAGAAGCCATCCAATTGTATTTGCCTACATAACCCAATCGCATCGTCGTCCAATCTAACAAGGGCAATTTAGCAGTTGGCAATGTATAGCTGAAGGTGGCACTTTGCTGATAAGAAGTATTTCGGCCGCCTCTCCAAAACAAGCTCCACATATCTTTTTTGCCTGTCTGATCCAAGCGTCCGGGAGCTTCATCCACACGAGCCAGGTTGGTGGCCGTAAAATCAAAATTGAGCGAACGGGTAATATCCCAACGATACACATAATACCTGTCGAACGTAAAATATTTATTATAGGTTTCTGGTAATACACCTTTAGGACCGCCTACATTACGCGGACGAAATGCACCAAACTGTCTGCGTGCGTCTGCACGGAAGGTTACCACAGAAGGTAGCAGGTTTATGTTGATGTCTTTAATAATATTTAACCAGGGCGATTTTGATTTGATGCTGCGTTTTAATGGTTCTATATATTTGGGTGCAGTGGCGTAATTATAACCAATACCGCCCCTATGTGATATCAATTCATCGCTTTCTATTAATGGGCTGGTACGTTCCATATGAGTGTAAGAATAACTCACATCCACATTTTCAACACTCCATAATTTTTGCTTTTTGCCGCTGGTATTATTCTTTTTAACATTCGTGAAGTTGACCGTTTTAATAGTAGTTTGATCAACCGCATCGTTACGGATAGAATCTTTGTTAGCAGAATTTTTTAATTTTTCTTTTAATGTTACATCCAACGCATACGGATCATACTCTGGTGTAATGGTAGTTCTTGAATAACTGGCGTACATGGGTATTGAGATACCCGATTTTTGTGGAAAGAATTTACCCAGCTCTAAATTAGTAGCCGCATCAAACTGTAATGTGTTATCTCTTGAGCGTTCATTCACCCGCTGATCTAAGCCACCAAAACCAATACCCCGGAAACTACCCGATAAAGAAAGTGTTCCTAAATCGGCTAATTTAAAATCAACTCTTCCTAAAGCAGCATATCCGTTTCTTTCATCTAATCCGGACAAGCGCAATTCATTAAACCAAATTTCAGTACAAGCACTCTCCATTTTTACATTCTGAACCCCCATAAAAATACCTCTTGTTTCACCCAGGTTTGGATTTCCTAAGATGGCATAGCTGGTTCCACCGGCATCAGTTTCTTTATAATACTTATTTACAAGACCGGTGGCGTTGCGTTTTATTTTTAGCTGAATAAGGCGTTGCAGATCTAAATCCAATTCATTTTCCTTAGGCCATATATCTTCATCTTTGCTGCTGCCCCAGGCTGTTTTTTTTAATGGAATTTTTATTTCGTAGTAGTTGCTCACAAAATCGTTACCCAAACGTATTACAGCCACCAATGTACCCGGCTCTAATAAATCGCTGGTACCTCTTCCTTCTGCATGTATAAACATAGCGAGTTTTGAATACTGGCGTAAATCAAGATTAAACGTTTTAAATACACCACGGGCATCATCTTTTTGCAGATTACAAATTTGCAAACTGATACTCTGCTCATTTTGCAGAATATTAATATTATTGTTGCTTAAAAACTGCTGCCGCTGAATATCAGGAGGTGTTACATATGGAATAGGAGAACGCTTACTGTTTTCTTCAATATTTACACCCAATACATTAAACTCTGTAGCATTACCAACAGGATTAGTAACGTAATTACCCGTTGTATCTATTTTAAAGGCAAACCGACGCCATTGGTTTCTTACCAATTCAAATTTTGCAAAGCGGCAAATCACTTCTTCATCAAAGCCATTTAAAAACAAACGCATAAAGCGGATAGATTTGAAGTCGGGTATATTACCTACTTTTTGCTCATAGTCTTGTATGGGTATGCGGAAGAGATACCATTTTTCTTCCATAGCTCCCGGGGCTTTAGGTGTAAACCTTCTGATATCTGTAATGTAGTTTCGGCCCACCTGCAATTCAGCTGGTTTTAATTCTACTTTATACTGAAAATATTCTTCTAACTCATTCAATGTATTATCGCGGTTAAAATCTTCTTGGTCTGGATACAATGTAAAAGCTGTAGTAATGGTAGAACCAGTATTGGCAATAGGAGAATTACCATGCGGACTATTAATATCTCTGTACCGTGTAATTATATCAGCATTTATTTTATCGTAACTACCATCGCGGTAGTTTTTAAAATCGTCACTAGACGGGTCAAGCTCCGCTTTCTGATAGGCAGGTGATGAAGTACCTACTTTTGCCGATAATTGATTTAAGAAATTTTGAAACTTTACTTTTTCTGCATCATTGGTTAATCCATCAAAACCTACATCTTGTGTAGGCCTGTCGGCAGGGTCATTACTGAACGCCGTGGTAACTTGTATAGGATTGGCAGGAACCTGCCCCCATTTTGAAGTGGCATCTAAAGGCGCTTTACCATCTGCACCGGGCAAGCCGTTTTCAAACTGGCGTCTGCCATCTTTTAAAATGTCTTCAGAAATATTACCAAGGTTTATATAAAACTGTCCGCCATTGCTTCCTGGTTTTTTTAAAAAAGGGTCCAACATCCAGAATTCAATAAACTCAACGTTGCCCGTTTCAAAATCTATCTGGTCAATACCCCGCATAATACCGCCCCATCTTTTACGTGGGTTCAATAACTTACCATCTGTAGCTACCCCATCAGAAAATGCAGTAGGGTTAACATCAAAATTATAAGGACCTCTTTCTGCAGGATTAAAACTTAAATCAAACGTAACTAATTGTGCCTGTCCAAAATCAGGTGTTTTGGTAGGATAAATTTCTTGCTGGTTAACGGCACGTATATAAGGATCTCCAAAATAGTTTAACCCTAAGCCAGATACAGGATTATTATTGCCTTTGGCATCTTGCAGGTTCGGTTCAATATTATACCAGGCAATTTTTGCTCGGTTCAGGCCATACGCCAAAGAATCAGGCAAAATCCCTTCCGGAAACAATCCGTTTTTTTGCGGGGTAGATGCCAGCCCCCAGCTTACCAGTGGAAAACGTAAATCAATATTGGCACGTGTTCCCTCAAAATCATCAATGTAAATAAGTCCTGCCGTTCCTTTACCTATTTGAGGGGGGTGGCCCGGTTTTATCATTGCCACTTCTCCAAAGGCTTGCACATTACTCATCTCAGAGCTATGGTAGCCGGGCAATTTATCTAAGGCTCTTGTCAATTTTGCAAAGTCTGAACGATAATTAAAATCTAAACCAAACATTGCATTTTTTATCGGGTCACCGTCTTGCGTATTAATCTTAGTAAAGAAAGGCCGCTCTCCCATCCGTACCATTTGTCCACCAAAACTAAAAGACTGCTTGGCGGTATTCTTTGCCATATAATCAAAGCGGATGCCCTGATAATTGCGCTGCTGTAATCCAAAACCTGCATTGTTTTCATACTGTACATTTACCGGCACGCCACTATTCACCAATGCCTGATTCAAAATTTTTACAGTACCTAAATTATAGTCAACCGAATAATCCATTCCTTCTCTCAATACCTGTCCACCTGCTGTAACAGTTACTGAACCCGGCGGCACATTAAAAGCCCCCAAAGAAATTTCTGAAGTAGACTGCCCTTTTGCCCTACCACTTATTATATAGCGGTCAAGATTAGCATAGGTTTTTGCAATTTCTTTAATAGTATCATACAAAGGATAGTACACATATTTATCTTTCAGTGCCTGCGTACTGTTTAAGAAAGCAATACGCTCTAAATCTCTACCAAATGGTTCTAATAACGGAAACATAATACGTGCCTGCTGCGATAAAATCGTTTTGCCTTCTATATAATCAAACATACCATCGGGCTGCGGGTCATTACGATTATTTAACCGGTCTAAGTTTAATAAACGAATTAATGGTTGCCCCTTTGCTGCCGCATCACTCTCGGGCAAAAAGTTTTTAGGGCCCAAACTAGGTTCTTCGTATAAAACATTTAAAGAAAAATCAGTAGGTTGTACGCTGCTTAAATAGTTACCATCTCTTGTTTTTAATGCATACACATTCTTCATCATCAAATCCCAAATCGGCAGGTTGGTTCTTTGAGAGGTGGCTTTTAATAATTTTAAGAACAATACTTTTTGGTTGCCTACAACACCGTTGGTAGAATCACCGTCTGGCACCACATCCTGAGAAAACTCACCTATCTGATAAATTTTACCATTGTAGCTGTAGCGAAATGCAACTCCTAATATTTCATCGGGCTGCAGCGGTTGGCTTAAAGTAATATAGCCCACTTGTGGGTCAAAAATATAATCGTTGGGATTCAGCTTACGGGCAAATGTTTTTTCAAAATCCTGTACGCTGGTTAAACCCAGTGCAGCCAATCTTGATGTTACAAAAGATGAACGCCGTGCATTGGGGTCGCTAATAATTTTACTGTACAAATCATTAGCCTCATTAAAGGGCAGGTTAGTGGCATTGCCCGGTAATGCATTTATTAATGGCGGTTGCAAATAAGTATCTCTTTCTCCCAAATCCATTAAACCCACCACATCTCTTGTTTCTGTGGTAGAGCCATTACGGTTGGTTACCCAAACTTCTATTTGCAGTATTTGTATTAAAGAATTAATGGCAGGCAGGTTGGCCATAGCCTTATTATAGTTCTGCCGGAAATGATGGGCTAATAAAAAGTGGCGGTTTTCTTCATAATCATTGGCCTTAAACTCAAAAATGGCACTAGAGGCACCACCCTGTAAACCCAGGCTTTGCCGGGTAGAATTCATATTAGCAATTACGGTGCTCACAAACAGTTTTCCAAACTGTAATTGGGTTTTAATACCAAACAAACCCTGTGCACCCTGTATTAAACTGCCTTTGGTAGAGAAAGAAACGTTACCAGCTTCTAAGCGCTTTATAATTTCATCGCTGCCACCGCTATAATCTAATTTTAATTGGTTCTCAAAATCAAAAGTAGCCAGCGTATTAAAGTTAATGGGCAGTTTCAGTTTATCACCCACATTACCCACCACACTCAGGTTGGCATTCATATCAAAATCAAAGCCGCCAAACTTACGGGCCCTTTCTGGCAAAGTGGGGTTCTTCACTTTCTGGCCCTGGTAACCAGCAATAATATCAACATTTCCTTGTGGTCTTATTTCTACTTTGCCATTACCAAAAATGCGGTTAAACAAGTTATCGGTAACACTCATTTTGGGCTTTACCAATTTCTTATTCAAACTGCTTAATACATTAGCCCGCTTTTTAAAATAGTCATTCTCCTGTTCACGGCCTTTTAATTTCAGGTATTCATCAAAAGTGAGGTAGGTAGGCTTGCGGTAATAGCTGTTGCCAATTTTTTCAACAATATAATAGCGTTTGGTAATGGGGTCGTATTCTACCGTTTGGTTCAGGTTGGCCGGGTCTTTAAGATTCATAGAGCGGCGGCCCGGTTCCGTATACTGATCGCCCCTGCGATCTTTAATAGGATATTTTAAAGAATCGCCGGCAGGGCGTTCTGTTTGTGCAAATATTTTACCACCAATAAAACTGGTGGCAATAAATGCCAAAAGGGCGCTAACCGCTGGTCTGGTTATAAACTGAAAAAAAGAAGCCAATTCTCTTGAGGAAATTAGTTAAGTAGCAATAGGATCAATAGGCCTAAATAATTTTCAATGCTTGTTTAATAATATCTTCTACTTTTTCCGGCGCAGCACCTAACTGTAGTACTTTTTTTACAGCCTGCTCTGCCGCCGAACGGGCAATGCCCAAAGCAGTTAAAGCAATTAACGCTTCCTGCTCTAAACTATTGCTTACCAACGATGCATTATTTAAAGTGCCGGGTAACTTGTGCAATTTATCTTTTAGCTCTAAAACAAGGCGCTCTGCTGTTTTTTTGCCAATACCTTTAATGCTCTCCAGCAATTTTACATTACCCTGCAAAATGGCCGTAGCAATTTCTGCAGGTTTTATAGATGACAGCATCACCCTAGCCGTTGCTGCACCTATACCATTTACCCCTATCAATTGCACAAACATATCTTTCTCAGCCAGCTCAGCAAAACCATACAATACCTGCGCATCCTCACGTATATGAAGGTACGTATGCAGCAACCCTTCGGTTTGGCCCTCAATAGCAGAAAAAGTGTTCAGGCTAATATGCACCTCATACCCCACCCCGTTTACATCTACAATAACCTGGGCCGGACTTTTTCTTACAAATAAACCTCTAACAAATGCAATCATAGGTTGCGAAAATAAGGTAAAACAAGTTATAATGAACCCAGCTTTGGTACGCTATTCAACATCGTTGCGTCGCACACTTGTACGGTAACGCGTTAATAAACCATAGTTCATAAATTTTTACTATTGTTTATTAACCATTGACCACAAACTACCAACTGCACAAGTGTGCGACGCAACAATGCCGCCACCTGCACTGCTGCCGGTTACATAACCTTGCTAACAAGCATAAAAAAGCAGTACAAAAAATTGCCCTACATTTACCAAAATTTTTTACCAATTACCTGTACAATGAACCAACAGCCCGCAAAAATAACTGCCGCCATAACAGCCGTAGGCGGATACGTGCCAGAAGATAAATTAACTAACGCCGACCTTGAAAAAATGGTAGATACCACTGATGAATGGATACGCACCCGCACCGGCGTTAGCGAACGCCGCATTTTAAAAGGCGAAGGACTTGCTACCTCTGATATGGTAGCACCGGTAATTAAACAATTGTGTGAAAAAAGAGGCATCAGTACCGATGAAATTGATTGCGTTATTGTAGCTACAGTTACCCCCGATATGGTATTTCCGGCAACCGCTAATATTGCCTGCGATAAAGCCGGTGTTAAAAACGCCTGGAGTTTTGATATTGGCGCTGCCTGCTCTGGTTTCTTATTTGCCTTAACCACCGGTGCTTCTTTAATAGAAAGCGGCCGTTACAAAAAAGTAATGGTGGTGGGTGCCGATAAAATGAGTGCCATTGTAGACTATACCGATAGAACTACTTGTATTTTATTTGGCGATGCGGCGGCTGGTGTGCTGCTGGAACCCAACCATGATGGCTTTGGCGTATTAGACAGCTTATTAAGGGCAGACGGCAGTGGCCGCCCCTACCTGCATATGAAAGCTGGCGGTTCTTTAAAGCCTGCCAGTATTGAAACCGTTACCAATAAAGAACATTTTGCTTACCAGGAAGGACAAAGCGTTTTTAAATTTGCCGTAAAAGGCATGGCCGATGTGAGTGCGGAATTATTAGAGCGTAACAACATGACCGGCGATGATATTGCCTGGCTGGTACCGCACCAGGCCAACAAACGTATTATAGACGCAACCGCCAACCGTATTGGTTTATCGCACGATAAAGTAATGATGAATATAGAACGTTATGGCAACACCACAGCGGCTACCATTCCATTATGTTTGTGGGAGTACCGCAAACAAATTAATAAAGGCGATTACCTGGTGCTGGCTGCTTTTGGTGGAGGCTTTACCTGGGGCGCTACTTTAGTGAAGTGGGAGTATTAAACAACTTGTTTTAGCACGCTTCCCTGTTTGTGGTATTTTTTAATGGTTACTGCCTCACTACCTTTAGTAAAACAAAGCTTATGTGGCAGAAGTTTGATGCAACCATACGCCAACCCCTGGTTGCTGGTATTTTGGTGGTGCTGCTTTTTATTATACTGGGGTTTATTTCCCTTAAAACAATGTATGCCGTTATCAACCGGGTATACAACCCCCTGCAAACATTTAATAATACCCGTAGCGATTATGTAACCAAAAAGCCTTTTGCCAACCTGGGCTTACAAAAAGTAGCCACTATAAAAACCCAATACATCACACTCGAAAACTTAAAAAGCCATCATAAAGAATTAGGGAAAGTATATTATTCTAACTACTACACTTTTACAGTATTACTTACAGTATCTACTATTTTAGCGGCTGTATTGCTTTTTGTAATCATTCAAAAGGGGTGGGAAGATACCAATGCTTTAATCAAAACCCTCTTCTTTATTCTTTTTGCCATTTCTACTTTTTTTGGCATCATGTCGGTAAGCCTCAGCCAGCAAGAGAATTATGAAAACAATTTCAAACAATATATTTTATACGATAAAGTGCAAACCAATATTATCTCTTTCCTCGGCACTTCCGGAAAATACGATTCACTAAAGAACGAACCAATTATTGATAGCTTTATTGTTTCTGTAAATAACGACATCAAAAACTACAGCCAGTTTTTTATTAAAATAGACGCTAATAAAATATCGTTGGAAGATATTAGCAGCAAGCTGGGTAAATCAGTTAATGGAAAATAATTATTTCTTTAGCCTGGCCCACACTACAAAATCGGTAGCAGGTATTTTGGTTTCTCCTAACTGACGTAATAAGGTAACAATTTGGCCGCGGTGATAAGTGCCGTGGTTCATTACATGGTGCAGCATCTGGTATATAGGCTGCTTATAATGATTGCGCTTGGTATCGTAATACTGAAACACATGGTCTAACATGGCAGGGCTGGTGCCGTTCACCCACTCCTGCCACAGCCTGTTTTGGTGTTGCAACGCAGTAATAGCATCTCGGGTAGTGCCTTTAAACTGATCACTGGGGCGGGTTACCACTTCCTGCATTTTCATACGCTGCCACCACATGCTTTCTGCATCCCACATATGCAAAACAGTAGTGTGTAAAGAAGGAAAACTGCTGGCAATTTTTTGGTGCCAGCTTTCCTCCGGCAGCTTTAATACTACTTCCAGCAATTTTTGATTGGCCCACACATTGTAAGCAGCATATTGTTGCAGCAGTTCTTTCATAATTTTTTACTGTGGGTTTAGAAGATTAAAAAGATATTTGTTGTGGTAATTACAACAACAAAATAAATTCAATCTCAGTTATGGCTGCAAAAAATTTTCCATTAACCGGTTTTAGTTCTGTTGGTGTTCATGGCGGGCATCAAAACGATCCGCTATCTTCTCACCTAACGCCTATTTATGCCACTTCTACTTTTACGTTTGATAATGCAGAGCAGGGCATGCGCCGTTTTGCCAATAAAGAAGAAGGTTATATATACACCCGCTGGGGCAACCCTAATTTTACCGAGGCAGAAGCAAAAATTGCAGCATTTGAAAGTTTGGGTATTACCCATGCCAACGGCAGCCCGCTGCAACTAAAAGCTTTTTTACACAGCAGTGGCCAGGCAGCCATGACCACCCTCTTTCTTTCTAATCTGCAACAAGGCGATAAAGTACTTTCTCACTACTCGCTCTATGGCGGCACGCATGAGCTGTTGCATAAAATTTTACCGCCCATGGGTATTGAAATAATTATAGAAGACCTGCGTGATTTAAATAAAGCTGAAGCTGTTTTTAAAAACAACCCCGGCATCAAATGGATGCATTTAGAAACGCCTGCCAACCCCACCATACAGTGTGTGGATATTGAAGAACTTACTACCCTTGCCAAAAAATACAATACCGGTGTTTCGGTAGACAATACGTTTGCCACACCTTACCTGCAACAACCGTTTCGCTACGGTGTGGATTATGTTTTTCATAGCACCACAAAATTTTTAAATGGGCATGGTACTGCTATAGGCGGCGTACTGTTGGGTAAAGACCTTGAGTTTATGAATACCAAAATGACCAAGTGGTATCGCCTGCTGGGTGGCAACAGCAATGCCTTTGATGCTTACCTGCTTACATTGGGTATGAAAACACTGGAACTGCGTATGGAACGCCATTGCCATAACGCTATGGAAATTGCCCATTACCTGCAAGACCACCCCGCTGTTGCCCAAGTTAATTATAATGGCCTGCCCGACCACCCGGATTATTATGTTAGCGCCAAACAAATGCGCCACCCCGGCCCCATGATGAGTATGGAATTAAAAGACGGCTTAACAGCCGGTAAAAAGTTTACCGATGGATTGATACGCATGAGTATTGGTATAGAAAACGTGCAGGATATATTGGCTGATTTAGAGCAGGCCTTGCAATAATTATGTAGCCAGCAGTAGTAGTACTATTGGGCATCGTTGCGTCGCACACTTGTACGGCAAGATGCCAATAGGCAATAGTGCATGGTACATGGCAATATCATTAACTATATACCATGGACCATAAACATTCCACTGCACAAGTGTGCACAAGTGTGCGACGCAACCACTGCTGCTATGAAACACCAAAGCTGGCTACAAAAAAAATTATTCAAAACTGCGTACTGCATCCTGCGTGGGGGCCAATGCTGCGGTTACCGCACGGCTGTATTGCCGCCTAAACTGGCTGGGGTTTATTTTCTTTATTTTTAAAAACTGCTTATTAAAATTAGCCAGCGTATTAAACCCGCTTTCGTAACCAATGGCTTCTATGTTTTTTTGTGTTTCCATTAACTGGCGGCAGGCGTAACCAATACGTACTTCATTTAAAAAATCGATATAGGTTTTTTTGGTGCTTTTTCTAAAGTAATTACAAAAGGCGGGCACACTCATATCTGCAATGCCGGCAATGGTGTTTAAAGCAATCAGTTCCTGAAAATTACTGAACGTGTATTGATACACTTTATCGATACGCTCTCTTTGCTTACTGTTTAATGATTTTACTTCTTGGGTAGATACTTTTACAAACTGACGGGTGCTGGCTATTTGCTGCAGGCATTGGCATAACAAAATAATCCGCTGAAAACCCTGTGCATTTTCTAACTGCGGCAACAGCCGCTGCAATTGATATAAACAATCTCCTTCTAAACGCAGGCCCTGCAAAGCTGTTTGCAATAACTGTTGTATAGGTTTTGCTTCTGGCAATTCTAAAAAAAGAGTACCCCAAAAATTGGCCGTAAACTGTATTACCGTGGCACTCACTTTCATTTCGGCTCTTGAGTTTTGAAACATATGCGGCAGGTTGGCACCCATTACAAACACATCACCGCTTTTAAAATGACCTATATAATTACCAATAAAAGCAGTGCCCTCGCCTTCGTTAAATAAAATTATTTCGGTTTCTAAATGTTGGTGCCACGGCACTTCAAATTGGGGGGTGCAATAGGTTCTGGCCAAAAAAGAAGCATCTTCTGTTAACGTGAGTTTTTCTATTAATGGGCGTTTAGCCATACTATCTTAAGCAATTTATTACTGCTAATTTATAATTTTTATTAAAATAGTTGTTGTTTTCAACAATAAAGTGGAAGGAAAAACTGCTGGCAGTGGGTAATTTGCTTTTCTAAATTGTTGCGCCATATGCTGCTATTAGGTATTGATGTAGGTACTTCTTCTGTAAAGGTTTCTGTGGTAGATGCCGCCACCCAGCAATGCATAGCCACTGCGCAATACCCCGAAACTGAGGCTTCGATTCTTTCTTTACAACCCGGCTGGGCCGAGCAGTCTGCAGAAGATTGGTGGAACTTTACCCAGCAAGCCATCTTAAAAGCTCATGCTACTTCTCTGTACAATCCTGATGCTATTGGTGCCATTGGTATTGCCTACCAAATGCACGGCTTGGTTTGTATTAATAAACAACAAAAGGTTTTACGTAATAGTATTATCTGGTGCGATAGCCGCGCCGTGCCTTATGGCCAAAAAGCATTTGATGCTATTGGCCACAGCAAAGCGCTGCAGCATTTACTAAACAGCCCCGGCAATTTTACCGCTGCCAAACTGGCCTGGGTAAAAGAGCAAGAACCCGAAGTTTATGATAATATTGATAAAGTATTACTACCCGGAGATTTTATTGCCCTACAATTAACCGGACAAACCACCACCAGTCCATCGGCTTTAAGTGAAGGTATTTTCTGGGATTTTAAAAACGACACACTGAGCAATGATGTAATGCAGCATTTTGGTTTTGCGGCATCCATCATTCCAACAATACAACCCGCTTTCTCATGTCACGGCTCGTTAAAACAACCAATAGCAGAAGCATTATTATTAAAGGCTGGTATTCCTGTTTCTTACAAAGCAGGAGACCAGCCCAATAATGCACTTTCGTTAAATGTATTGCAACCCGGCGAGGTAGCAGCCACCGCCGGCACATCGGGTGTTATTTATGCAGTAAGTGATAGTGCAGATTATGATGCACTATCTAGGGTAAACAGTTTTGCACACGTAAACCATAGCAATACCAATAAAAGAATTGGCGTACTGCTTTGCATTAATGGCACAGGCATTTTAAACAAATGGCTGAAGAATAATTTTGGTGGCAATAGCAGTTATGCGCAATTAAATGAAGCTGCCGCAGGCATAACACCGGGTGCCGATGGTATGAGCATTTTACCTTTTGGCAATGGCGCTGAACGCATATTTAATAATAAACTAATTGGTACACAAATAACCGGTGTAGATTTAAACCGCCACAGCGCAGCCCATATGTACCGTGCCGGGCAAGAAGGTATTGCCTGCGCCTTTAGATACGGATTAGATATTATGCGCAGCAATGGCATTACACCCGCTGTAATACGTGCCGGTAATGCCAATATGTTTTTAAGCAGCGTGTTTACAGAAGCATTTGTAAACACCACCAACACCCCGGTAGAGTTGTATAATAATGATGGCAGCGTAGGCGCCGCATTGGGTGCCGGCATTGGCGTGGGTTATTATAAAAACAGTGCAGAAGCGTTTAGCAAGTTTAAACCACTGGCCCGTATTGAACCCACAAAAGCAGCCGTGTATAACAATGTTTATGCACAATGGCAGCAACAATTAAATAAGTTCTTATAAACAGGTAACCAGCAGTAGTAATGCTATATAGCATCGTTGCGTCGCACTTTTCAGCTGAAGTGTGCGACGCAACAAATGCTGCACAAAGCGCAACTGCTGGCAACAAAAAACTAAAACAGATCAATTATGAGTATCGTTACAGGTAACAAAGAATTTTTCAAAGGCATCGGAAAAATTCAATATGAAGGTTTACAATCAAAAAATCCATTAGCCTTCAGATGGTACGATGAAAATAAAGTAGTGGCTGGCAAAACCATGAAAGAGCATTTGCGCTTTGCCTGCGCCTATTGGCACAGCTTCTGCGGCAATGGCGCAGACCCCTTTGGTGGCCGCACTCATTTTTTTGCATGGGATGAAAAAGCAGATGCGGTAGAAAGAGCCAAAGATAAAATGGATGCTGCTTTTGAATTTATGACGAAAATGAACCTGCCTTTCTATTGCTTTCACGATGTGGATGTGGTGGATTACGGCAATGATATTAACGAAAACGATAAACGCCTGCAAGCTTTAACAGCTTACGCAAAAGAAAAACAAAAAGCCAGCGGCATACAACTATTGTGGGGCACAGCCAACCTCTTCAGCCACGAGCGGTATATGAACGGCGCAGCCACCAACCCCGATTTTCATGTATTAACACATGGCGCTGCACAGGTAAAAGCTGCTATGGACGCTACCATTGAATTAGGTGGTGGTGGATATGTGTTTTGGGGTGGCCGAGAAGGTTACATGAGCTTGCTGAACACCAATATGAAAAAAGAACAGGAGCACCTGGCCCGCTTTTTACACACCGCAAAAGACTATGCCCGCCGCAATGGTTTTAAAGGCACTTTCTTTATTGAGCCCAAACCCTGCGAGCCTACCAAGCACCAGTACGATTATGACAGTGCTACTGTAATTAGTTTTTTACGTGAGTACAATTTGCTGAGTGATTTTAAAATTAATGTAGAGGTAAACCACGCTACATTAGCGGGCCATACTTTTACACACGAGTTACAGGTGGCTGCAGATGCCGGTATGCTGGGCAGTATTGATGCCAACCGCGGCGATTATCAGAATGGATGGGATACCGATCAGTTTCCGAATAACATTAATGAATTAACAGAAGCCATGCTGGTGATATTAGAAGCAGGTGGCTTTGCAGGTGGTGGCATTAACTTTGATGCTAAAATACGCCGCAACAGTACAGATGCTGCTGATTTGTTCTATGCACATATTGGTGGCATGGATATGTTTGCAAGAGCATTGGTAATTGCCGACGCAATTATTAAAGATGGCGAGTATAATAAACTAAGAGAAGATCGCTATGCTTCTTTTAACAGTAAAGAAGGTAAAGCCTTTACTGAAGGAGCAATGACCTTAGAAGATTTAAGAAACTATGCTGTGAACAATGGAGAGCCTGCTATGCGCAGTGGTAAACTGGAGTACTATGAAAATTTAATTAACCGTTTCATTTAGTAACTCAGCCTCCTTACAAAAAATCCCTGCTTGCTGCGGGGATTTTTTTTGTAATGCCTTTAGAAAATTATTATTTCAGTTGCTATAATTTTTATGCAACGCCATCTACCTGCATGGTTTTATCTATTTTTAAAACTAACCCCTGCAATACCTTACCCGGGCCAACCTCCGTAAATTTAGAAGCTCCATCAGTAACCATTGTTTGCACACTCTGTGTCCAACGCACGGCACCGGTTAATTGGTCAATCAGGTTTTGTTTTATTTCATCCCTGTCGTACACCGCTTTAGCCACCACGTTTTGATACACATGGGCCGTGGGCTGATGAAAAGTTGTTTTTTCAATAGCCGCTTTCAACTCATCTTTAGCAGGCTCCATTAACGGAGAGTGAAAAGCACCTCCTACAGGCAATACCAATGCTCTTTTTGCACCAGCAGCTTTCATGCGTTCGCAAGCTATTTCAATACCCTTTATGCTGCCGCTAATAACCAACTGGCCGGGGCAATTATAGTTTGCCGCTACCACTACTTCGCCTGTTTCATTGGTCACCTCTTGGCAAATAGCCACTACTTTATCATCGGCCAGTGCTAATACAGCGGCCATGGTAGAGGGTGTTAACTCACAAGCTTTTTGCATGGCCTTTGCACGAATGCTTACCAATTGCAACGCATCTTCAAAACTCAACGTACCATTGGCCACCAGTGCAGAAAACTCACCTAAAGAATGACCAGCCACCATATCGGGCCGTGCACCTTCAATACTTTTATAAGCAATTACCGAATGTAAAAAAACAGCCGGTTGTGTTACATTGGTTTGTTTTAAATCTTCATCAGACCCTTCAAACATAATATCCGAAATACGAAACTTTAAAATTTCGTTAGCCTGCTCAAATAATTTTTTACCAAACGCACTGTTGTCATAATGGTCTTTACCCATACCCTTAAATTGCGAGCCCTGTCCGGGAAATACAAATGCATGTTTCATATTGCTTCTTATTATGGCTTCAAATATAAAAGGTTTGCCTGAAGTATGTATAACTTTCAGGCAAACCTTAAAAAAAGTAAAATAAAGTTATTTGTTAATGCAGTTGAGCACCTATTAGCCGTATAAATTCGCCGCGGGTTTCATTCTTTTCAAATTGACCGCAAAAGGCAGACGTGGTGGTAACAGAGTTTTGTTTTTGCACCCCACGCATCATCATACAAAGGTGAGAAGCCTCAATAACTACGGCTACACCCAAGGGGTTTAATGTATCTTTAATAACATCCATTACCTGGTGGGTCAATCGTTCCTGCACCTGCAAGCGGCGGGCAAACACATCTACCACTCTTGCAATTTTACTTAAGCCGGTTATATAACCATTGGGTATATAAGCCACATGCGCCTTGCCGTAAAAAGGCAGCATATGATGTTCGCACATACTATACAGCTCAATATCTTTTACAATAATCATTTCACTTACATCTTCGTGAAACTTTGCTGAGTTTAAGATAGCACCAGCATCCAGTTGGTAGCCCTGTGTTAAATATTGCATGGCCTTGGCTACCCGTTCTGGTGTTTTTAGCAAGCCTTCTCTTGTTGGGTCTTCGCCCAATAACGATAGTGCCTCACGGTAGTTTACCACCAAACCTTCTGTTATCTGTTCATCGTATTTTTCTATTTTACTGTATGCCATTAGTAGTTTTTATTTTTTTGTAATCAGCAATAGTACCGTGTTCAACATTCTTGCGTCGCACACTTATACTATAACACGTTATGCAACCAATTGTTTATTTATTGTACGGTATTTATATTGCTGAATAATGATATGCTGTTAACAGGTGCGACGCAACCACTGCCGTCATTATTGCTACCGCCGGTTTCATAAATTTATTTTTTAAGATGCCGGGTACTCTACAAAATTGCGGGGCGTTTCATACAAGCGCACCTGCAGATCAAATTTTTTGTGTAGTTGCTTTCTTAAAATTTCATAAATAACCACGGCTATGTTTTCTGCCGTTGGGTTTAATTTTTCAAAATAGCTTACATCTTTATTAAGGTTGCGATGGTCAAATACCTCCAGCACATGTTCTTTAATAAGATCAGAAAGTAATTTCATATCCATTACATAACCGGTTTGCACATCGGGTATGCCAGAAACTTTTACTTCCAGCTCGTAATTATGCCCATGAAAATTGGGATTGTTGCATTTGCCAAACACCGCGTCATTGGTAGCGTCATCCCACTGCGGATTGTATAACCGGTGTGCGGCGTTAAAATGTTCTCTTCTGTAAACGGCCACTTTTTTACTCATAGTTGGTGCGCTGTCTTTTTGTACAAGGCTAATAACAGCAAGGCTGCTATTTTGTTTTTGTAACAAAGGTTATTCTCCAAAATACTCTACATAAATGCGGGGGGTTTCGTACAGTTTTAAACAATGTAATTTAACTGCAGCGGGTAAATGCGGGGCCAGTTGTTGCCAAATGGCTTTTACCAGGTTTTCGGTGCTACACATCTGGTCTTTCATAAAAGCCACATCCATGTTCAGGTTTTTATGATCTAGTTGATCTATTACATGCACTTTTATAAGCTCACTTAACTTTTTAACGTCAAATAAAAAGCCGGTGTCTTCATCCACTTCCCCTTTAATAGTAACAAACAACTCATAATTGTGACCATGCCAGTTTTCATTGGCGCATTTGCCAAAGACTGCTTCGTTTTTTTCAGCACTCCATTTTGGGTTGTATAATTTATGTGCTGCATTAAAATGTTCTAACCGGGTAAGATATACCATAATGCCTCAAAAAATTTTGCCAAAGGTACTATATAGCCCCCATAAAAAGGGATGCAGGCTGGTAAGCCGATTATTAAGATATTTGCAGCATGAAATTGCTGTTAACCGCGGCCACCCCGCAGGAAATTCAGCCGGTAGTGCAATACCTGCAAGAACGTATGTATCTGAACAGCCGCCACCAGATTGGCGTTATAATAACCGGTGTGGGCATGGTTAGCGCTACCTACCAGTTAAGCAAACAGCTTTTAAAAAGCCGGCCAGAGATAATTATACAAGCTGGCATTGCCGGCAGCTTTCATCTTTTGCACCAACCGGGCACCGTTGTTGTGGTAAAAGATGAAGTATTTGGTGATATGATGGCTATTGAGAACGAAGAAATTAAAGACCTGTTTGATTTAAACCTGGTAGGATGGCAGGACCCACCCTTTATTAACAAGAAAATAGTTAATACCCATCAGCATTTGCTGGATAAATGCCGGCTACCCATTGTAAGCGGCATTACGGTTAACCAGATAACCACCAACGAACAACAAATACACCGGCTAATAAAAAAATACAACCCGGCAGTAGAAAGTATGGAGGGTGCCGCATTGCATTATGTGGCCAGTTTAGAAAAAATACCTTTTTTACAATTACGCAGCATCTCTAATATGGTGGGAGAACGTGATAAAACAAAATGGAAAATAGCTACAGCTATTGAAGTACTGAACACAGAACTGATTACTATTATTAATAAACTGATTTAAAGCTCATGACTATTAGTCTGGGGTTTTCTCCCTGCCCAAACGATACTTTTATTTTTGACGCCCTTGTAAACGGTGCCATTGATACAGCGGGTATTACTTTCAATATTCATCTGGAAGATGTGCAAACTTTAAACGAGTGGGCCCTTGCCGGAAAATTAGATTGTACTAAAATAAGTTACGGCGTATTACCACTAATATATAAACAGTATGCTGTATTAAATGCCGGTGGTGCATTGGGTAATGGCGTGGGGCCATTATTAATAAGTTATCAGCCCTTATTGCAAACCAACCAACTGATAAATGAAATGCCCATTGCTATACCGGGAGAAAATACCACAGCACACTTATTATTTTCTTTGGCGTATCCCAATGCACGCAATAAGATTTTTCTGCGCTATAATGAGATAGAGGATTTTGTATTGCAGCAAAAAGGGTTGGGGGTAATTATTCATGAAAACCGGTTTACCTACCAGCAAAAAGGCTTGCATAAAATAATTGACCTGGGAACCTATTGGGAGCAAACAACGCACACACCCATTCCATTGGGTGGCATTGTAATCAAGCGCAGCCTAACTGAGGCTGTAGCAAAACAAGTAGATGCGCTGATTAATGAAAGCGTAGCTTATGCTTTTAAAAACAATTACCACACATTAACAGCCTATGTAAAAAAACATGCGCAAGAAATGGAGGAAGCAGTAATGCGCCAGCACATTGATTTGTACGTTAACCGGTATTCTTACAACTTAACAGATACCGGCAAGGCGGCTGTGCTACAGTTAATGAATGTGTATGGTAAAAATCAACAACAAGAATTTGAAAGGGATACGCTGTTTTTGCATGCGTAATTATTTCTTCAGCGCTTTTGCGTAAGTTTCCAGACAACGCTTGCGGGCCAGTTCATGCGCTACTATGGGTTGTGGATAGCTGAATTCATTTAACTCGGGCACCCAGTGCTGTATGTACTTTAAATTGGCATCAAATTTTTGTGTTTGCAGGTAGGGGTTAAATACACGGAAATAAGGTGCCGCATCGCAACCACTGCCGCTGGCCCATTGCCAGCCACCATTATTGGCGGCCAAATCAAAATCAAGCAATTTGCGGCCAAAATAAGCCTCACCCCAACGCCAGTCTATTAATAAATGTTTGGTAAGAAAAGAGGCTACAATCATTCTTACACGGTTGTGCATATAGCCGGTTTCATTTAACTCTCGCATACCTGCATCTACAATGGGGTAGCCCGTTTTTCCTTCGCACCAACGTGCAAATTCTTCTTCATTATTTCGCCATTCAATAAAATCATATTCCGGCTTGAAGGATTTTCCCATTCCTACCCCTGGGTTATGCCATAAAATCATATGATAGAAATCTCGCCAGATTAATTCATTCAGATATGTTTCATTTAATGGAAGTGCTTTTTGCACCAATTGCCGTATACTGATAGTACCAAAGCGTAAATGAACCCCCAGCTTAGAAGTACCATTAATAGCGGGATAATCTCTTTGCTGGCTGTACTTTTTTACCAGTTCTTCTTTCAGCTGTTTAGAAGGAAACTGAAACCCGCTATCTGTAAAACCCATTGCTGCTAATGTGGGTATGGCATAGGGTTTTTGTTTGTAGAAAGCATTATAATATTTTTCTACCGGGTAATTTTGATAGTAAAATGAAGTTAGCAAGCTCTTCCACCTGCGGCTGTAGGGTGTAAATACACTATAAGGTTTACCATCGTCTTTTACTACTTCCTCTTTTTCAAATATTACCTGATCTTTATAGGTTTTAAAAGCACTACCCATGGTTGCAAGAAAATCTGTAATAAGCTGATCTCTTTGTTTTGCATAAGGCTCATAATCATGGTTGGTAAAAACAGCTTTGATATTATATTGCTCAGAAAGGTTTTTAAATACTTGCATCGGAGTGCTGTAAAAAACCTGCATGCTACTGCCCATTGCTACAAGTTGTTGTTGCATGGCTAAAATAGCCTGATAAATAAATGCTACTCTTTTGTCGTCTTTATCCTCCAGTTCATCCAAAATATTTTTATCGAAGATAAAAATTGGCAATACGGGGCTACCTGATTTTAGTGCATGATATAAGGCAGCATGATCTGTTAAACGCAGGTCTCTTCTGAACCAGCAAATACTCAACTCTTGTTTCATAAACCGGTTGTTTTGGGTAATACTTAACGTCTCAAACAGTTCAACATTTAAAAAGTTCAGGGCAGCATATTAAAAAGTTGGCGGCTATATTGATAACCATATGTTGCACTTTCTATGCTTTGCACCCACCGAATGCCATATACAGCATTGGTAAAAAAAATTTCGTCGGCAGCAAATAATGCATCAGCCCCAATAGTTACTTCTTCGCATTTTATGCCGGTAATACTTGTCGCGTTCTCTAATACCCAGCGGCGTATGGTACCTGCCACAGCACCATCGGTTAAAGGCGGGGTTTGCAACACCTTATTTTTTACAATAAATACATTTGCAATGGTGCTATCGCAAATGGTGTGGCGATTGTTTGTTACAATGGCATCGTTCCAATGCTGTTGTTTGGCATGTAATGCTGCCAGCACATAAAGCAGGTAATTATTGTGTTTTAAATTAGCCAGCACATCTGCATTTTTTTGTGCGGTAGTGTAAATGCCGCTTACCAAGCCGTTCTCATTCCACATACGGGGTTGCAAGGGCAGGGTTTCTATAATACAATTTGGAAAATGATTGATAGCATCATACAAACCGCCATCTCCTCTTACTACGGTTAAACGCACTCTTGCGCGGGTCATTTTATTTCTTTTGCAAAGGTCTTCTATTTGTGTTTGCAGGTATTGTGGTGTAAAATAACCCGGGCAATCAAACTGCAGCAATTGCAAGCCCTTAAACAATCGTTCAAAATGAAAAGAAGCAAATGCAATAGTGCCGCTTTCATAACGCAGGGTTTCAAACAAACCATCGCCATAACGCAAGCCGCGGTTGCCTGCTGCTATAATTGCATTGGCTGCATTAATAATTTTACCGTTGTAACAAATAAATGGGTGGCTCATATGGTTGCGAAAATAACAAAGCCCTGCGTAAACAGGGCTTTGTTATTTTATAAGGTGTGGCTGCTATGCCAACAAAATGTACAAGTGAGTGACACAACCACTGCCGGGCTTTGTGCGATGGCTAGTTACCTTCTTCTGCTAATATTCCGTTTTTAACGGCATACATTACCAGCCCTGCCATACTTTTTGCACCGGTTTTAGATTTCAATTTATCGCGAATGGCTTCTACAGTTCTTGGACTAATATCTACAATATCTGCAATTTCTTTAGTGGTCTTCTCTTCACACATCAGTTTAAGAATGCGTATTTCTTTCTCGCTTAGCTGAATGTCTTCTATACCATGCTCTGGCTTTTTAGTACGCAAACCACTTAAAAGTGCCTTATTAGTTAAATCGTTAAAGAAGAACTCTTGTTCTGCACAGGTTTTTATTGCCTGATAAATAGTTTCACTATCGCTGTTTTTGGTTAAATAAGAATTTGCACCAATCTCCATCATTTTACTAATCATGGAGTGATCGTTATGCATACTTAACATTACCACTTTAATATCTGGGTATAGTCTTCTTATTTCTGGTAGTGTTGCAATACCATCCATAATGGGCATCTGAATGTCCAGCAAAATCACATCGGGGGTAATGTGTTTTAACAGATTCAATAGCTGCATACCATTGTCAGCTTCCGCAACCATTTCAATGTCTTTACGAACAGACAATGCGGTTTTTACGCCGGCACGAAACAGTGCGTGGTCATCTGCAATTGCTACTCTTATGGGTTGACTGGGGTCAAGTCTTTTCATACGGGTCTGTTTGTTTTTACATAAGGCACTGATATAAGAAGAGCCTTACTGCAAATTGAATAAAATTTTGTCATAAATACTATGGTAGATTTACGAAATTAATTGATTTCGGAATATACTATGCCCCGATGCCCTTTTAGAAAAAACCCGTAACCAAGTGTAGGAAAAAACCCAAGGGCTTATGATAGATTTACGATTTAGGCAGTAAAAACTGTAGAAATAAAATAGGGCAGTTATGCTCTTGTTAACAAGGTTATGCACATGTACTTTTGTATTGAAAGTTGATTGACGAGGATTAGCAACCTCAACCATCCAATGTCCTGAAATAACCGTCCAGAAACTTTGTTCAATATTCCATGAAACCCGAGCAAGTCCAATGTCAATCAACTTCTTTTTTTTCTTTTGAGTTCAGTATCCTTTAAAACTTACCCCAATATCCAACCACCAGGTCCGTCATCCTAAGAAAAACACCCCTTTTTCAATATCCCTTGTGTAACCATGCTTATCTCTGGAACCCGCTCCAGAACCACATTTTCACTACATACCTTATCCTCAGAAGACACAAATCCAGTATGCTGAAGCCACAAAAAATCCAGGAATATCCCCTGAAGACCTTATCCTAACTTTTAAGTTCTTAACTAAACATACGTACCTGCTTTTTATGTGCAACTATAGAAAATAGTAGCGAGAGCAATTTTTTGAGGCATAAGAGCCTGTGTTTAACCGCACCAATTGCTTCCTTGGATTACTTAAGCCATGTTGTTGCCAGCAAAAAGCAGGTTTTTTTATTTTTATACCAGCCACTGCACTTTGTGCAACAGCCGTTGCGTCGCACCCTTCAGCAGTATAGCTACTTTCAGCCACACGCTTCTTTTATTTTTTGGAAACAATTTATTGCCAATCTATATTTGCAACCCGTTTGGGGAATTAGTTCAGTTGGCCAGAGCGTCCCGATCGGCAATCGGGAAGGTCGGCGGTTCAAAAAATGTTCTTTTCAAATTATAATGGGGAATTAGCTCAGTTGGCTAGAGCGCTTGCATGGCATGCAAGAGGTCGTCGGTTCGACCCCGATATTCTCCACCATATTTTAAAACGCACTTTTTGAGTGCGTTTTTTTATTGTATTGTTACTACAGCGTCCCGACCGGCAATCGGGAAGGTCGTCGGTTCGACCCCGATATGCTCAACCACATTTTAAAACGCACCTTTTGAGTGCGTTTTTTTATTGCATTGTTACTACAGCGTCCCGACCGGCAATCGGGAAGGTCGTCGGTTCGACCCCGATATGCTCAACCAAATTTTAAAATGCACCCACCAAACTACGTTTTATTAATTTTATAGGAATAAAGGCTCAGCCAATACTCATCATCCTAACTCAGTAAATACATTTACTCATATATAAGATTTACCTATAGCTCAATTTCTTTGTCATTGTATTCTATAACAGTCGTAAAATGAAATACAACCAGTAATTATATTTACATACCACTCATTTATTTTACCGGAGTACATACCTATTTTTAGCTAACTTACCGTACCCCTTTTAGCAATGAGTTTATTCGGTCATGAGTAAAAAAATCACCACAGATAGTATTTTAATTATTACAGCAACAGCACTAATAGTTTCTGTTGCCGCCCTTATATTAGTGTCCATTTTTCAATCAAGAGAATTACAGCAAAACAATGAATTAATTTATACAACCCAAGAAGTACTACTTTCTTCAGAAAAAATACTAACACAAACAATAACTAACGAGACCTCCTCCCGGGGTTATGTATTAACCGGACAACCCGCTTTTTTAGAACCTTATAAAGAATCGGTTACTGCAATAAAACAACATTTAGAATTTTTGAAACTACGCTTACAAGATAATCCTATCCAAAGCCAACGATTTGATACCTTATTAATATACCTCCAAAAAAGAATTGACTTTTCAAAAAAAACAATAGCTGTTTATAATGAAAAAGGAACTACACAAGCTTTGCAATTGGTACAAACCGGTGAAGGAAAGCGGTATACCGACCAGATAAGAGCATTGACTTATAAAATACAGGAAACAGAAAATAATCTATTAACAACACGCAGGGCAGTCTTAGAAAAAAAAACAAAAGGGTCTGTTAATATACTTTTGTTCATTATATCAGGGTTATTAGTATTACTTTTTTTGTTTTTATTAAAAGTAAGATTCGATTTTGTAAGCAATAAGAAAAATGCATTGTCATTACAAAGTCTAAATAACACTTTAGAACAAAGAGTTGCAGGCAGAACTGCTGATTTACAAAAAACACAACAGGAATTACAACAAATGCTATCCAGAATTACTGATGGATTTTCTTCATTAGATAAAAACTGGAAATATATTTACCTAAATGAAAAAGCGGGTCAATTAATTGCAAGAAAACCCGAAGATCTTTTGGGTAAGAGTATTTGGGAAGCCTTTCCTGACGCTGTTGGGAAAGATTTTTACAATGCCTGTCAACAAGCAATGAAAACTCAAAAATACACTCATCAGGAAGAATACTACCCACCCTTGGATGAATGGTTTGAAAATCATATTTATCCTTCACCTGATGGAGTATCAATATTCTTCAGAAACATCAGCGAACGCAAAAAAGCAGAGAAAGAGATAAAGTCATCTGAAGAAAAATACAAACTGTTATTTGAAAGCAATCCTATGCCCATGTGGGTATTAGATTTGGAAACTTTTAGTTTCCTCGCTGTTAACGAAGCTGCTTTAAAACATTATGGTTATACAAAAGATGAATTTTTAAAATTAGGGGCAAAAGGCATACGTCCAGAAGAAGAAGTAAAACGCTTTATTGATCTTAACCGTACGCACTATAGCGCCTTACACAATAGTGGCCTTTGGCGCCATAAAAAAAGAAACGGCAGCTTGATAGATGTTGAAATATTTGCGTACAATATTCTTTACGAAAGTAAAAAAGCTTCTTTAATCCTGGTAAACGATGTAACCGAACGGCTGCAATCGGAAAAATTGTTAAAACAATCGTTTGAAGATATCCGCAGATTGGCAATTCACCTACAAAATATACGGGAAGAAGAACGAAAAAGAATAGGCAGAGAAATACACGATGAGCTGGGGCAACAATTAACCGCCATTAAGATGGATGTGGTTTGGATTAACAAAAAAATACCAGATACTGAAGAAGTACTAAAAGACAAACTAAGAAATATTATATGGCTGTTAGACGGTAGTAACCAGTCTGTAAGAAAAATATTAAAAGAGCTGCGGGTTGATCTTTTAGACAGCTATGGAATTATTGAAGCATTAGAATGGCAGGCCCGACAGTTTACATCCACAACCGGTATACCAGTTGCATTCAGCAGTAATACTATAGCAACAAAACTATCCACACCTGTTTCAAATTGCTTATACCGCGTTTTTCAGGAAGCATTAACCAATATTACCAAATACGCCAACGCCAACACCGTTACCTGCCGTTTGGAATATAGTGCTGAAAACATTGAGCTAACAGTATCTGATGATGGCGATGGGTTCAATAGCAGCGCAACTAAATCAAACCAATCATTTGGCATTTTGGGTATGCAGGAAAGAGTTAGTTCGCTGCATGGAAGTTTTGAGCTTAATACGGCTCCGGGTAATGGCACTTCATTAAAAATAAAACTGCCTCTAACTGGTTATTAAAAAATACTATCTATGAAAAGAATAATTCTTGCTGATGACCACAGCTTTGTTAGACTAGGTTTAATACAGATCTTAAAAGATGAATACCCAAACGCTTTCATTAAAGAAGTGGCCGATGGAGAAAGTTTGATAAAAGAAGTAACCCTTCAAGAATGGGATCTGGTAATTTCTGACCTTGATATGCCTGGCCGCAGTGGACTAGAGGCATTGGAGCAAATTAAACTGATTCATCCTTATTTGCCTGTAATTATTTTGAGCATCTATCCCGATGATTTATATGCGGTAAGAGTATTAAAAGCCGGAGCTTCTGCTTACTTAAACAAAAATGCAGCGCCTTATGAATTGGTGGATGCCATAAAAAGAGTAACACTTGGCAAAAAATACATTACCCCAGATATTGCAGAAAAATTATTATTGCAAAAAGGCGTAAGTAATCCGCATGAACTACTCTCAAACCGCGAGTTTGAAATATTTAAATTAGTGGCGGCCGGTAAAACTATTACCCAAATTGCAGAATCTATGTCAATTGCATTAACTACTGTAAGCACCCATCGCAGCCGCATACTGGAAAAACTGCAATTACATACCAATGCTGAGCTCACCAGGTATGCTATTTCTCATAATATCATCTCCGACATTGATCGGTGACAATTTTAAAGCCCTTGATGTAGAATTAATACTATAAGCTTCTCGGCTTACTTCTAGCTGAAAATTGCACCCTTTTCTACATTTTAAAACTTCATTTCATCGGTACTTTATATTCTAAATAAAGCTGATGATGATATTGATTTTTGATAGTTCAAGAGCTTTAGCAGATCGGTTAGCAGACTTGTTAAAAGAACATCTTAAAGAAACAACAGTATATAGAGCAACCACCTATAAAGAAGCACAAATATTATTAGCAAAACACCGGCCCGATGCAATTTTGCTGGATATGAAATTTCCTGGTAATGGTGCGATAGATTTATTAAGGAGTGTTAAAAAAGCAAACGAACAAACTACTGCACTGGTACTATACAGCTTTGTTGATGATTTTAGTTTAAGCCTTTGCAGGGCTTATGGGGCAGATGTTTTTGTTGATAAAAATAAAGACTTTAAAACGATACCCACAGTATTGAGAAGACTCTTGTACAACTAATAACTATTTAACAACTTATTTCCCTGTGAGAACCCGGATGTGACAAAGCAATAGGTTAACTGTAACTAACCACTCTATAATAATGGAATGTTCACATTAAAAAAATTTGGCGGATAAGGCTATGGTTAACTAAAAAGCTCTCCTTTTGGAGAGCTTTTGTAATTATATAATAGAATTTTTTTTAACCTTCCCAAATCTCATCTTTTCCTTCTAACCACAATTTAACAGATTCTGTGGTTACAGATTTCGGACGTTCTATAGCAAATCCAAGTGCTCTATCCCAACATAGGCTGGCTAAAACACCCAAAGCACGGCTTACGGCAAATAACACAGTATAATATTCATACTCCACCAAACCATAATGCACCAGCAAGGCACCGCTATGTGCATCTACATTGGGCCAGGGGTTTTTAATCTTTCCTAAAGATTGTAAAATAGGGGGTACCACTTCATACACATTCCAAACGGTTTGCACCAAGGCATCGTCTGGCATATGTTGCTTGCCAAACTCCATTTGAGCAGTAAAACGTGGATCTGTTTTTCTTAAAACAGCATGCCCGTAACCTGGTACTACTTTTCCGTTACTCAGTGTTTTTTTAACGTATTCTGCAATTTGCTCTTTAGTAGGTAATTCTGTATTCAGTTCTTCCCGCATTTCAAATATCCACTTTATTACTTCCTGGTTAGCCAAGCCATGCAACGGACCCGCAAGCCCGTTCATACCCGCTGCATAACTTAAGTAAGGGTCGCTTAACGCTGAACCTACCAGGTGTGTAGTATGTGCAGATACATTTCCTCCTTCATGGTCTGCATGAATGGTCATATACAAACGCATCAACTCTCTGAAGCCTTCATCTTCAAAACCCAACATATGTGCAAGGTTTCCGGCCCAATCTAACAAACCATTTGGGTGTATATGCTCATTGTTCTTATATTTTCTGCGGTATACATACGCAGCAATGCGTGGTAAACGTGCTATCAGATCCATACAGTCATCGTAAACAGGGTTCCAATAGTCTTTTTTATTAATGCCTTTTGCATATTCTTTTGAAAAATGACCTTCTGTTTGCAAGGCCATTACACCTGTTACAAACATGGTCATGGGGTGCGCATATGTTGGCAAAGCGTCTATTGCTGCAAATACATGATTGGGTACGTGGCTGCGGCGCTGCCATACATTGGTTATATGGTGGGCATCTTCTTCAGTTGGTAATTCGCCAATCAGCATCAGGTAAAACAATCCTTCTGGCAGTGGCTCTTTACCATCAACTGCTTTAGGCAATTTTTCCTGTAACTCTGGTATGGTATAGCCTCTGAAACGAATACCTTCCTGGGCATCTAGCAATGAGGTTTCTGTTACAAGACCGGTAATTCCACGCATTCCCTGATAGACCTGACCCAGCGTAACCTCTCCTATTTTGCGGTTTCCGTGTTCCTTTAAAAGTTCTTTGATTTCTGCGCCGGCAACATCTGCTTTTGCTTTAAACCTGTCTTTTAATATGCCCATAGCATACGTTTTTTAAATAATGTGATGTAATTTTTATGCAGTTGGGCTAAGGTAGCCAAACTACCCTGCTACAACAAAAATTAATGGTAAAGGATGTGGATTTTTCATAAAAAAAACAAAAACAAGCGGCAGTAAATAGATATTGGTTTTAAACCAATTTGTATGGTTGTAAAACAGCCTTGAATAGTTGAGAATACAAGGTGCCCAATGTAGTGTTGTGGTACAAGTGAGTGACACAACGATGCCGGGCTTTTTGCTGCTGCTGGTTAAAACTACCCTACTAGTTTTATAACCAATACGGCTATACAATAAATAATGGTTGCAATAAAAATGCCACGGAGGGTTTTGTCTTTGCGGGCATTTACATAAAAAGTAAAGAGTACCGCATTAGCAACTAAAGAAATGCTGCTAACAGCAGTTAACAGGCTTTTATATTGTTTTAAAAAGCCCAGAAATTCTATGAACCCTACGTTGCGGCTGTAAAAGGCAACAAAATAGTAAATAATAAGCCCCAGTAAGGGAGTAAGTAACCCTAATACAAGGCCTAATTTTATATCGTCTTTCTTTAGCATTACAATTTCCACTGTTTTTCTAATTTGCTCTTAAGAACGTAATTGGTTAAATCAAATTGCACGGGCACAACACTTACATAATTATGTTCTAAAGCCCACACGTCTGTGTCTCGTCCTTTATCTTTATTAATAAAAGCACCGGTAAGCCAAAAATATTTTCTGCCATGCGGGTCGGTTCTTTCAATAAAATCTTCTTCATACTTAGCATAAGCCTGGCGGCAAATTTTAATACCTTTTATAAGGGCGCTGCTAACGGCGGGTATGTTTACGTTTAACACCAAATGTTTATCCATTGGTTTTTGCAGCATGCGTTTGGTAATTTCATGCACATACTCACGGGCGGCAGTAAAATCGGCTTCAATGCTGTAATCCAGCAACGAAAACCCAACAGAAGGGATGCTTTCAATTGCCGCTTCTACAGCAGCACTCATAGTGCCACTATATATTACATTAATGCTGTGGTTGGCCCCGTGGTTAATACCGCTTAAACATAAATCTGGTTTGCGGTGCAATACCTTATCAACAGCCAGTTTTACACAATCTACGGGTGTGCCTGTGCAACTGTAAGCCTCTACCCCATCAAAAATAGTTTGTTTGTGCAACCGCAATGGATGGCCAATGGTAATGGCATGCCCCATTCCGCTCTGTGGTTTATCGGGTGCCACCACTACAATTTTACCAAGGTCTTTAACAGCGGCTACCAGATTGCGGATGCCGGGGGCGGTAATACCATCATCATTAGTAATAAGTATTACGGGTTGTTCTTTCTTTCTTTTTACTTGGCTGGCCATAATTCAAAGCTATGAGAAAGGTGGTAACCGGCAAAAGTAATTCTGGGCAACATCGTTGCCACGCTCGTTTCAACAGCAATGCCAATAGGGGCTGAAAGCAGTACCTATTTAGGTAACTGCATACAAAAAATATATGTTGGGTTAGCCGTAAAAGAAACAGGTTTTGGCAGCTGAAATAAATAAAAAATTACATATATCTACCGGGTAATTACTTTAAATGGGCTACACTAAAGCGTAATGCCAAGAAAAATTTTTATTTCAATTTATTTTTTGTGAACTTTAAAAACTGCAACCTAACCTTTACGTATATCCCTCCTATGTCTGCGCAAACCAGATTATTTATGTTTACTATTGAATACGATTTTTTTAACCTTTATCATTTAAAAGAAAAACACAAGGCAACTGTCCAGAAATATTTCTATGGCACGGTAATGTCTTTTTCAGAGGGGCCCATTAAAGGCACCCTGCGGGAAGTAAATTTAGGTGAGGGGTTGATTTTACAAATGGCCGATTTTAATTTATCAACCGATCATATTTTAAAAGGCCTGCCTCATAAAGAACATCACTACGCCATTCATTTTGTGTATGTAAAAAATAATACCGGCTTCAATTTTACATTTAATGGCATCTCTTCTGCAATAAATTTTCCGGAGATACAGGCAGCTATAATGACTAACGATGAAGACGCCATCAGCTTTTTTGGTAAAGCCAAACTACAATATGAGGTAATGAGTATTATTGTGCCCCGTAATTGGCTGCAACAACATATACCCGAACTTTTTGAGGCTAATAATTTATTAGACCGCTACTTTGGGTTAAAAGAACAAAGGATTTGGCTAAACATGACCAACAATACACTCACTCAACAAATAAAAATTGCGTTTGAGTTACAGGATGGCCCCTTTTACAAACCTTTGATGGAAAAAATGGCCGGTTTCATCATCTCCAGCTTTTTTATGCATATGGAAATGAAGATGCAACGCTTGTAAAATGTTATGTTGCTATTTGTTTTATTGTTGCAGTGTGCGACGCAAGTATGCCGCCATAAAATACTACTGCCGGTTACCCCAAAATAAAACCCCGCAAATGCGGGGCTCTTATTCGGTATTAGTTATCAATTCTTAGTTATACTATGCGTCTTTACCATGGCATTGCTTAAACTTTTTACCACTACCACAAGGGCAGGCATCGTTTCTGCCAACTTTTGGACCCACTTTAATTGGCTCTTGTTTTACACCCGCACCAGAGGGGTCAAAATAATCGTTTTGATTGGCACCATAATCATCTCCGGCAGCATCTATTGCTTCTTTATTGGCACGCATCTTACTCATGTCAGTTTTTTGCTCTCTGCCTTCTTTTATAGTACTGTTACTTTGCTCAGTGGGTATACCGCTATGGCATAAGAAGCTTACAATATCTTTATTTACTTCGCTATCCATCTGGCGGAAAATTTCAAAAGCTTCTACCTTGTAAATTACCAATGGATCTTTTTGTTCTAAGTACGCTGTTTGCACACTCTGCTTTAAATCGTCCATGCGCCGCAGGTGTTCTTTCCAAGCATCATCAATTAATATTAGCGTAATGGTTTTTTCAAGGGAGTTTACCAACTCTTTTCCTTCGGTTTCCAAGGTCTTTTGCATGCTAGCCAATGCTTGTATAACCTTTTTACCATCGCTAAACGGCACTACTACATTTTCGATATGGTTGCCTTGTGTGCTGCGTATGTTTTTAAATACAGGTACTGAATGGGCTGCCAGTTCCTGCATCCTGCGTTGGTAATTACGGGTAGCTTCCTGGTATAATTTTTCAATGGCTTCGCCGGCATTTCCTTTCTCCAGTTCTTCTTTAGTAAGGACCGTATCTAACCCAAAGTTTACAATTACGGCTAACTTAAATCCTTCATAATCGGTTTGCTCTCTAAAAGAATTCACTAACCCTTCTGCAACTACATAAAAGGCATTATCAAGGTCTAAGGCCAGGCGCTCTCCAAACAAAGCGTGGTTACGTTTTTTATATACCACATTACGTTGTTTGTTCATTACATCATCATACTCCAGCAGGCGTTTACGTATACCAAAGTTGTTTTCTTCCACTTTCTTTTGTGCCCGTTCAATGCTTTTGGTAATCATGCTGTGTTGTATCACTTCGCCCTCTTTATACCCAAAGCGATCCATTAAACCGGCTATGCGTTCACTACCAAACAAACGCATCAGTTCATCTTCCATACTTACATAAAACTGTGTAGAGCCGGGGTCTCCCTGCCTACCGGCACGGCCACGCAACTGGCGGTCTACACGGCGGCTTTCATGCCGCTCAGTACCTATAATAGCCAAGCCACCTGCTTCTTTTACACCGGGTCCCAATTTAATATCAGTACCACGACCAGCCATATTGGTGGCAATAGTAATAGCGCCAGCCAAACCAGCTTCTGCTACCACTTGTGCTTCACGGGCATGTTGTTTGGCATTTAATACATTGTGCGGAATTTTTTTACCTGCCAGCATTTTACTTAGCAACTCACTTACTTCAACAGAAGTGGTACCCACTAAAACAGGACGGCCTTCGTTGCGCAGTTTCTCTATCTCATCAATAACAGCCTTGTATTTTTCACGCTTGGTTTTGTACACAAGGTCCTGCTCATCTTTACGAATAGCTTTTACATTGGTTGGAATAGTTACCACATCCAATTTATAAATATCCCACAACTCAGCAGCTTCTGTTTCTGCAGTACCCGTCATACCTGCTAACTTATGATACATGCGGAAATAATTCTGCAAGGTAATAGTAGCATAGGTTTGTGTGGCAGCTTCAATCTTTACATTCTCTTTTGCTTCTATGGCCTGGTGCAATCCATCGCTATATCGGCGGCCATCTAAAATACGGCCGGTTTGCTCATCTACAATTTTCACCTGCTCATCCATTACCACATACTCTACATCTTTATCAAACAATGTATAGGCTTTTAATAATTGTTGTACGGTATGTATGCGATCGGCTTTTACAGAGTACTCATTTAAAATAGCTTCTTTGCTATGCAGTTTTTCATCTGCACTTAATTGCTCGTCTTTGTCCAGCTCGCCTAATCTGATAGAAATATCCGGCAATACAAAAAACTCCGGATCTTCTCCGGTCCGGGTAATCATTGCCAGTCCTTTATCTGTAAGATCTACCTGATTGTTTTTTTCATCTATATGGAAATAAAGCTCAGCATCCACCTTTGGCATTTCTTTTTGCTGATCGGCCAGGTAATAATTTTCTGCTTTCTGCAGTTTAACTTTTATACCCGGTTCGCTTAAAAATTTAATTAATGCACTGTTTTTGGGTAAGCCACGGTAGGCACGCATTAAGGCAAGGCCGCCTTCTTTGGGGTCATCGTTGCCTTCAGCAAACAGTTTTCTTGCCTCAATTAAATATTTATTGGTAACCTGCTTCTGTGCATCCACCAGTTGCTGTACTCTTGGTTTTAAAATGTGGTATTGCTGCTCATCGCCCCTTGGTACTGGCCCAGATATAATTAAAGGCGTACGGGCATCATCAATCAATACGCTATCCACCTCATCCACCATCGCAAAATGATGTTTGCGTTGTACCATTTCATCGGGTGTATGCACCATATTATCCCGCAGGTAGTCAAAACCAAATTCGTTGTTGGTACCATATACAATATCAGCCTGATAAGCTTTTCTCCGCTCTTCGCTATTGGGCTGATGCTTATCAATACAATCAACAGTTAAACCCAGCCATTCAAAAATGGGTCCGTTCCATTCACTATCGCGGCGGGCCAGGTAATCGTTCACCGTTACAATATGAACCCCCTCTCCGGCTAATGCATTTAAATACGCAGGCAAAGTACTTACCAGCGTTTTACCCTCACCCGTTGCCATCTCACTAATTTTACCCTGGTGCAAAACTGTACCACCAATTAACTGCACATCATAGTGCACCATGTTCCAGGTAACCTGCCCACCCCCGGCCAGCCAGGTGTTTTTATAAGTAGATTGATTGCCGTTAATAGTTATATATTCCTTCTTAACACTCAGGTTACGATCCTGCTCTGTAGCGGTAGCCACTATATCTGTATTTTCTTTAAATCGGCGGGCCGTTTCTTTAACCACTGCAAAAGCTTCGGCAGCTATTTCAAGTAAAACTTCTTCAATTTGCTTATCCCGTTCTTTTATCAGTTTATCAATTTCATTGTAGGCTTCGTCTTTTGCCATCATCTCCGTGGTAGAAAGTGCTTCTGCAGCTGCTTTTTTAGTAGCAATTTCTTCAGTAATGGCTTTAATATGTTGCTGTATACGCTCTTTAAACTCGGTTGTTTTACCCCGCAATGCATCGTTAGAGATGGATTGGTAAGCGGTAAAATGGTGGTTCACTTTTCCAACAATCGGCTCTATCTTTTTTACATCTTTTTCCGACTTGTTGCTCCCAAAAATTTTCTGAAATATTCCTAACATAAAAACTTTATTATTTTGGTCTTAATGGTTTTCTCCTCGTCAAAAAAGATGCTACAACACAGTTATGGCCAAATTGACAGGGGCACAAAGGTAAAAAACAGTTTCCAGTTTTTAGAAGCTGGTTTTTATGCAGTTAGTTATTAATAGTACCAGCGGCAGCAAGCAGCCCAGCATCCTTGCGTCGCACACTTGTACTGCAACGCGTCCTGCAACTGTATGTAATTGCATTTCATCTCAATCTTGACAGCAATTATACGCCTGTAACTACATTTTACAGCAGGCTATTTTTTCTTTATAGCTTTCTTAACTAACCTTATACCAGCCAAATGTATAAAGCTCAAATTGCATCTCTTTATGAAATACAACCTGCCACTAGCTTTAGCATTACTATTTTTTTTAACCGCCTGCGCCAGTAACGAAATTGGGCACAGCAAAGACGTGAACCCCGCCACAATTTATACCCAATACAGCATTACTCGTAATAAAGGGGAAGATAGTATCCGCTGCCGAGCGCAATACCGATTTGCAGGGCAAAATGGCACCACATTGGTATTAAGCCAGCCTGCTATGGTAAGCTTAGATGAACAACAACTAACGGCAGACAGCAGTGAATTTGAAGGCGCTTATTACCAGCAACAATTTGCAGCCCCTTCACTTAAAGGCACGCATTATTGGTTTTATAAGGATATCAACGGAAAGACATTTAAAGAGCCCTTCCACCTGCAATTACCAATTTGCAATACCAGTTTTACAGATAGTATTCAACCTAACAACTATACACTTAGTTACCAGCAACTGCACACTTCAGTAGAAATAACCGTTCAGCTAAGTGATAGTGTTGGCAACGATTATAGTTTCACCCGCAAGCTTAGCCCACAAAACAATCAACTGCAAATAGAACCTGCTTTTTTTGATAGCCTCGCAAGTGGGCCGGTTATCATTAGTACCTATATAAACCAAATCTGGCCATTACAAAATTGCCCGGCAGAGGGTGGCACTTTTTCTTTATACTATTTTATACAGGACTGGCAATTACAATTAGTACGAAAAACTAATTAAACATTGGGGCAGCACACCCGGATAGTATGCCATTATTGTTTTAACTTAACGGCTACTTTAAATACCCGTGCATGAAGCCACAAATAACCAAGACCATCCCTCTTTTTTTTGCAGCCCTTTTTTTTACTGCTACACTATATGCACAAAACACCGTAGTTTATGCCGCTAAAAAGAAAAGTTTATATACCAAGCTCAGCAAGCGGTTTAATGATGCGGCTTTTGCTGAAAAAATAAACCAGTTTTATAATACAACTTGCGATTCATTAATAAAAGCACCCGGCAGTTTAGAAGGGCTGCCATATGTAGATGTGCTGGTTAACTATTTTACGGCTTGCGAACAAGCAGTAGCTACCCGTAACATTAGCTTACTTAATATTCCAACCCTTAACCAAAATTTTCTGGCAACAATACACAACTATAAAAAACAGCCACTAATTAAACTGTACCGCAATGTTAATGTTACACAAACCAGCATTCTTCAAAAAACGTTTGAAAAAACAACACTGGGAGATAGCATACAGGTATTTGCTGATTTAAGAAGAATGCTGAATATGCCAGAGTTAATACCCGGCCGCATTAGCCAACCCGTTTTTGCCCCCTACAAAGACACACTATTATTTTACCTGGCTAATCTGGCGCCCGATATTTTAAGTATAAAGCTGCAGAATAAAGATGCTTTTTTAACTGATCTGGTAATACTAAGCAAAAACCCAACGGTAAAAGCAGTAGCTGCCATACCATTTGATAATTTTTACGACCGCATCATTCCCTTTAGCCTTGCCATTTATGAAAACAGAACAAGTATAGCTACTGTAAAAAAATGGGTGCAAACACCCGCTACCTATTACAATGAGTTTATTAAAGAGGTGAAGTATTTGGCAACCGCAGAAACAGATTTTAAAAAAAGTTTTTTAAAATACCCTTTGCAAGAAGCCAATGCTTTATTTGCCGGCGATTTTTATATAGATTATATTAATGAGTTGCACGAAAAGCCAGATAATATCCGCTTCAAATCACTCACAAATTTAACAGCCGACGAATTATATTTTTTAATACTGGGTGGAGAAAGCGAAATGTACACATCCAGCTTTATTTATGTGTATAACCTTTTTATAAAAGCAGTACAACAAGAAGGTTTGCTGCAGTTTTTTGAAAACAACCGCTACTATCAGTTTGATAAATTTTTAGTCACCTTATGCAGTTATGGTTATATAGATGAACTGATGCAGCAAATGGAACCACAACAGTTTGCCCGTGTAACGGCTAAATACCTGGATGTACTAACCAACAAACAATTAAACGATAATGAAATTGTTATTACAGCCCTTAACATAGCTGAGATTGCCAATGAATTAAAAAAGTATAACAATATCAGCAAGCAGCTGGTGGCACAAATTGATGTTATATTAAGCACACAAGTGGTTGATGATATTTTTTTAAGCCGTATGTATACTGGTTTTAAAAATATACTTACAGACAAAGGGCAACAAGTGGCTGATAAAGAAACCTACAACAGTTTATTGGCAACCAAAATGCAAACCAATAATCAGATAGTGCAGGCCTGTCTTTTTTATGATGATGAGGATGGTTCCGCTTCCTATAAAAGTTTTTTGGCATCTTTTAAAACAGGTAGCTGGCAAAAAAAAGATCATGGAGATTATTTAGAATATACTTCTGCCACCCCGGTACCCATGAAAATATTTTTTAATAAACCGCTTACCAAGGCCGGCGATGATACGGTGCAGGCACGCATGATGCGCAATATTGCAATAAGAAAATTGCAGGTCACATATTTTATTCATCGTGGGCACAGCTATCACCTGCATAAAAGCTTACGGCAAATACCCGCCAGCAGCCAGCTTGTATTTTTGGGCTCTTGCGGTGGCTTTAATAATGTAATACGGGTATTTATGATAAACCCCGATGCCCATATTATTGCCACCCGGCGTATCGGCTCAATGCTTATTAACGATCCTATTCTAACTACCGTAAACAATTATTTAACCAATAACAAAAACGTTGAGTGGACCCCGGTTTGGGAGGCATTGGGCAAACGTTTTAACGGCAATAAAAATGCTAAAGAATTGTTTGAATCGTACATACCACCAAATAAATACGCAGGCATCTTGTTTTTAAGAGAGGTTTTTAGTTTATAAATCAGCTACTAAGCTCAAAAAAACACTCATCCACACAGTTCTCACATTTTACAGGTTTTATCAAAAAAACCTGTGGTTTTTTAAGCATCAAACCTTTACCTTTGCGGCCAAAATTGGGCCAGCCCCGCACTTCGGTTGAAGGGTGCGACGCAACGGCTGCTGAAGGCAGTGCAATGGCTGGTTTCATAAAATAAAACTCGCTACATTATGAGTGGTGCTTTAAAAGAGGTACGTAACCGAATAAAATCAGTACAAAGTACACAGCAAATTACCAAGGCTATGAAAATGGTAAGTGCGGCCAAACTACGCCGTGCACAAGATGCCATTACACAAATGCGCCCTTATGCCAAAAAGCTGCAAGAAATGCTAAGTAATATTGTTAGCGGCAGTGAAGGAGAAACCGGTGGCAGCCTGGGTGTTGAACGCCCTATTGAAAAAGTATTGTTTATTGCAATTACCAGCGACCGTGGCTTGTGCGGCGCCTATAACAGTAATGTTATTAAACTTACCAAACTTACTATTGCAGAAAAATACAAAGCTCAATTTGATAAAGGCAATGTGCAGGTATGGACGATTGGTAAAAAAGGTTGGGAACATTTTACTAAAAACCGATTTAACGTAAACGCCGCACATAAAGACATTTTTCTTTCTTTAAACTTTGAGAACGTACAAGCCTGCGCACAAGCCGCGGTAAAAGCGTTTGAAAACAAAGAAGCCGACGTGGTAGAAATTGTGTACAGCGAGTTTAAAAATGCCGCCACCCAAACTTTTTCTGTAGAACGTTTTTTGCCCATACCCAAAGTGGTGGCAAAAACCAATGCTAAGAAAAGCGATTTTATTTTTGAGCCCGAGAAGCAAACACTGATTGCAGAACTGATGCCCAAAATATTAAACACACAATTGTATAAAGCCGTGCTAGATGCCAACGCCAGCGAACACGGCGCCCGCATGACCGCTATGGATAAAGCCAGCGAAAACGCCAACGAGCTGATTAAAACACTAAAAATTTCTTACAACCGTGCCCGCCAGGCTGCAATTACTACAGAGTTAACAGAAATTGTGAGCGGTGCCGCCGCATTAAAAGGCTAATAAATACTTTATAAATAGTAAACCCCTGCAAAAAATGCAGGGGTTTTTTATTGGGGCCGGCGGTGGCAAGGCTATTGGGCAGCCGTTGCGTCGCACCCTGCAACAGTTGCACGCATTTCAACCGTTAAACTCCTTTGTGTGGATAATTATAGGATAGCTATTTAGCCCTAAAGAAGCAGAACAATTAGATTTGCCAACTGCATAAATGAATAAATGCTGATACGTATGGAAATAACAAACCTGATACCACATATAGAAGCACTGGTTTTTGCCAGCGATAAGCCCTTAACATCAATTGAAATAACAGAATTGATTAATAATGCCTTTGGCTTTATGGAAGATAAGATAGTGCTGGACCAGGTAGAAGCTTCTTTGGAAGGTATTGTAGAAAAATACCAAAGTGAGTTTTACCCCTTTGAAGTAAAACAAAGTGGTGGTGGCTGGCAGTTTCTTACTAAAAGAGATTTTCATAAAACCATTGCGCAGCTAAACGGAGAAAAGTTTTTAAAGCGTCTTTCGGCAGCCGCCATGGAAACACTTTCTATTATTGCTTACAAACAACCCATTACAAAAAGCGAAATTGAAGCTATTCGCGGCGTTAACTGCGATTATGCCGTACAAAAACTTTTAGAAAAAGAGCTGGTAATTATTTCTGGCCGTAACGAGCACCTGCCGGGCAAACCACTGGTATATGCTACTTCTAAAAACTTTATGGATTACTTTGGTATTAACAATACTGATGATTTGCCAAAAATTAAAGAAGTGTTGGCAGAACAAAACGCCGAGCCCACCATAATAACTACCGGCTTTGCATCTGAAGCTGCAGAAGAAACAGTACTTGTTTTAGAAGAAGAAGCCACCCCAGAATCTTTAGCAGTAGCACCCAACGGAGAATTAATTGCCGCAACAACAGATGAGACTGATGAAGTAACGGCTACTGAAGAAATAGTAAGTGCTGCTGCAGATACAGCACCTGAAGTTGATACCGATGCTGACGCTGATGCAACAGCAAGCGACGAAGAGGAAGATACACCCCCAACCGCATAAACAAAAGCCCCGTTTGGGGCTTTTTTATTAAACACCCCAAAAAGCTTTTACATCGAAAAAAACGCATTGAAAGGAGCACAACTTATCTTTGCCATTCATTAATTTGTCATAACAATGAAAGTTTTACTATCACTAATTATAACACTCGTATGGGCTACGCTATGGGCACAAGAAAACCCAGTAGCGCTTAAATATGCGCAACAATTATTGTATACGGCACAAACCGGTGAGTCAGCAACAGAAATGGAAACAGCGCTGGCCAGCTATGATGCCGCTGCATTGCAAAAAGAATTAAATACCGATGCACTGCGTAAAACTTTTTGGATAAATGTTTACAATGCATCTGTACAAAACGCGTTGGCTAAAAACCCCGATTGGTTCAATAAACCTAAAAGCTTTTTAAAAAGAAAATTCATTATTGTTGCAGGCAATACTATTAGCCCAAATGATATACAAAATGCTTTATTGCGAAATGATGCTGCTGGGAAACCTGTCAAAGGAAAATTTGCAAAAAAATTTGCCGTTGAAAATTTTGACAATCGCATTCATTTTGCATTAAATAATGGCAGTGCTGATGCCCCCCCTATTTATTTCTATGAAGCACACAGCATAGAGGAGCAATTGAAGGAAGCTACCAGAAACTATATTAAAAGCCATGTAAAAATGACTGAACGTGGTTTTGAAGTGAATGTACCTGAGTGGTTCAATTGGTACCTGGCCAATTTTGGTGGCACCGATGGATTGATAGCACTCTTTCGTAAACAGGAAGTAGTGTATATGAACCTTACACCCAGAATTGTTTGGTTGCCCTACAACTGGAACCCCGCATTAAAAAATTTTGCTGCCGCAACTGCAGATAAATAAACCCACTATAAAGATCAGTTACAAAAAATGACCACCTCAATACCAGCACAGGCTTTAGAAAATATGGCTGCCACCTATGGCACTCCAGTTTATGTTTACCATGCCGAAAAAATTAAAGAACAGTTTGCACGTTTGCAAAATGCCTTTAACAAAGAAACCACCACCTTTTTTTATGCCGCCAAGGCACTAACCAATATAAACATACTGCGTTATATAAACCATATTGGCTGCAATGTTGATTGCAGCTCAGTAAACGAAGTACAACTGGCCTTGCATGCCGGTTTTGAACCGCACCGCGTTTTGTATACCAGCAACAATATTTCTTTTGAAGAAATAATAACTGCCAAAGAATTGGGTGTGCATATTAATATTGACAGTTTATCTAATCTTAAAAAATTTGGAGAACGTTTTGGCCATAGCTACCCTGTTGGCGTGCGCATAAGGCCTAATATTATGGCAGGTGGCAATTTAAAAATTTCAACGGGGCACGAGGATAGTAAATTTGGTGTGCCCTTAGAACAAGTGCAGGAAATTATTGACCTGATTAAAACCACCAACCTGCATATAAAAACATTACACATACACACTGGTAGCGAAATAAAAGACGTGGCTGTGTTTGCTAAAGGGCTTAACGTGTTGTTTGAAATTGTTCAAGAATTTTCAGAAGTAGAGGTTATTGATTTAGGCGGCGGTTTTAAAGTGCCTTATAAACCCAACGAAGCCGGGACGGATATTGAAGAACTGGGCCGCTCAGTAAATATGGCATTTGCCCAATACAATCAAACTCATAACCGCCAATTAAAAGCGTGGTTTGAGCCTGGCAAATTTTTAGTAAGCGAAGCGGGGTATTTTATAACTAAAGTAAATGTGTTGAAAGAAAATGCCACCCGCAATTTTGCAGGTGTTGATACAGGGCTCAATCATTTAATACGCCCTATGTTTTATGGGGCTTACCACGAAATAATAAACCTTACTAATGGAGATGCACCACACAAAAAATACAATGTAGTGGGTAATATTTGCGAGACGGATAATTTTGCAGAAGACCGCTCTTTACCAGAAGTGCGTGAAGGCGATTTATTGGTATTTAAAAACGCCGGTGCCTATTGTTTTGAAATGGCTTCTAATTATAACAGCCGTTATAAACCTGCAGAAGTGTTGTGGCTTAACAACCAGGCACAGTTAATACGCAAGCGGGATGATATGGATGATTTACTACGCAACCAGGTAACGGCACAATTTTGATAATAGAATTAAATAACCAGCTGTAAAATTTTTGACTTGATATTTGAAATTTCAAATCAGAAACTTCAAATATCAAATGTTGAAGTGTGCGACGCAACGATGGCGAATAGCGATATACTGCTGATAACAAAAAAATAAATTGCTGTAACTTTAGCGTGTTATATTTTTTATGGCAGAGAAAGAAAAATTAAGACTGGATAAATACCTGTGGAGTATACGGCTGTTTAAAACACGCAGCCAGGCTGCAGATGCCTGCGATAAAGGAAAAGTAAAATTTAGCGATGCCGCTGCCAAAGCATCCAGAACAGTAGCCATTGATGATGAATATGAAGTAAAAACTGAAGCGAAGCGGTGGCGTATAAAAGTTACCGGTTTACTAAACAACCGTGCCGCTTATACAGAGGCCATTAAATATTATACCGATATTACACCTGCTGAAGAATTGGAACGGATCCAATTTCAGGCAGCTAGTTTTAATACCGGCAAACGTTTGAGTAAGGTTGGTCGCCCCACTAAAAAGCAACGTAGAGATATTGGGGACTTTACGGGAGAATAATAAAAAATTATATGTTTATAACGGATCAGATAGGTAAAAATATTTTTATTGGTTCTGCTCCGCAACGCATTATAAGTCTGGTGCCCTCTCAAACAGAATTATTGTATACCCTTGGTTTAGATAATAATGTTGTTGGCATTACAAAATTTTGCGTACACCCTGCGCCTTGGCAGCAACACAAAAAAAGAGTAGGTGGTACCAAAAATATAAACTTTGAAACCATCAGGCAGTTGCAACCCGATTTGATTATTGCCAACAAAGAAGAAAACAACAAAGAACAAGTAGAAACATTGCAGCAACAGTATGTTGTATACACAAGTGATATAAACGCTACAGCAGATGCATTTATAATGATGCAACAACTTGGTACTATAACCAATAAAAGAATTGAAGCAGCAGCACTTATTGAAAATATACAGCAGGCTTTTGAGCAACTGCAACCACTTTCAACATCTATTAACACCGCATACCTCATCTGGCAAGATCCATTCATGACCGTTGGTGGAGATACTTTTATTCACCATTTATTGTCGCTTTGTGGTTTTAAAAATATTTTCGGTCATCTTAAGCGTTATCCGGTAATAACCATAGAAGAACTGCAACAGGCAAATTGCCAATTGCTATTACTATCCTCAGAGCCCTACCCTTTTAAAGAAAAGCATATAGCTGCGCTGCAACAGCAATTACCTGCTTGCAAAATAGCATTAGCAGACGGAGAATATTTTAGCTGGTATGGTAGCCGGCTTGCAATGGCACCTGCCTATTTTAAAGAGTTGATGGCTTCCGTTGGCTGATGTATCTTTAGTAATCTCAACTTACATCATGGGCTTTGTAAATTATAAAAACGAATTAGCTGGTAACGAACCCGGTAAACCCAGCCGCAAAAAACCAATGTTTGCGGTAAGTACCCCATTACGTTCTTACCTGAAACAACATGGTCGGGAAGTGAAATTGCCCGTTGCTTACAAAGACCTTTTACATTATACCTATTCCTTTCCAATAAAAGACAAACATGGCAAAGACACACTTTGGGAAAGTGTAAGCTATGACATGCGGGAGTGGAATTACATTCGAGATGGATTAATACGCATTTATGCTATTTTAAAAACAGAAGGAGATTTAAGTTTTACAAAACACCTGGATGTCGCCCGTATTGATTTCTGCACTTTTGGTAATTCGCACCCCTTCCGCATTCGTATTGTAAATAAGTTTAACGATAATTACGACCATTACTATATTAAAGTAGCAGACGCCAGCCGTATTTATGGGTTAGAGCTAGAGCATCTTTTGTCTCCCAACCGCATTACTTTTTTTACGCATCATAACACCCTTGTAGAAGAACATATACCCGGCATACCCGGAGATCTTTTTATAAAAAATTATCTGGAAGCAGCAGACACCAATAAAATACGCCTGGCCAAAGAATTTGTAAAATTTAATGAGCGTTGTTTTGTGCGATTATTGGGCGATATGCGGAGCTATAATTTTGTGGTAGACATTACACCAGATATTGAAGATTTTCAATACCGCATCCGGGCAATAGACTTTGATCAGCAAAGTTTTGAGGGGCGCCGCAATTTATACCGGCCTCAATTTTTTAAAGAAAACATAGCGTATGTAGATCTTACGCTGCAGCATCTTAATAAAGATTCTATTGAGCAATACCAAACAGAAGAACGCACACTCATGGCCTTTCGCCTGGCCAGTAGCCGCTACCGTGTTAAAGAATTGCTGGATATTATGACCCGTGACGAAATATCCACCACAGAAAAAATTGACCTTATAAAAAAAGAGTTGAATACGTTTTACCAGAATACTGCTTTTAAAAATTGCCACTCAATGGGGCAGGTGGTAAAAACCAATCTCAAGCAATCGTTGCGTAAAAACCTGCTGCTCATACCCAAGTTAAAAAGCAACACAGAAGACTAACATTCATTTGGGTTTAGTCAATTTTATTGAAACAATAACTGCATTAAACATTATCTTAGCGCCGCCAAAACGTTGCTTGTTTTGGTACATAACACTTAATTACCATCTAATAATTTTACAAAAATGAAAAAGTACAAACCCGGGGTACTCTTTGGCAAAGAACTGGAAGCCCTGTATAAAGATGCTAAAGAAAACCAATTTGCTTTACCCGCAGTAAACACTATTGGCACTAACAACATCAACGCTACTTTAGAAACTGCTGCTAAAGTTAATTCTCCTGTAATCATTCAATTTTCTAATGGCGGCGCACAATTTATTGCTGGCAAAGGAATGCCCAATGATGCCTTGCAAGCTAATATAAGCGGTGGCATTTCAGGCGCACTGCACATTCACAATGTTGCCAAGCATTACGGTGTGCCCGTAGTATTGCATACAGACCATGCTTCAAAAAAATGGTTGCCATGGATAAGCGGGTTAATTGATGCCGGCGAGCAATTTTATAAAGAAAAAGGGCAGCCCCTGTTTAGCAGTCATATGTTAGATTTAAGCGAAGAGCCAATTGAAGAAAATATACACACGTCTGCAGCCTTTTACAAACGCATGGCGCCATTAGGCATGAGCATAGAAATTGAACTGGGTGTAACCGGTGGTGAAGAAGACGGTGTTGACAACAGCGATGTGGAGAACGATAAATTATATACCCAACCACAACACGTGGCCTATGCCTATACTGAGTTAAGCAAAGTAGGCAATATGTTTACCGTTGCAGCAGCTTTTGGTAACGTGCATGGTGTTTACAAACCCGGCAATGTAGAGCTACGTCCAGAAATTTTAAAAAACAGTCAGGACTATATTGAAAAAGAATTGAAGACCAGCAGCAAACCTGTGTATTTTGTATTTCATGGTGGTAGCGGCAGCCCGCAACACCAAATACGTGAGGCCATAGGCTACGGTGCCATTAAAATGAATATTGATACCGATTTGCAATGGAGTTTCTGGGAAGGGGTAATGGAGTTTTATAAAAAGAACGAAGCTTACCTGCAAGGCCAATTAGGTAACCCAGAAGGAGCTGATAAGCCCAATAAAAAATTCTATGATCCACGCGTTTGGTTGCGTAAAGGAGAAGAAACTTTTATGAAGCGTTTAGAAGTAGCTTTTGAAGATTTAAATTGCATTAACCGCAACGCATAACTTAATCAACTTCTTTATAAAAAACACCCGCTACCATGTGGGTGTTTTTTTATGTAACCAGCCATATAACATTATTCGGCATCCTTGCGTCGCACACTTGAGCATTTGATATTTAAAGTTTCCTATTTGAAATTTCAAATCAATAATTCTAAAGCTGGTTACAAAATAATTTTTCCCTTCCATTTCTCGCTGCGCAAATAAATAAATGCAATAATGAAGATTACCACCCAATAAACAATTTCGTTGCCCCAGGCAGCCGCTAAAGACCATTTGAGGTGGTAAATGATGATCCAATTGTAAAGAAGATAAAGTAAAATAGCGGCTATCTCTACCAACACATTAACACGTGTTTGGCCGGTACCGGTTAAGCCATTTAGCCACACTGAAGCCACACTCATACAAAGCATACCGGCGGTTACCATACGCATTACGGGTATAGCATCGGCAATAAAATTTTCTCCTTGCGCAAATACACTTAAAAAAAGGTGTGGAAAAACATTGAGCAGCACTGCCACTACACTGGCAAACAAAAAGCTTAACAACATTACCCGCTTAATGGCATAAAGCACTTTATCTTGTTTGCCCTGCCCAATTAAATTACTAACCATGGTATTAGTGGTGCTGGCAAAAGCCCATATAAAAATCCCCACCACACCAAATACATTGCGCATGGTATTACTAATGGCTTTGGCACGTTCTCCATAACCTTCTATCATTACAAAAAAAACCAACCAGGTAGTTAAGCTGATAACGTATTGTAATACCAGAGGGGCCGCAATATTGGTAATGGATTTATTAACTTTTTTATTAAACTGCCAATGCGTAAACAGATGAAATTTTCTTTTTAACCCTAAACTAAAAATTACACCGGTTACAGCTAATAAGCCTACTACCTCTGCAATAACAGAAGCAACAGCAGCACCATTAAAACCCAGTTGCGGAAAACCGGCATGCCCAAAAATAAAAAGATAATCAAACAAAATATTTGCACCCGCTTCTACAATGGTACCTAATAGTAAATAGCGACTGTTTAAAGTGCCTACCAAAAACGCATTGCCCATTTGAAAGAGATATAAAAAAGGCAGGCCCAATACGCGTATTTTTAAAAACTGCATTTCTGCAGCAAAGCTTTCTGGCGCAGCAAATGGTTTTAAAATATAAGGGGTAACCACCCAGGTAAAAGCAATACCCGCTAAGGCAAATAACAATGCAATGCGCATACCTTGCATTAGTATTACGTCTATTGCCTTAATATCTCCTTTGCCGGCGTTGCGGCTGATGAGTGATTGTATGGCATTGTTTAAGCCATTACCCACCACAGCTACAATGAGGTAATAAACACCGGTAATGCCGGCATTGCCCAACTCTTTTTCTCCAAGGCTACCCAGAAAAATATTATTGGTAATAAAATTTAACTGAGGCACTATTAGTGATAATGTAATAGGCAACGCAATACCCAGTATTTGCCGGTTGGTTATACTTACCTGTAAATGCGATAATGTTGGTGCTGCTGCCATAAAAATTGGCGCAAACCTACAAATTAAAACAGCGTGGCCCTTACAAAAAGCGGCAATGAGCAAAAAACACTATTTTGCAGCGCTTTTATGCATCATCCACTTTTTAATATTAATACCGGGGTTGCTACTGACAGCAGCCGGCGTCAGCTGGTAATGGAGATAGGTCCGTATTATTTTGCCTACCTGCTGCTCGCAAACGAAACACCTGTTACCTTGTGCTGTTATGAGTTGCCAGCCGTGCATGCCCGTGAACTGGCTGCTTCTGTAGAAGAAATTATAAACGAAACGCCTTTGCTGCGTGAAGAATTAAGTGAAACGGTTGTACTCTATAATTTTCCGGAAAGCCAGTTTGTGCCAAAAGATTTTTTTAATATAAACGCAACACAAGAACAAACGCTGTTATTGCAAGGAGATTTTAATAATGGCACCATACTGAGTGAAAAAGTACATGGTTTTGATAGCTATTGCGTTTTTACCGTACCTGGCGAAATACACCGTTTATTTCAACGTAGGTTTACCAATGGTAAATACTGGCATTTTTACAGCGTGTGGCTGGAGTGTTTAAAGAAGCAAGAGGCGGTATCCACACCTACAGTTAGCATCTTGTTCTACCCATCACGTATTATTATTGGTGTAATTACTAATAAAGGCATTGAGTTAGTACAGAGTTATGCATACCAGGCTGCAGAAGATGTAGCCTACTATGTACTAAATGTACTAGAGCAGTTGGGCCTATCACCTGCCTCAACGCAGGTTACGCTGGCAGGTACCATTGAGGAAAGCTCTGCTGTATTTACTGAGCTGCAAAAATACCTGGCACAATTAAATTTTATAAACACAACTAACAGTGCTTTAGCAGCAGGCTTCAATGAATATCCCAATCATTTTTTCTCACCATTATTGAATATGTCTTTATGCGTATTATAAGTGGCACACTGGGTGGCCGCCGCATTAACCCGCCCCCACATATGCCCAATACCCGACCAACAACTGATATTGCCAAGGAAGGGCTTTTCAATATTATTCAAAATAATATTGAGCTGGAGGGTATTGATACCCTTGATTTATTTGGTGGCACAGGTGCCATTAGTTACGAATTGGCCAGCCGTGGTGCTGCCAATTTAACGATAGTGGAGAAAGACCCTAAGATGTATGAGTTTATTATCAAAAATATAGACTTACTGAAAATTGGAAATAGTAAGGTTATAAAGATGGATGTATTCAGTTATATGCACCAATGCAATGAGCAGTATGATTTTATTTTTGCAGGCCCGCCTTATGCGCTAACTACTATTGATGAATTGCCTAAGCTGGTGGCAGAAAAAAAATTATTAAAACCAGCGGGGTGGTTTGTATTAGAACACACCCCACGTAACGATTATAAAAATTATGCGCAGTATGTAACAGAAAGAAATTACGGTACTACCATTTTTTCCATCTTTATTAACCGGGTTGAAAATACTACAACAGCATAGTTTAAAAATTACTTATACCAATCCCTTCCTGCCGCTACATAAGAAGTAATTATAAAAAAACATATTTGTTAAGTAACCGGTATAAACAACAAATTTGCTTTAACTTACTTTAAATCGCTGAATACCGCCTTATACAATGTGTGAACCTATTTTTATTACGGGTATTGGTACTGGTGTTGGTAAAACATTGGTGGCTGCGATTGCAGCAGAAGCACTGGAGGCTGACTACTGGAAACCTATACAAGCAGGTTTTGATGAAGGCACGGATAGCGAATGGGTACAGGCCCATATTAGCAACACAAAAAGCTGTATTCACCCGGAAGTTTATAAACTAAAAAAACCGGCCTCACCTCATATAGCAGCACGTGAGGAAGGGATTACCATTTCTGTAGAAAAAATTCTGCAACAAATTCCTACTAAAAACAGTAACTTAATTGTTGAAGGAGCAGGCGGCCTCATGGTTCCCTTAAGTAACCAATTTTTTGTAGCCAATCTCATTCAACAACTACAGGCCAAGGTTCTATTAGTCAGCAGAAATTATCTTGGTAGCATCAATCATTCTTTGCTTACAGCAGCATCTTGTAAGCAAGCGGGCATACCAGTGTTGGGGTGGGTTTTTACGGATAGTTATCTTTCATACGAAGAAGAAATTGTGGCGTGGACCGGTTATCCAAAACTACTCTCTATACCCTTTACTGAAACAATAGACAAAGTATTTATCTGCCAGCAGGCAGCATATTTAAAAAAACAATTGCAAGGCCTATGTTAAAAGCAACTGCCCGTAATCAGTATGTTAAAAAGCTTACTGCCTTAACGCAAGAAGAGTATGATACGGCTACTGCTTTAATCTTTCATAAGTTTTGCCAATACCCATGGCCATTGGTAAGAAATGTGCTTTCCTATAGCCCGATGAGAACCAAAAGGGAATTTGACTCGTTGTTATTTGAAGATCAATTTCGTTCTACTTTACCTGGTATAGTTATTTGCTGGCCAAAAATCAATCCCTCCGACAAATCAATGGAAGCCCATGAGATAAACAACGAGAAATTTTATACCAAAAACAAGTTTAATATATTAGAGCCCCTGGATGGTTTTATTATCTCTCCTAACCAGTTAGAAATTGTTTTTGTACCCTCTAGTGGTATTGATAAAAGAGGGTACCGCATTGGGCATGGCATGGGTTATTACGATCGTTACCTCTCCCGGTGCAGCCCCCAAACTTTAAAAGTGGGTATTTCTTTTTTTGAGCCTTTTGATGGGTTTGATGATATTCATGCCTTTGATGTACCTTTAAATATCTGCATTACGCCACAACGCATTTATGAATTTTAATTTCCCTTTTTTAAGGCCAATACGTATACTCTTGTTTCCCTTGTCTTTTTTGTACTATGGCGTTATTTACCTTAGAAATTTTTTTTACGATAAAAAATTGTTGCCTGCTGCCAGTTTTAACCTGCCTTTAATTTGTGTAGGCAATCTTGCGGTAGGTGGTACCGGTAAATCTCCAATGGTAGAATACCTCGTACGGCAGTTAAAAAATCAATTTGTATTAGCCACGCTAAGCAGGGGTTATATGCGTAAAACAAAAGGCTATGCATTGGCCAACCACAACAGTAATGCTTTAGAAATTGGCGATGAACCCATGCAGTTTCATTTAAAATTTCCAACTGTAGCGGTGGCAGTGGGCGAAGAAAGACTGGAAGCCATTCCGCAACTACTGCACGACCGACCGGCTACACAAGCAATTATTTTAGATGATGCCTTTCAGCACCGTAAGGTTACTGCGGGGTTTAATATTATACTTACAGATTATAGTAACTTATTTACAAAAGACTGGTACCTGCCCACCGGCGATTTAAGAGATGAAAAAAGAAGTGCCCAACGTGCACAAGTTTTTATAGTTACCAAATGCCCGGCTACTTTACTTATTAATGAGAAACAAAAAATTACAACAGAAATAAACCCTTTGCCCCATCAGCAGGTTTATTTTAGCACTATAAAATATGGGCACCCCTACCATTTAAAAAAAGGAGAACATGTTACCATTGATAAACACACTGAAGTATTGCTGGTAACCGGCATTGCCAACCCGGCCCCTTTAAAAAACTGGTTACACGAGTGCTCAAAAACCTATTACCAGCAAGCCTATAGCGATCATCATATTTTTACCATAGACGATTTAAAAGAAATTATACAACGCTTTGAAGAAATACCCCACCACAATAAAATAATTTTAACTACAGAAAAAGATGCCGTACGGCTGGTTAAATTTCAGCATGAGCTGGATGCACTGCCTTTTTATGTTTTACCTATTGAAATGGAATTTTTGTTTGAAGAAGGGCCCCAATTTAACCAACAGGTAGAAAATTTTATTACCAATTTTAAACAAAGCCCGTTGGTATAAACCCCTGGCCCGGCTTTGCACCACTGTTGCAGGGTGCGACGCAACGGCTGCCGACCTTTGCAACAATGCCCACTTCTACAAAATTTTCCACACCCGCAAAAACTACCATAAAGTGGTATGGTGGTATTGGGTTTTAGCTTTAAATTGCCCGTCTAAACAATTTTAATTACGAAGCTAAATTTATTAAGTATGATCAAGCTACAAGTTATTGGCAACCTGGGTAAAGATTGTGTTACCAACAATGTAAATGGTAAAACAGTTATGAACTTTAATGTGGCACACACAGAAAAGTACAAAGATGCACAGGGCAACCAAAAAGACAAAACCATTTGGGTTGAATGTGCTTATTGGAGCGATCGCACCGGTATTGCCCCATATTTACGCAAAGGCACCCAGGTGTATGTAGAAGGTACCCCCGATGTTCGTTCATATACTAAAAGTGACGGCACCGCCGGTGTATCACTTTCATTAAGAGTGGGCAGTGTGCAGTTGCTGGGTGGCAAAAATGAAGGTGGCCCTTCTGGCGGTGGTGGCTATGCAGCACCCGCATCAGTAAGCAGCTCTCCTGCTAATGAAATTACAGAACCTGTTGATGATCTGCCATTTTAGTAATGCAGAAAATTTTATAGCTTTTTAAAAAAATCTCTTGCCATGGCAGGAGATTTTTTTTGGCACCAGCATTTGTAAAAAGGGCAGCATTGTTGCCACGCTCGGTTCAAGGGCAGATAATTAATGGAGCTCTGGCGCGGGTTATAGTTACTACCCAAATACCGGCTTTATTTAATAAAAAATATATTACCTGCAACCAATAAGGGTTTACACGCATCAATAGAGCGTCTTAGGTCTTTACCTTTTTGAAAGCGTCCAACATGGAAGCAGTGAAACCATCCTGCTTCCTTTATTTCTGTAACCACATCTTTTTGGTAGAAAGTCCGTAACTATTACTACTGCACCCCGGTGCAGTTTTTTTGTTTATACATAAGCACTAAACAGCTGCTTAGTGTTAACCTTTAATTTAAGAAACGCTGTTATTAAATAAATAAGTAATTCTTACACATGCCGTTTTCAGTACGTAGTATCCTGAGTTAAACCAGAATCCATTGCGTATGAAAACCAAAAGGGCCTTTGTGCCCCGTGCCTTATTAGTATTGCTGTTCTTTATTAGTTTAAGTAATAGGCTTACTGCACAATTAAGAGCAGACTTTACAGCTACCCCATTAAGTGGTTGCGCCCCATTATTTGTAAGCTTCAAAGATGCCTCTACTTGGGATAGCCGCGAGGGCGAAATTGGAAAACCCAACTACTGGAAGTGGAATTTAGGCAACGGTACTGTTTCATACTTACAAAACCCATCAACTACATACTTTACACCCGGCATGTACACCATTAAATTAGTGGTAAAAAACGCATCAGGTACTGCCGATTCAATAATTAAAACACAATACATAATTGTAAACGCCCTGCCTACCCCTTCTTTTAAAGCATCTGATACCGTTGGTTGTTATCCATTAAACGTACAATTTACAGATGAGAGCATAGCCAATGAAGGCGATATTGTGCAATGGGAATGGGATTTAGGGGATGGTACGCTCTCTACTTTAAAGAACCCTGTACATACTTATTTAACGGCAGGCAGCTATAATGTTATTTTAAGAGTAACCAATGCAGCGGGTTGTGTAAAAACAATTTCAAAACAGAAGTATATAAAAATTAACGGCGGTGCAGTTGCCGATTTTTCTTTTGTTACATCTAATCTGTGCTCCCCGCCGGCAGTAGTAAACTTTACCAATAATAGTACCGGCACAGGTATACTCTCTTATAAATGGGATTTTGGAAATGGCACTACTTCCACTAATGCCAACCCATCAAACACTTATTTAAATGCAGGCAAATATACTGTGCAGCTGATAACTACGAATAATGCCGGATGCGCAGATACTCTCATAAAAACTGATTCAATTTTAATTGGTATTGCCCGTTCTTCGTTTATTATACCGGATAGTATTTGTGAAAAAGAAATTTTTAAAGCTGTTAATACCACTATACCATATAACACTAACTTTATTTGGCGTTTTGGAGATGGCAACACGTCGACAGACTCTGTGGCCTCAAAAAGCTACGCTAGCAGTGGCAGTTATATTATAAAACTTATAACCGATTTTGGTTCTTGCCGCGATACCGCAACAAAAACTATAAATGTTATACCCAAACCTGTGATGGGCTTTAACTCTTCTGCAACCAATAGCTGCAGTGCCCCCTTTAGTGTACAGTTTACAAACATTTCTACATCCGGCATAAATTATAAATGGTATTTTGGAGACGGTGATTCATCAGACCTGGAAAATCCAATTCATATTTACACTAAAGAAGGATCATTTAGCGTTACACTAAAGAAGGATCATTTAGCGTAAAACTTGTAGTTACCAACGCATCCGGCTGTAGCGACTCTATAAGAAAACAGAATTATATTGCCATTGCTAAACCAAAAATTGAATTTTACAATGTTCCCAAAAATGGTTGCGCTCCTTTAAATTTTTCACCGAGTTACGCTATTAATACTTTAACACCTATAACCAGCTACTGGTGGAACTTTGGAGATGGTACCACCTCCACTTTAGCCATACCAACGCACACGTATACAACACCCAACGCACACGTATACAACACCCGGATTGTATGATATTGCATTTGCCTATACCACAGCAGATGGATGCTCGGATACCCTTTATTATAAAAATGCCGTAAAAGTAGGGCAACGTCCGGTAGCCGATTTTGATGCAATGCCAAAAGATGCCTGTGCATCCACAGCCATACAATTCATTAACAAATCTTCATCAAACAGTACTAATTACTTCTGGTTTTTTGGCGATGGGGGTGCGGATACGACGCGTAACCCATTACACCTGTATAGAGATACCGGTTATTTTACTATAACATTAATTGCCAGTAATAATGGTTGCACCGATACTATAAGGAAACCAAGATTTGTACACATAAAACCGCCTGTTGCAAAATTTGGGGCACTTTTTAATTGTAATAACCCATTCAAATATTTCTTTACCGATCGGTCTATCGGAGCTACTTCTCATATTTGGGATTTTGGTGATGGTACAACCTCTAACGTTAAAAACCCGGTGCATACATATACCGCACCAGGCACATATTTAGTGGTGCTAACAGTTAGCAATGACACTTGCACACATAGCACCTCATACTATGCACGGATAATTGATGAAAACCCGGATTTCACGGCCAGCACTACCAGTATCTGTAAAGGAGATTCTCTGACACTTGAGCCGTTTAATTATAATTCAAGAAATATTGTTTACTATCTGTGGAAATATAACAATAAAACAGATACTGCCCGAAACCCAAAAATTTCGTTTAACAAAGCGGGCCTTTATAGCATAACACTTATTACCACTAATATTCTGGGTTGCAGAGATACTATTACCAAGTTAAATTACATAACCGTAAACGGCCCCACTGCAAACTTCGGAGCAATTAATAAATCGGCTTGTTATAATAATATGCCCATCATTAATTTCAACGATTCATCTCTAACGGATGGAAGAAATGCCATTAGCACATGGACGTGGAATTTTGGAGATGGGGTTACACAAGCTTTTAATACACCTCCTTTTAGTCATTACTATTCAAACCCTGGTTTTTATAATGTGTCATTAAAAATAACAGATGCATTTGGTTGCTCAGATACCATCAAAAAAACAAACCATGTATATATATCAGACCCTAAAGCAAGTTTTTTTAGCCCCGATACTTTAAGTTGTAAAAACAGTCTGGTACGTTTTATCAATACCTCACAAGGGCCCTCCATACGTTCTATTTGGGATTTTGGTGATGGCGCTACGGGTGCTGTAAATAACACTACTCACAGATACCTTGCTAATGGAGTATATGATATAAAGCTTACAATTACTGATGGGTATGGCTGTAAAGACTCTGTTACTTTACCCACTTACATAAATATTGATGAACCGAAAGCCCTTTTTACAATGAGCGACTCTGTAGGAACCTGTCCGCCATTGATCGTACGATTTACCAATCAATCTACATACTTCAGGTATTTTGATTGGAACTTTGGAGACGGTACCGGTTCTACCCTTTCTAACCCAGAGCATTACTATAATTACCCCGGTACCTATTATGCCCGCTTGATAGTTACCAGCCCGGGCGGGTGCACCGATACGCTTACTAAAAAAATTGTGGTGGAAGGCCCTACCGGAATATTTACATACGATAAAACAGATGCGTGTAAACCAGCCGACATTCAATTTAAAGCAATTACTCAAAATACAAGCTCGTTTATATGGGATTATAATGATGGTGAAACTTACTTAAGTACTGATTCTATAGTAACACACACCTACTCATCAATGGGTGTATATGTACCACGTATGATACTAGAAGATCTGCAGGGATGTAAAGTGCCTATACTTGGAAAAGACACCATCAGAATATTTGGTGTGGAGGCTATTTTTAATACCAGTAAAGCAATCTTTTGCGATTCGGGGCTTGTTGTTTTTTCAGACAACTCCACCTCAAATGATCAAATTGTTTCTTATAGCTGGAATTTTGGAGACGGAAATACCTCCAATCAAAAAAATCCACAGCATGTATATAATACCCCAGGCATATATTCTGTACAACTCATTGCTACCTCCGTGTTTGGTTGCACTGATACATCGAAACAAATAACCGACATTAAAATAGTTAGCAGCCCCCAAGTACTACTTAGAGGCGACTCTGGTGCATGTGCGCCAGCAACACTTACTATTTTTGGAGATAACCTATTAAGTGATACCACTACCCTTAGCTGGTTATGGGATTTTGGAAACGGCACCAGCTCTGATTTACAAAATCCGCCAGATATTACTTACCAGCAAGAGGGTGACTATACTATTTCTCTTACCGTAACTAATTTATCAGGTTGTATAACTACCCGCACCAAAACAGTTACAGCGTATCCGCTACCCAAAACTGATGCCGGGCTAAATGCCACCATTTGTGAAAACAAAACGCTTACGTTACAGGCAACGGGAGCCAGCACCTATACATGGTATCCTTCACCCGCACTTTCTTGTACAGATTGTGCTATAACAATGGCGGCTCCTATTACAGATATGATGTTTTATGTAACCGGAAAAACAAACTTTGGATGCGAAGCGACAGACTCTGTTTTCGTACGTGTAAAACACCCATTTGTAATGCAAGTGGGGCCGGGCGATACCTTATGCAAAGGAGAATCTTTCAAATTGTTTGCAGGTGATGCAGAAAACTATGAGTGGTCTCCGGCAATTGGTTTAGATAATGCCTTTACAAAAAACCCGGTGGCAAGACCACAACAAACCACCAATTACCGAGTAATTGGCTACGATAGCATGCGCTGCTTTTACGATACCGGGTATGTGCAAGTAGTGGTATATCCCGTACCCATTGCAGATGCGGGTAAAGATGTAACCATTTCTGTTGGCACCAATACACAATTAAATGCAACCATTGCAGATGCCAGCAATTACCAGTGGCGGCCCGCTGTTGGATTAAGTTGTGTTACCTGCCCTAACCCGGTGGCTACACCCAAACAAACCACTACCTATAAAATTACCGCAGTTAATGAGGGCGGTTGCGCCACAACCGATGAGGTAACTATCTACGTGGTCTGTAACAATGGCAATGTGTATTTCCCCAACACCTTCTCGCCTAACGGAGATGGTAATAACGACCTTTTTTACCCAAGAGGCACAGGCCTATACAACATAAAATCTATGCGGGTATTTAACCGCTGGGGAGAAACCCTCTTTGAGCAAAGAAACTTTACTGCCAACGATGCCACAAAAGCATGGAATGGAAATTACAAAGGACAGGCCGTACCCAACGATGTGTATGTATATACCGTAGAAATAGTATGTGAAAATCAACAAGTTCTTTTGTACTCTGGCAATATTGCTATAATACGGTAAAAATTTTGGGTAACCAGCCTTGGTACTACTATTAAGCAGCCGTTGCGTCGCACACTTGTGCAATACGTCGGTAAGTCAGCAATAAGAGAAGTTGGAAAGACTTGAGTGATTTGTGTAAGCATCTCCAGGACTTTCCAACTTTCCATCTTTTATTCTTTCGCTGAAGTGTGCGACGCAACGATGTTGATTAGTGGATAAAATGCTGGGCCATCTATACTAAAATCCCTCATTTACAGTTTTATAGATATTATTTGTCTAAGGTTTTTCTATTAAGCAAGCAACCTTAATTTTGCCGGGCAACTCTGATAACTGTAAAAGAAAATTACTTGAAAGCTGTTCTATCCTTTATTACGGGTATTTTATTAACTATTAGTGCATGGGCTCAGGCGCCCGTGGCAAACTTTACCGGAACTCCTTTGAGCGGTTGCGCTCCTTTAAATGTTTCTTTTACAGATCAATCTTCAAACACCCCCACCAGTTGGACCTGGGACTTTGGAAACGGCTCGGTATCTAACCTGCAAAACCCAAGTACCCTTTATAACACACCGGGCGTTTACACCGTTACATTAATTGCCCGCAATGCCAGCGGTACTGCCAGTGAAAGAAAAACAGCCTATATCACCGTATTTGCATCTCCCACTGTAAACTTTAGTGCCAGCAGAACCGTGGTTTGTGCGCCGGGCTTTATACAATTTACAGATGCCTCTACCCCAGGTGCAGGTAGCATTACCCAATGGGACTGGGATTTTGGAGATGGGCAAACCAGCAACCAACAAAACCCCAATCACACTTATAATACAGCAGGTTTTTATACAGTTACTCTAAGGGTAACCAACTCTAATAATTGCCAAACAGAATTAAAGCTGCAACGTTATATACGTGTTATTGCAGGTATTACACCACAGTTTGCTTACAACCAAACTTCGTTATCCTGCTCAGCGCCATTTGCTGTTTCTTTCTTAAACCAAACCAGTGGGCCCGGCACTTTAAGTTATAACTGGGATTTGGGGAATGCCCAAACCAGCACCGCCACAGACCCTGCAACCACCTACCCAACAAGTACCAACTATACTGTTATATTAAATGTGCAAAGTAGTTTTGGTTGTGCAGCCAATATTCAAAAAACAATCAGCTTTCCAGCCATTACTACTAATTTCAGCGGGCCAGATACAATATGCGTAGGTGCCACGGCAAGTTTTACAAACACATCGGCCCCTGTGCCCACTTCCAATAACTGGAGTTTTGGAGATGGTAGTAGCAGCACCGTAGCAAACCCAACAAAAACATACCCAACAGCTGGTTTATACAATGTTAAACTGGTTAATAAATATGCTACTTGTATAGACTCTATTACAAAAAGCATCCGTGTAATTGATCGGCCAACACCTGATTTTACGGCGGTAAATACAATAGCCTGCCGACCCAACCTAACCACCAATTTTACAGATATAACAGTGGGCGGTGTTAGTTGGCTTTGGAATTTTGGTGATGGCGGCACCAGCACTTTGCAAAACCCCGCACATACCTATACCACACAGGGAGAGTTTGATGTTACTTTAACTGTTACCAATGCTGCGGGTTGCAGTAACACTATTACAAAATTAAAATTTGTACGCATTACACGTCCTGTTCCAACTATAAATGGCATGACAGCCCAAGGTTGTGTTCCTTTTAATTTTTCACCTGTTGCCAATATAAATGCAGTTGATGGAGTGGCCAGTTATTTCTGGGATTTTGGAGATGCAGGTGCAACAAGTACATCCCCCACCCCTTCTCATATATATAACACTCAAGGAAATTATACTGTAAAACTGGTAGTAACCACTAACGGAGGTTGTACGGATTCTGTTATTTATGTGGGTGGCGTAAGAGCAGGTAATGTACCTGTAGTAGATTTTAGTGCGGCGCCTTTAAATGTGTGTGCACAGCAAGCTGTAAACTTTACTGACTTAAGCAATGTGGCCGATGCATGGATGTGGAATTTTGGTGATGGAGGAAATAGCAACTTGCAAAACCCCACCCATAGCTATGCAGATACCGGCCGGTATACTGTTTCTTTAACCGCCACTAATAATGGTTGCGCCGTAACCACTACTAAAACTTCTTTCATACATTCTTTACCACCCGTTGCACGTTTTAATTATACTGTAAATTGTAGTGCCACCTTAGAGGTAAGTTTCAGAGACAGTAGTGCAACAGATGCAGCCTATGGCCCCATTTCTTATTTATGGGAATTTGGAGACCCTGGCAATACTACTTCTACCCTTGTTAATCCAAATTTTACCTATCCGGCATACGGTAGCTATATAGTAAAATTAACTGTTACTAATGGTAGTTGCAGTAATACCATACAAAGAACCGTTACGTTATCTGCTGAGATTGCCGATTTTACTGCAGCAGCAACAACAATTTGCCGTACCAATACTTTTACATTAAATGCAATTACCAGTAACCCGGCAAACATCCGGCAATATGAATGGCAAATTGGAGGGTTTCCGCCTGTAATTGCAGGTCGCTCTTATACTGGCAATCTGCCATTTAACGGCGTATTTGATGTGCGTTTAACAATAACAGACAGCAACGGGTGTGTGAGTACCAAAACAGTTACTAACTATTTAACGGTTATCGGAAATTATGCGAACTTCTCTGTGCAAACTGGCGGTGCCTGCAAAGACAAACCAATAACATTTACCGACCTTTCAACAACAGACGGTATCAATGCTATTACCAACTGGCGTTTTGTTTTTGGTGATGGGCAGCAGCAAATATTTACAGCACCACCTTTTACACATACATATGCAGATACAGGCTCTTATACGGTGCAGCTATTTACCCAGGATGCAGCAGGATGTTTTAGCAGTGTATTACTGATAGATACCGTTAAGATTACTGATTTAAAAGCGGGGTTTTCTGTACCCGATTCTATGTATTGCCCTAATGTACCCTTACAATTTACAGATAGCTCAAAAATAAACCCCACCAGTTTTTTTTGGGATTTTGGTGACGGTACTACTTCTGTACAACAGAACCCAATACATACCTATACCAGTGATAGTGCCCGCTATACTATTAAGTTGGTGGTAGATAATGGCCGCGGTTGTAGGGATTCTGTTATAAAAAACAATTTTATCTATATTAAACAACCGGTAGCAGATTTTGATATGATTGATAGTATTTCTATTTGTGCACCACTGCAAACCAAGTTCATATTTAAGGGAAGGGATTATGATTCTTCTTACTGGGATTTTGGTGATGGAGAGACATCCACTCTTTTAAATACAGATCATTTCTACAACAACTACAGCACTTACACGGCTCGTTTAATTGTAAGAGGCAAAGGCGGTTGTTATGACACAGCCAGCAGAAATGTACAGTTGGTAGATCCGTTTGCAAACACCATCTTTAATTTTACACCTACTCAATCCTGCGATTCTGCGGTAGTAACCTTTAATGCCACACCACCCCCCGGCACCAGTTTCCGTTGGGTGTTTGGCGATAATAACTTTGATTCATCACAACGCAGAACGCTACAATACACATATAAAGTTTTGGGCAGCTATACACCGAGAATTGAGTTGAAAGACTCAACAGGTTGTTATGTTGTGGTAGGTAATGGGCAAGATTTAAAAGTAATAGGAGCAGTTGCTTTTTACACAAAAGACAAAAAAGAATTTTGTGATACCGGTACCGTAAACTTTACTGACTTTATTATAAGTAACGATACCATAACCAACTTTATATGGAATTATGGAGACGGCGGTACCGCTATTGGTATTAATAATCCTATGCACCGTTACACAGCCGGAGGTACATATTACCCATCTTTAACGGTTAACACAGTATCAGGTTGCACTAATACTTATTTAGATACTGTAAGGGTGTTTACAACACCAGCGCCAGATTTTACAAGTACTGCTCCTGTTTGTATAGGTTCAGATATTTTATTTAATGCCTTTCTTACTCAGGCAGATACTGCCACAAGCTGGCAATGGAATTTTGGAAACGGTCAAACCGCTACACAACAAAACAATACCATACGCTATACAGCAAGTGGCAATTATACGGTTACTTTATCAGCCGCAAACCTACTGGGCTGTGCCGATACCATTAGCAGAAGCATTACTGTAAATGCATTGCCGGTAATAAATGTTACCAGTCCGGTAAATGCACCGCTGGGTATACCTGTAAGGCTTCCGGCTGTTTACAGCAGTGGCATTGTTTCTTATAACTGGACGCCGCCAACAGATCTTAGCTGCACTAACTGCCCTAACCCATTTGCAATGCCTAAGTTTAACACCACCTATAGGGTAGCAGTAACAGACAGTAACGGATGTGTAATTACTGCAAGCATTGATGTATTCGTTTCTTGTAATAAAAACAATTACTTTATTCCAAATACTTTTTCTCCTAACGGAGATGGCATGAACGACCGCTTTTATGTTAGAGGTACGGGTATTAACCGAATACAGACAATGCGTATCTTTAACAGATGGGGCCAATTAGTATTTGAAAAACGTTTTGCAAATCCTAATAATGCAGCCGATGGATGGGATGGAACCTTTAAGGGTAAACCCGCAGCTGCGGATACATACATCTATATGATTGATATTATTTGTGAAAACGCACAGATTATAACTTATAAAGGAGACGTTACATTAATACGCTAACATGAATAGTGAAAAAATCCTGTGATATGAAATGCCTTAAACTGCTTACGCTTATAACCACATTCTTTGTTTGCAGCCAGATGCTGCAAGCTCAGGATTTGCATTTTAGCCAATTCTTTGAAGCCCCCCTTTTAAGAAACCCTTCTTTAGCCGGAATTTTTACAGGTGACGTTAGAGCACAAATGGTTTACCGCGATCAGTGGAATAGTTTTACCAATGCCTATAAAAGCGGTTCTTTTAATGTAGAGTACAAAGCACCGGTAGGTGGTGGCGATGATTTTTTAACACTGGGCATGCAAATGCTGTATGATAAAGCAGGTACCGTTGGATTAACCACTACGCATGTATTACCAGCATTAAATTATCATAAATCTTTAAGCAGTACCCGCAATACCTATCTCTCATTTGGTTTTATGGGGGGCCTGGTAGAAAAAAGAATTGACCGTAGTAAGGTAACCACCAATGCACAATATGATGGCGTGGCGTATAACCCCGCATTGGCAGATGGTGAAACGTTTTCTATACCGAAGTTTAATTATTTTGATGGTGCATTTGGTGTAAGTTATAATTCTGCATTTGGGCAAGATGACGAGAACAGTTATTTTATTGGTGTAGCCTACCACCATTTTAACCGGCCCAAAAGTTCTTTTTACAGAAACGCAGCGGCTGCATTAAACCCAAAGATGGTTTTGAGTGGCGGATTGAAATTTAACCTGGATGACTTTACCTACTTTACCTTACAGGCCGACCATACTACACAAGGAAAATTTGCCGAAACCGTAGCCGGTGTTTTATACTCTTATAAAATTGGCGATGCTGACGCACCTATGTATACTATTCATGGTGGAGCTTTCTTGCGTTGGAAAGATGCTATTATACCAGTAATTAAAATAGATTACGATCCCTTCTCTGTGGCATTAAGCTACGATGTGAATGTTTCTCAACTCAGAGTGGTAAGCCAGGGCCGCGGCGGCATGGAGTTAAGTATTTCTTACCGGGGCTTTCTCGATCGTTACAACACTTCCAGAGACAAAGTATTATGCCCCCGCTTTTGATTATTTAAGCAATTCTTTTGATTACAGTCAAGTATTTATTAATTAAAAGCTTACGATTGATATGCGTCAAGGGTTAGTGGGTAATTTTACAAATAACCCATTACCCGTATAATGCTAAAAGTACACTACGACCCATTTAATTTTTATCATTTAAAGGATCAATTCAAAACTGCTGTAAAAAAGTATTATGCGGGGATGGAGATTATCTACAACGATCCGCACGTTACTGGTACTACAAAAGTTACTGAGTTAGAAGAAGGGCTTCAGATTAAGTTAATTCATATAAATTTTACTGACGCTTTTGAAATTAAAAGAGGTACGTTGAAAGATGGGTACTGTACTCTTCACTTTATTTTTCTTAATAATGCTAATGGTACCTCATTAAGTATTAATGAAAATAGCAATACCTTAAATACCGATCAGTTTAATATTGCATTCCTTTCTTATGCTGATGAGCACATTACCTTTAGTGGCCCTAAAGGAACAGAGTTTAAATCACTCATCATAACCATGCACAAAGCATGGCTGCAAAAAAACTTGCCTGATATTTTTTCTGGGGCAGAAGGCTTTTTCATGCATACTCAAAAAAAAGAAAATCGTATTTGGTTAAGCCTTGAAAAATACCGCCAGAAGCAACAAGTACAAAGTGCCTTTGAAATACAAGACGGACCTTTTTTTAAACCCGTAATGCAAAAGCTTTCCTGCTTTCTTATTTCAAGTTTCTTTATGCATGCATACCAGCAATATTCAGAAAAGTTAAAGGCGGATGCCAGCAGTTAACCCTGTCTCGGCTTTTGTTGCGTCGCACCCTTCAACTGCAGAATTTCTAATCTGAGATTTAAATAAGAAATAGTAACGCTCAAATGTACAAGTGTGCGACGCAAGGATGCTGCTATGAAACACCAATGCTGGTTACCTATTTATTTTTCTTTTTAACCACTTCGTTATCTGAAGGAGTAAGAATCCATTCATAATCTAACTGACGCTTGGTTAAATTAGCAGCTACCACTTTTACGGTTACTTTATCGCCCATTCTAAAAGTCCGGCCACTTCTTCGGCCAGCTAAACAATACTCGGTTTCTATATGCTGAAAGTCGTCGTACTCTAAAAGGTTATTAATACTAATCAACCCTTCGCATTTATGGGCTACCGTTTCTGCCCAAAAACCAAATGCTGCCACGCCACTAATTACAGCTTCAAACTCTTCACCCAGTTTATCCTGCATGTATTCTACTTGTTTGTATTTATTAGCGGCTCGTTCTGTTTCCATAGCGGCTCGTTCTCTTTCGCTGCAATGTTTACATTTAGCTTCTAACTTTTTATCATCTGGTGTTGCCCCATCTAATACCTCCTGTAATATGCGATGCACCATCACATCGGGGTAGCGACGAATGGGCGATGTGAAGTGGCAATAATTAGAAAAGCCCAATCCGTAGTGCCCAATATTTTCAGTGGTATAAACTGCTTTTGCCATAGTACGTATACCCAATTGCTCTAACACATGTTGCTCTGGTTTGCCTTTTACATCTAACAGCATTTGGTTAAATGAGGCCGCAATGCTTTCCGGGCTTTTAATATCAAACTTATGGCCATACTTTTTTGCAAACTCTGTAAAGGGCTGCAGCTTTTCTTCATCGGGGGTATCGTGTATGCGATAAGGAAACGGAATCGATTTTTTATTTACTTTAATTTTTGCAACATATTCTGCCACCACCCTATTGGCTAATAGCATAAACTCTTCAACCAGCTGGTGGGCTTCTTTACTTTCCTTTATTACAATACCAATGGGTTTTCCTTTTTCATCTAATTTAAACCGAACTTCCTGACTGGAAAAATTAATAGCACCGCGTTTAAAGCGTTGCTTGCGGAAGCGCTGCGCCAATGCATTTAAGAGTAAAATTTCATCGCGGTAAATTCCTTTCTCTGTTTCAATAATTTCCTGCACCTCTTCGTATGTAAAGCGGTGGTCTGAGTGAATGACAGTTCTCCCCAGCCATTGTTCTTTAATTTCGCCTTTGGCTGTTATTTCAAAAATACCAGAGAAGGTAAACTTATCTTCATGCGGTCTTAAAGAACAAAGCTCATTAGAAATGCGTTCTGGCAACATGGGGTTAACACGGTCGGGCAGGTATACAGAAGTAGCTCTTGTATACGCTTCTTTGTCTAAAGCAGATTCGGGCTCTACATAATAACTTACATCTGCTATATGCACGCCAATTTCGTAATTACCATTTTTTAATACTCTAAAGGAAATTGCATCATCAAAGTCTTTTGCATCTACTGGGTCTATGGTAAACGTAAGAATATCCCGGATGTCTTTTCGCTTTTCAATTTCTTTTGCAGATAATACATCTGGTAATCGTCCGGCTTCTTCCATTACTTCATCTGGAAACAGCAACGGAAAACCGCTCTCCATAATCAGCTCCTTCATAGCCATATCATTCACATCACTAGCATCCATTAAGTTCATTACCTCGCCTTGAGGTTTTTTACCTTTCTCCCAAGAAGTAAGTTTTACAATTACTTTATCGCCATCTTTAGCACCATTTAATTTATCCAAAGGAATATAAAAATCAGGCATGGGCTTAGTACCGTCAGACACAAAAAAAGCAAATGTTGGACTTAAATCAATTCTTCCCATAAAGCTTACTTGTTTTCTGCTTACAACTTCCACCACCTCGCCTTGCTTACGGCCCGCTCGTTCTTTATCTCCCACCAGCTTTACCCTAACCGTATCGCCGTGCAATGCAGTATTAAATCCGTTGGGTCTAATTAATATATCTGCTTCCAGTTTATCGGTAATAACAAACCCCATTCCACTACGTGTAATATCTAAAACCCCTTTATAAAGTGTTTCTTCACTACCTCGTTTTTCTTTTCGTTTAGCATCTTTTCTGCCCATCTGTATTGTATATCTGTTTAGAATATTGAAGTTACTGGTAAAGACTGGCTTACCCAAATATGGGTTTGAAGCACTGCCATTAAAACAATTTGTAATACCCTAGTGCAGCATAATAAAGAATCTTCACTTTGAAAATTACGACAGCTACACTCACTCACTTGCAGTCAGATACTGAATATGACATTGGAGCATGTGACTTTAACAATACTAAAAAAACAATTCGCTTTTCCACACGTTGTGTATAAGTATCATTAGGAACTATACTATGCAATAATTTAAATTTGATACAGCAGTATTAGCAAAAAGTTCTTATGAAAGCAATCCATTTTCTTGAACCTAAAATGTATAGCATTGACAGAAGCCATCATTAACTTAGAAACCGTTAACCCTATTGAATTTTTTGGAGTAAATAACGGTAAACTTGACATACTTAAAAAGAAATTCCCTCTCTTAAAAATTCTTTCACGCGGCACACAGGTTAAACTTAGCGGCGCCCCAGAGCAGGTAGAAAATGCCAAAGAAAAAATAGATCTTATTGTGCAGTATCTTGAACGGAATGGGCACATGAGTGAAAATTATTTTGAACAGATACTGGGGGGCGATGATGCAGAAGTAGTAGATAATTTTGTGGAGCGTAACCCCAACGAAATATTGGTATTTGGCCCCAATGGTAAAACCGTAAGAGCCCGTACTGCCAACCAAAAAAGAATGGTAAGCAGCAGCGACAAAAACGATATTGTATTTGCTATTGGACCCGCTGGTACCGGTAAAACGTACACCGCTGTTGCACTTGCAGTACGTGCCTTAAAAAATAAAATGGTTAAGAAAATAATTCTTACCCGCCCTGCTGTTGAAGCCGGTGAAAGCCTTGGATTTTTACCAGGAGATTTGAAGGAAAAGATTGACCCTTACTTAAGGCCGCTATACGATGCATTGGATGATATGATACCTGCAGATAAGCTGGGTTATTATATGACCACACGCACCATTGAAATTGCGCCGCTTGCTTATATGCGCGGCAGAACGTTAGATAATGCCTATATAATTTTAGATGAAGCGCAAAACACTACCGACCTGCAATTGAAAATGTTTTTAACCCGCATTGGCGCCAATGCAAAAGCCATCATCACTGGCGATATGACGCAGGTAGACCTCCCCAAAAATCAACGCAGCGGTTTAGAAAAAGCTGTGCGCATTTTAAAAAATGTAGATGGCATAGCGCATATAGAATTAGATGAAGAAGACGTGGTACGCCACCGCCTTGTTAAAGCAATTATTAAAGCATACGATAAAGAACATCAACGAGAAGAAGAGAGAGAGCAACGAAGATAAAAATATTGGCTCACCTTTGAAAAACAAAACACCACTGCAACCGTGGTGTTTTTTTATGTTACCAGCGTAGGTAATGCTATTAAACATTGTTGCGTCGCACACTTCAGCTATGGTAAAAAGGTATGGGCATTTAGTTTAATGCCTTAAACTATACCTTTTATTTGATACCAATTTTAACAACCACGCTAAAGCGGAGAGCCACTAAAACGTTCATTTATACTTTATAGCACAAGTGTGCGACGCAACAATGTTGCTATGAAAAATCCTGGCTGGTTACCAATTATTTTTTCTTTTTAAAATCAAGATAATCTAAGAAATAAATAACTTTTAGAGAGAGGTTATTGTTTTGTGGTGCTTCCATGGTTTGTCCAAAATTTTTAAAATAACTACGTTGCACTTCCTGATTGCTATCGTATACAGCATCTTTCCATACAATATTTATAAAACTACCAGGTGCAAATTGCCAGGTGTAAACAAGGTCAATATTAAAAGCATTAAAATTTTGATTTACATTTTTAGTAAAGCTGCTGTTAGGCACCAAATTCCCTTCATTGTTTAAATTGTAAAATTCGCTATAGTCCACTTTGCTCCAATAATGCCTTACTCTTAAATTAATGCCCATTTTATTAGTGAAGTTGTATTTAGCACTTAGCACATTTTCTACGGTATTCCTATCTCGTTTTCCAAAAATTACTATCGTTTCACTTTCTTTGGCGGCATAGCCGAGGTTATCAAAACCTCCATCAGTATTCAACTCATGAGACAATGAAAACTGATCGCTGAAACGAAAGCGATGAAAGAACCCGTAATTATAACTTACCCCACCACCATATTTTTGACGGTAGCGGATGAAAGCATTACCGCCATATGAATATTTTTTTGCAAAATTACTTTCGGCCCAAACATTTAGCCCGTTACTGGCCGGACGCTTAAATACACTGCCGGCAATACGAGGTTCATAAAAATCGTGTTGCTCGGCCTGATAGTCGGTATAAAAACCAATGAACATTAAATTTTTCAACTGCACATTGGCATTAATATTTGTATTAAACGATTGGTATGAAGAAGGCTTGAAACGGCGGGAGTAATTAACGTTGTAGTTAATGTTAATACGGTTATACCACTTTCCCGGATCGAGCCAGCGATAACCCACCCACAAGTAATGATCAAAGAAATTATTATTAAACAAAATACCCAAGTCGTTGTGATCGTACTTATCATCTGTTAACTCCTGATTAAACTGAAAGCGTAGGCGTCCATTGGTTTTGCCAATACCAAAAGTATGCGCATAGCCAGAAATATTTTTGCCCTGCACATTTATTAACTGGCTGGTAGCTAGCTTGCCAGAAAAGTTATACGAATTTTTTTTGTTGTTAATATTAAATAAAGCGGCACTCACATTTGCATCATAATCGCTACCGCTACGCAACACATTAGTGTTTATAAAAGAAATGGAAGAATTGTTTTTTAAGGATTGATCTAATACAAAAATATTATAGTTTGTAAGAGGTGCCGTTTGTACCGTTCGGGTATTTTTTGCATCGTCTTCTATTGTTGCTTCCATTGCACTGGTTATAGCATTAAAAAAACCGATGCCTAATTTCTTTTTGTTACGCCCAGATATTTTAGTGGCATTTACCAGTTTTACTTCTGATGGGTTTTTTATTACTTGTTCATTGGATTGGAGATTATTATAAGCATCATAATAATGCAAGGGCACGCCTCCCACTCTTCTTGAATAAAACAAATTGCCTTTACTAAAAAGTTCTGTGCCTTCATTAAAGAAAGCCCTGTTCTCATTAAACTTTACTTCAAAGGGAGTTAAGTTTAATACCTGATTATCGCTCTGCACTTGTCCAAAATCGGGTATCAGCGTCATATCTAAAGTAAAGCTCTGATTAATGCCATACTTCACATCCATACCACCATTAATACTACTGGTGGTATTTTTAACACCGGGTTGGTTATGAGGGTAGTGATTTAGATACGTTGAAAAATACGGCATGAAAGATAAGCGCAATGGTGCTTGTATTTTTTCAATACCAGCCCACTCTCCAAACTGATTGATGAATCCGTTTTTCTTGGGGTCTACTTCATTCCACATGTACTGCTGCCCTGTTTTTTGACGGCGGCGGGTTATATTAAGCCCCCATGTTTGCATGTCTTTAGTATTAAAACGCAGCGCTGAATAAGGGATGCGTATTTCAAATGTCCAGCCATCTTTTTGCAATTTCGATTCGCAGTTCCATACTGCGTTCCAGCTATCATCTTCTCCTCCTCCATTATCCATTGGATAGTAGCGGGCATCATATTGCTCTCCTAAGGGAGTAACATAAAAACCCATAGCATTAATTTTATCGTGGTAGGTATCAAAGATTATTCCTACAAAATCATTAGCGCCAATACGATCGCGTCCAATTAATTCTTTTGAAACACTATCAATAGATTTTTCATGGCAATACCCGCCAATGTAAATAGCCGTATTATCGTATAAAATATAAACCTCCGTTTTTGAATCGGCTTCCTCCTTCTTTCCGGGCGTGGGTCTGAATTCTATAAAGTCGGTTGCAACAGGTGCGCTTCTCCAGGCATTATCGTCCAGATTACCATCTATTTTAATAGTGGTTGTTGTTCTTTTAGCGGCTAATTGTTTGGATGTTTGTGCCGAAACTGCAATGATATTTAGGCCAAAAAATAACGTTAAGAGAAGTTGCGGCAGGTGTTTAACAGGCATACTTGTTGGTTGTTCACAAGAGACTACTAAGTTGCAATAAATGTTTCACCGCTTATACCAACTATCAACCATTAAAAGATAAAAGTAGTAGTAAAGTATCACTAGGCCCCCACTTGATAAGTTGAGAACGCTTTTTTAAATATGAATGCTCACCACGGTGCCCTGTCCTGTTGTGCTGTCAAACTCCACGCTTCCTTTGAGGTATTCTACCCGGGTTTGTATGTTTTTTAGTCC
>REAR01000174.1 GCA_004295245.1 Sphingobacteriales bacterium | reverse complement strand
TTCTTTTATTAAACGCAGCGGGGCAAAAGACTGAATAATTTTTTTATAACGAAGACCACCGCTGTTAGAATAAAATAAACTTAACCCTTTGCTGCGGTAGGTTACCGGCAAGGTGGAGGGTAAGCTGCTGTTGGCTCCACTTAAAAAAATATCTACGGTGCCATATTGCTGCAGATGGGGTAATAATTCCATGGCACGGCTGATATGGCCATTACCTGTTGCCTGTACTGCGTAAAATATTTTCATGGTTAAATGGCTAAAGAGTTAATGTAAAAATGTATTTCATCAGACAGCACAGTAAGTGCTGGTTTCATTTCTATAGCGGTGGCGGGTGCAAAGTTTTCCTCTTTGTATTCAAACAAAGTCCATTGATTGTTTTTATATTCTAAAGCCGTGCAATGCTCCACCCAATCGCCACTGTTGAGGTAGGTTACTTTACCGTTTTTATTTTCTACGGTGCGTATAGAAGGCTGGTGAATATGGCCACACAGCACATAATCATATTTTTTTTCTATAGCCAGCTCTGCGGCAATGGTTTCAAAATCGTTTATTTTGGTTACTGCTTTGTTTACGCTGGCCATTACCGATTTTGAGAGCGAAACCCGGTCTCTTCCTAATAATTTTAATAAGTGGTTAATACTCTTATTCAGTAAAATAAGGGCTGCATAGCCTGTACTTCCCAACTTGGCAATAAACCTGGCACCACCTTTTGTGGTATTATCAAATACATCACCATGAAAAATCCAGGTCATTTTTCCATCAATTTCTAATACCAGTTTATCAGTTAGTGTAAGGTTGCCCAGTTGTATATCGCTGTAGCGGCGCAACAACTCATCGTGGTTGCCGGTAATATAAAAAACCCTTGTGCCCTTACTGGCCAGGTTAAATATTTCTTTTATAACAGCAATATGCGCTTGCGGAAAATAGCGTTTACTAAACTGCCATCCGTCTATAATATCGCCGTTCAGAATTAAAATATTGGGTTGAATACTTTTTAAATAATTCACCAACTCTTTGGCGCGGCTGCCATAAGTACCTAGGTGAACATCAGAAAGAACCACCACATCAATAGGGCGTTTTTCCATTTAGATTTGGGTTTTGTAAATGTGCATAGTTTTTATGAACACATGTTTAACCCAGTGTTAGCAAATTGTAAGCTTGGTATGAAATAATTGTTATGGCGCTAAGCAGCAACTATTGGTAATAGCTTTATTTTGAAGTGGTACGTATAAAATCTGCCAGCAGTTTCATGCGGTAGTAAAGGTTACTCAGCATCAGGTTAATATTATTTTTTACAGCAGCCACACTGCCGTTATTCATTTTTTTAATGGTCTTCAGTTCTTCAATCTTTTCATCAATTTTATCCACCAGTTTATCGGTGGTCCAGTTAACGTAGCGTTTGTTGCGGTCGTCAAAAATATGGTAGGGCTCAATGCTGCCGGTTTTTAGTTTTTTAAAATTAAAATTAGCATCAATGGCTTTTTTAATAGCATCGTTTTGCAGCAGGTCAATCATCACATCGGGGGGCACATTGTTTAAAAAACCGTTTTTAAAAACATTCAGGTTGTTTTGCAGTTCCCGTATCACCTGTTTTTTGTGTACGTCGTTTGTTTTAGCCTGTGCCTGTAAAAAACTAATTAAATCTTTAAGTGGGGCAATGCCCGTTTTTAACCATTCCATTTGCATGCATTAAAAATAAGAAGTTTTTGGGGTACCAGCATCGGTGCAGGTGGCAGCAGCCGTTGCGTCGCACACTTGTACTTAAATACAAGTTGCAGCCAAAAAGAGAATTACGGTATAACACATTCATTAATATAAGGGGTATAAAATTATTTAACAGGATTGGTTGTCTTTCAGTAATAGTAGCGGCAATAGCTAATGGCCGGGCCCATGCATAGCCACTCACCAGTCAAAAATTTGTATTGGTGGTATAATAGCAAAAGCGGAAAATTATTTATAAAGTAGTGCCGTTAATGCTGCTGGTAACAAAGGTTTAATTAAATTAGATATGTAGTAGTGCAGCTAAAAGCTACAAACAAAAACAGTGTAGGCATAGCCTACGCTGAGTAAGGGGAACATTGGCAATTGGCTAAAGCTCATTTGAGCACAAATATTCGTAAGCGAAATATTATGAATTAAATGAGAAGAATATCTTTACAGCAGCGCAAGGAATTATTACTATGGCAACAATTGCGGATTGTTTCCGGTAACTTTTGTTGAGTAGTATTTTTAATATTCAGGTGTTGGCAGAATAATATTCAGGCACAGGAAGCGAAAGCGCAAAACC
>REAR01000005.1 GCA_004295245.1 Sphingobacteriales bacterium | reverse complement strand
AACTGGCGGAAGTAAGGATCCCGAAGATCTTTTATAAAACGAATGGCTTCGCCGGTGCTTTTCATTTCGGGCCCCAGCTCTTTATTAACCCCCGGAAACTTATTAAAGCTGAACACCGGTTCTTTAATGGCAAAACCTTTTAGTTTTTTCTCAAACTTAAAGTCTTTTAAAGTATGGGTACCCATCATTACTTTAGTGGCTACATTTAAATACGGTATCTGGTAGGCCTTAGCAATAAATGGTGTGGTGCGGCTGGCACGTGGGTTGGCTTCAATTACAAACACTTTATCATCTTTAATGGCAAACTGTATATTGATGAGGCCTTTGATATTTAAAGCTCTTGCAATTTTTTCTGCATAATGCTCCATGGTGGTAACCAATAATGGGGTAAGGTTAAATGCAGGTAGTACTGCATTACTATCTCCACTGTGTATGCCGGCGGGTTCAATATGCTCCATTACACCCATTACATGAAAATTCTCACCGTCGAAAATGGCATCTATTTCTGCTTCCTGACAACGGTCTAAGAAATGATCAATTAAAATTTTATTGCCGGGTATATGTTTTAATAAACTTATTACGGCTTTTTCCACTTCATCATCATTAATTACAATGCGCATGCGCTGTCCGCCCAATACATAACTGGGGCGTACCAGCACGGGGTAACCTACACGGTTGGCCACTTGTATAGCTTCTTCCACATCGTAAGCGGTTCCATAATCGGGGTAGGGTATTTGTAATTCCTTCAGCATATCGCTAAAGCGGCCGCGGTCTTCGGCAATATCCATACTATCGTAAGAGGTGCCAATAATTTTAATGCCTTTCTCGTGTAAACGCTCTGCTAACTTCAGGGCTGTTTGTCCGCCCAGCTGCACAATTACGCCTTCGGGCTGCTCGTGCTCAACAATTTCCCACAAATGCTCCCAGTAAACAGGTTCAAAATAAAGTTTATCGGCCATGTCAAAATCGGTACTCACTGTTTCGGGGTTGCAGTTTACCATTATGGCTTCGTAACCACATTCTTTAATAGCCAATAAGCCATGCACGCAACAATAATCAAATTCAATACCCTGGCCAATGCGGTTGGGGCCGCTGCCCAATACTATAATTTTCTTTTTATCGCTGCGCTTACTTTCATTAGCACCGCTGTTTTCAAAAGTAGAATAGAAATAAGGTGTCTTAGCCTCAAACTCGGCACTGCAAGTATCTACCATTTTATACACGCGGGTAATACCGGCTGCTTTTCTTTTTTCATATACCGTTTCTTCGGTGCCATCGCCCATAATTCGGGCAATCTGTTCATCGCTAAAACCATGGCGCTTGGCTTCTTCTAATAATTCAAGGGGCAGGCTATCTAGTTTGTATTTAGCTATTTCTTTTTCTACTTCACATATTAGTTTAATCTGGTTTAAAAACCAGCGGTCAATACCATTAGTGGCTTTTGATATGGTGCTTACAGAAACACCCAGCATCAAAGCATCTTTAATACGAAACAGCCGATCCCACTTGGGCGTTTTTAAATATTCAATTAACTCTTCTGCATGCATCTGGCTTTTGCCATAATAACCCAGACCCACAGCATTATTCTCTAAACTCTGACAAGCTTTTTGTATGGCTTCTGTAAAGCTGCGGCCAATGGCCATTACCTCGCCCACGCTTTTCATTTGCAATCCCAATGTATCATTAGCGCCTTTAAACTTATCAAAGTTCCAACGGGGTACTTTTACAATTACATAGTCTAATGCCGGCTCAAAATAGGCCGATGTACTTTTGGTAATCTGGTTTTCTAACTCATCCAAATAATAACCAATAGCCAGCTTAGCAGCAATTTTTGCAATGGGGTAACCCGTAGCTTTAGATGCCAACGCCGATGAACGGCTCACCCTCGGGTTAATTTCAATAGCAATAATTTCTTCGTTCTCGGGGTTCATGGCAAACTGCACATTACAGCCACCGGCAAAATTGCCCAGATCACGCATCATATTAATAGCCGTATTGCGCATTAGTTGAAAACCGGAATCACTCAGCGTCATAGCAGGTGCTACCGTAATAGAGTCTCCGGTATGCACACCCATGGGGTCAAAATTTTCTACGGTACAAATAATAACCACATTATCGTTTGAATCACGCAATAACTCCAGCTCGTATTCTTTCCAGCCCAACACCGCTTGCTCCACCAATACTTCATGTATAGGAGAGGCTTGTAAACCACGGTTCAAGGCTTCGTCTAAATCGTCTTTATCGTGTACAAAACCACCACCCGTTCCGCCCAGTGTAAATGAAGGGCGAATCACCAACGGAAATCCTATTTCTTGTGCAAACTCTTTTCCTTCTAAAAAGGAGTTAGCAGTTTTAGCACGTGCCACCGGCACCCCCATCTGAATCATCCATTGTCTGAATTTTTCGCGGTCTTCTGCTTTATCAATGGCTTTAATATCCACCCCAATCAAACGCACATTGTATTTTTCCCAAATACCCAGGTCTTCTGCCTCTTTAGCAAGGTTTAAGGCGGTTTGGCCACCCATGGTAGGCAGCACGGCATCAATTTGGTTTTCTTCTAAAATCTGTTCAATACTTTCAGCCGTCAGCGGCAATAAATAAACCCTGTCGGCCATCATGGGGTCTGTCATAATGGTGGCAGGGTTGCTATTAATTAAAATTACCTTAATACCTTCTTCTCTTAAACTACGGGCAGCTTGCGTGCCACTATAATCAAACTCGCATGCCTGGCCAATAATAATGGGACCAGAACCAATAATTAAAACCGATTTGATGGAATTGTCTTTGGGCATTCTTTTTTTATTAGTTAGGCGTGAAAAAACAAATTGCGCAAAAGTAAGGTTGCGCCATCAATTTTGGCGGCTAAATTTTAAAATACTTATGCACTAAGAGAAAAAATTTTGTGTAGCCGGCAGTAGTAAGGCTAATGAACAGCCGTTGCGTCGCACACTTGTACCAAGGATTAGAGGTCAGCAAGTATAATAGTGGCAAAAAAATTAAAAATCCGGCCTCAGTGCAAGGTTTTTGTAGTATTTAGACCTTGCCTGGTTGTTGGCTTACTGCTGAAGTGTGCGACGCAACGATGACGAGTGTAGCGGCACTGCTGGTTACAAAAAACAAAAAGCCCCCGCACCGGGCGGGGGCCTGAGTATATTCAGAAAGTATTTATATAATTAATTGTTGTGGTAAGCAGCCCACTCTATATCATCCAGCATTACCTGGCCCTGGCGTTGTGCCATGCGTTTTTTGGCAAGGGCTCTTTTTTCATCAAAGCTCATCTTCCACCGGTATACCATTTTTTGCTTGGCTTCCGTTCCTTTTACCCAACCTACAATAGTGGCACCAGCCATTACTAAACTTATGAGAAGGTTTCTTTGCAGCTTTTTCATAACGTAAAATTTATTGCATTCGCTAATTCTTTTTATTAAGACATTTATATAACAGCAAACGCTGTTCCTATGTTCTAAAAAACATATACCACAATGTGGGTATTTTAAAAACATTAACGTAACGGATTTAACACTATTGTTACCTACAGGTTTAACCCTATGTTATAAACATTGGTGCATTACTAATTATACAACGGCCGATTTACTTTGGATGTTACCCTTTAGCTTTGTTTTCAATTATTAAATTTTTAAACGGCAATTTGTTCATGCGGCTGGCAACTTCTATCTTTTTTTGTTTGGTATTTTATGTAGCACCTGCTCAGTTATTTCAACCAATTAATTACCCCAAGGGTTATTTCAGAAATCCACTTGCAATACCAATAGACCTTAGCGGCAATTTTGGTGAGCTACGCCCTAACCATTACCATATGGGTTTAGACTTTAGAACGCTGCAGCGTGAAAACCTGCCCGTGTATGCCGCTGCTGATGGCTATATAGCCCGCATTAAAATTGAACCCGCCGGATTTGGCCGTGCTATTTATATTAACCACCCTAATGGGTATACCACGTTGTATGCACACCTTAATAAATTGTCGCCAGCAGTAGAAGCCTATGTTAAACAACAGCAGTATCTAAAAAAATCATGGGCTATTTTTTTAGATCTGCCGCCACAATTATTCCCTGTAAAAAAGGGCGACTTTATTGCCAATAGTGGCAACACGGGCGGCTCACAAGCGCCCCACCTGCACTTTGAAATACGCACCACTGCCAATGATGTGAATGTAAACCCATTATTGTTTGGCCTTCCGTTGGCAGATAACAGTACGCCGGTTATAAAGCGTTTGGCCTTATACAACCGCACCCGCAGTACTTACGAGCAAACACCACAATATATTACCTTAAAAAAAGCCGGTGCTGTTTTTACCACCGCCACCCCGGTTTATAAAACCACTGCCCCACTGGTTAGTTTTTCTGTTGGTGCAATTGATAGCCATAGCGGCTCTACCAACCCCAATGGCATTTTTCAGGGTGTTATTAAAATGGATAACCACCCGGTAACGGGTTTTAGAATGGATAATATCAGCTATAGCGATACCCGCTATATGAATGCACATATTGATTATAAAACCAAAGCAAGCGGTGGACCTTTTTTACAACATTTGTCTGAACTACCAGGCTTTTTAAATTCTATTTACGATACCCGTTACGGCAATGGTGTGTTGGATATTAGTGATGGACAACCTCACATCATCAGCATTACCGTATATGATACCGAGTTGAATGAAAGCCATATTAATTTTACCATTCAATTTCAAGGTGGCGCAGTCAGTACTGCTAAGCCTGCCGGAAATTTATTTTATCCAATGATGTTGGATGGCTTTGAAAGCAGCGAGTGCGAATTTTTTATTGGCGAACGCTGCCTCTACGATTCTGTACACATCAATTACAGTAAGGCACCCAATGGCAACACTATGAGTGTTTCTGCGCTGCATACTATTGGCAGCGCCGCTATACCGTTGCAAGATTTTATACTGGTACGCATTAAACCCAGCACTACCTTAACTGCCAACCAACAAAACAAAACAGTAATGCAACGCTATGCAGGTGCAAAAAAATTGGTTGAAAAAGTTACCTGGCAAAACGGTTGGGCCGCTGCCCGCTTCAGAGACTTTGGCAGTTTTCAACTACTGGTTGATGAACAGCCGCCTGTTATTACACCTGTTGGTTTTAGCAACGGTGCAGATATGAGTAAGGCCAGCCGTATTGTTTTTACTGTAAAAGATAATTTAGAAAAACATAAAGACTGGTGGGCCGAACTGGATGGAAAATGGATTTGCTTTACCAACGATAAAGGCCGCAGTTTTATTTATACGTTTGATGAGCATTGTATGCCCGGTAACCACAACCTGATGGTACGAGTAGCGGATGAGGCCGGTAATATTACCCAACAAAGCTACCAGTTTAAAAGATAGTATATGCCTACACATTTGCAAGAAGGTGATAAAGCCCCCGCTTTTACCGGTACCGATCAAAACGGCACCAAACACAGCCTTGCCCAATACAAAGGGCAATACCTGGTATTGTTTTTTTACCCCGAAGATGATACCCCCACCTGCACTATACAGGCCTGTAACCTACGGGATAATTATGCTTTGCTAAAAAAAGAGGGCTTTGAGGTTTTAGGCATTAGCCCGGATGATGAAAAGAAACACAAAAAATTTGAAGCTAAATTTTCGTTGCCTTTTACTTTAATTGCCGACCCCACCCACACTATTATTGATAAATATGGTGTTTGGGGCGAGAAACAATTGTATGGCCGTAATTATATGGGCCTGCACCGCACCACTTTTATAGTAAGCCCCAAAGGCATTATTGAAAAAATTTTTCTACGGCCTAAAAACAAACAACACGCAACAGAAATAATAGCCGCAATAAAAAAATAAGCTTTTGGCTGCTGAGCAGCGCTTTGCGGTTAACGGGTGCGACGCAACGATGCTTATTATCACCTCTACTGCTGGTTACATAAACTACCCACTTACAAAAGAAAGGGCAACAAAAAAATAATGCTACCTTACTGCAACCTTTATGTTGATACAACTAACTTACTTACAACTAAAAAACTACAACTATGTTAGAAAATTTATTAAACCTTGTTAAAGAACAAGCAGGCGATGCTATTGTAAATAACCCTGCTATACCCAATGAGCACAATGATGCGGCTATTGCTGAAACCTCTAGCTCTATTGCTGGTGGTTTGCAACAAATGATTGCCTCTGGTGGTATTAAAGATGTTATGAAATTATTTGGTGGACAAGGTGGCGATTTAACCAATAACCCCGTGGTTCAAAATTTATCGGGGGGTGTAATACAAAACCTGATGAACAAATTTAATATAGGCCAAGGTGAAGCCAGCGGTATTGCCGGCAGCCTGATACCCTCTGTATTACAAAACCTTGTAAGCAAAACCAATAACCCTAACGATAGTAGCTTTGATATACAAGGCATCTTTAACTCTTTAAGCGGCGGCAAAACAGGCGGTTTGGATATTGCCGGTTTAGTAGGCAAAGTTACCAGCGGTGGTTTAGATAAAGATGGAGACGGGGATACAGACTTAAACGATATTACTTCTATGTTTAGCGGTGGTGGTGCCAGCAGTGGCGGCGGTATTTTAGATACTGTAAAAGGGTTGTTTAACTAAATTATAAAAGGCCGGTTTTAAAACCGGCCTTTTATTTATAAACTTAATGGTGCTGTAATTTTTATTTTCTCCCACGCAAAAACCAATGTACCCTTTTTGTCTCCAGCTTCTACAGTATACGTTAAGCGTTCTACTACTTTATTTAAAATAATCGGGGTGGCAATAAAACGGGCCACATCTTTTGCAGGGTCGTAATCATCTGCAAGGTGCTGATCGTATTGGGTATTTATAATAACCGTCCATTCTTTTTCGCCGGGTAACATAAACAATCCATATTTTCCGGCAGCAATTTTTTTATTGCCCAATAGTATATCGGTTGAAAACTCAATGGTAGTGGCTTTGTGTGCACCCGCAGCCCATACCTGGTTATAGGCTACCAACCCGCCCCAAATGTTACGGCCTTTTACACCCGGCGAACCATAATTTACATGTACATGGCAATTGCCAATATTAGCCATGGCTACCCGGCGTGGGCTAGTCTTCATAGTATCTGTTACAATTAAACCTTCATTTACACTGTCTGCATAGCCGCTTCGGTTGCCGGCAATTGTTTTGTGTTGGGCATGTGTATTTTCTGCAGCCTGCTTATTGTGCTGGTGATTATTGCAGGCAACCATGGCAGTGCTGATAATTAAAAACAGGTAGCGCATAAATAATTATTGTGGTTGCAAAAGTAACTATAAAAAAACCCCGGCAAAAAGCCAGGGTATGGTTGGTGGTATCCTTTACAATATTATTTAACGCTGCGACATTTTTTATAATGATGATTAGCTGCTTCGCCCGGAGAAACTGAACGGGCGCAAGATGTAAAAGCAATGGCGCATACTAAAATAGCCAAAAGAGTTTTCATGTTTTTTTAGGTTTAGGGGTAAACGAATTAGTTGAGTAAGATAGTATGCAAAGCCCATGCCTGCAAGCCGGCATTAGCAAAATTTTAAGGCAAATGCTGCTGCCTGTTAGTTTTAAAATAAAACAGCACTTGTTTTATACTGAAAATGAAGGCTTCAAACAATTTGAAGGCAGAAACGAAAGTGGTTAGTTGCTTATAAAAAAAGGGGGGTCCCCGTTTCCCAAAAAAAGTAAAATGCCATTCATTTATGGAAGGTATTTGAAAGGTGTTGCCAGCAATATAACATTAATCGGCAGCCGTTGCGTCGCACACTTCAGCAGTAGGGGTTCTGAATAGAAATAAAAAATCAGAAACATTATATGCTACCTGTACAAGTGTGCGACGCAAGGATGTTGCCCAAAGATTTGTGGCTGGTTACAAAATAAAAAACGCCGCTTATAGATATAAGCAGCGTTAAATTTATGAAAACCGTCCATGAAAACTGTTTAACTGCAACCCATACTGTTACCACAGTTAAGGCATTTGTAGCAAGTGCCGCTTCTGATGGTTATATGACCGCAGGTGTTACAAGCTGGCGCATCGCTTTGCATGCTTTTAGCGGCAGCGTTTACTGCATCTAAACCATTGCCATCCATTCTAACAGAAGAGGTTGCTTTTTCTTTTTTAGCAGCCACTGGTTCTGTAGCCTTGGGTTGCGGTGCCACTACCCGCACATCACTCAGTTCTGGTGTTTTTTTTTCATACTCTAATGAAGTGGGTATTTCATCCCAATCATCGGTGCCAGTATTCATCAGTTCGGGCTTATCCAGCACATGTACTAAATCTGTTCTGCCTAAATATTCATAGGCCAATGTGCGGAACATAAAGTCTACAATAGAAGTGGTGGTTTTAATGTTGGGATGGTCTACCATACCTGATGGTTCAAAGCGGGTAAACACAAACTTTTCTACAAACTCTTCTAAAGGCACCCCATACTGTAAGCCTATTGAAATAGAGATAGCAAAGCAGTTAAGCATACTACGCATGGTAGCGCCTTCTTTAGCCATGTCTATAAAAATTTCTCCTACAGTGCCATCTGCATACTCGCCGGTGCGTAAAAACAAGGCCTGGCCGTTAATTTTTGCTTTTTGTGTAAAGCCACGGCGCTTGGCAGGTAATGTTCTTCTTTCTACAATGGTAGCAAGGGCTCTTTTCAGTTTTGTATCTGGAGAAGCCTGTACTCTTTTTTGTACTTCTTCTAACAGCTCGGCTACGGTTAATTTGCCCAGGTCTACAATATTTGATGCTGCAATGGCAGCGGCTGCTGCAGTATCTGCGGCTTCTGTATTGGCTTCTTCTGTTTTCTTTTTCTTGTCGCTCTTGGTGCTTAGTGGTTGGCTTAGTTTAGAGCCATCGCGGTACAGTGCATTGGCCTTTAAACCCAGTTTCCAACTTAATAAATAGCAATCTGCAATTTCATCAACAGAAGCTTCGTTGGGCAGGTTAATAGTTTTAGAAATAGCGCCGCTTATAAAAGGTTGTGTAGCCGCCATCATACGTATATGGCCGTGTGCATGAATGTAACGTTCTCCTTTTTTGCCGCATTTATTGGCGCAATCAAAAACAGGCAGGTGTTCTTCTTTCAGTAATGGGGCACCTTCTACCGTCATGGTACCGCAGATATAATCATTGGCAGCCTCAATCTGCTCATCAGTAAATCCTAATGATTCCAGTAAGCTCCATTCAAAATTAAAATATTGTTCTGCGTTAAAGCCAAGGCGTTGTAAGCAGGCTTCTCCTAAAGTGTACACGTTAAAAACAAATCCAATTTCAAAAGCAGATGTTACAGCAGCATCTAATTTTTTAATTTCATCGGCTGTAAATCCTTTTTCGCTCAGGCTTTGGTGGTTAATGTGCGGAGAGCCGGCAAAGCTGCCAGAACCTACTGCATATTTTACAATAGCATCGGCTTCTTTCTCGCTATAACCTAAGTTCTTTAATGCCAAAGGCACTGATTGGTTAATGATTTTAAAATAACCACCACCGCTTAATTTTTTAAACTTCACCAGGGCAAAGTCGGGCTCCACACCGGTAGTATCGCAATCCATTACCAAACCAATGGTGCCGGTTGGGGCAATTACCGTGGTTTGTGCATTACGATAACCAAATTTTTCACCCAGCTGTACGGCATCGTCCCACGCTTTGGTAGCTGCTTTCAGTAAATAATCGGGGCAATATTTTGCATGAATACCAACTGGCTTCAGGCTTAATTTTTCATACTCATCTGCATCA
>REAR01000004.1 GCA_004295245.1 Sphingobacteriales bacterium | reverse complement strand
TGCTGTTTACCAGTAACGGGGTTATTAATATTGATAATAAAAAATGGGAGAAAGATTTTTCTGTGCTTGATGATGGTATAGATTGCCCTATGAGCAATTACTATAGTAAAGCCTATTTGCGCCACCTTATAAAAAGTAAAGAAATATTAGGTCTTACAATTGCCAGTACTCATAATCTTGCATTTTACCTATGGCTGGTAAAACAATAGTTGGAAGAACCAATTGATACCACGCCTGCAACAGCGCTTGTAATTTATTTTGTTTTACGGTAAGCCAATGAAAGCAGTACAATAAAAAATGCCAAGCCGGTATAGAAGCTAAACTCCGTCCAATCATACTGCGTAAAAAAACCATTGAATTTAGAATAGGTTTTTACATCATCTGGCATAAAATAAGGGTCGGTAAATTTTACAAAGGGCCAAAACTTATCAGTACGTGGGGTGCCGGTGTTATTAAAAAAGTAAACTTCTTTATACGATAACAGTAAAATAACTACATGAGAGAGGCACCAATAAATGGCAAAGCGGTACTCATCAAACAATTGCTTTGCAAAATTACCGGTTGCTTTTTTTTGTGTGGTTGCAATAGTAGCGGCTTTGGGTAAAGCCGTAGTGATCTGGTCAATGGGCGGCGGTGCAATTTTTTCTGCCATTGTAAGCAGGCTGGCAGTATTGGGTTGATTCTTAAAATAGCGGTAAACTTCGGGTACGTCTTCTAATCGGGTCCAGCCTTGCAGCCGGTCGTACCATATAAAAGAGTCTGCAGTCACTGGTTTGGTCTGCAGTTCGTCTATAGAGTAGGGACCTCTTTTTTCTTTTCCTTCCAGGTAATAAAAAACCGGCATAGGCTGTTTGGGCTTGTAAGCATCAAATATAATTTAAAAATATAACTGTTAAAAGGCTTATAAATAGAACCATGTAATCAATTACTGATAACTTATCCACAACAGTTTTTAAGTACATTTGCCCCAGCCTCATATGAAGATACTCGACTGGTATATCATCAAAAATTTTTTGGTAACTTTTTTGTTTACCATTTTAGCATTAACTGTTGTTGCTGTTGTAATAGATAGCAGCGAAAAAACAGACGACTTTGTAAAAAGCGGGCTGGGTACCTGGCAAATTATTACAGAGTACTACACCGGGTTTGTGCCCTTTATAATATCTATGATATTTCCATTAATGGTATTCATAGCCGTTATTTATTTTACTTCAAAAATGGCGGGCAGGGCAGAAGTGATAGTAATATTGGCCAATGGCATTCGGTTCAATCGGTACTTGCGCCCTTATTTTATTGCTGGTACATTTCTGGCACTTGTATTACTCTATTGCAATTGGTATGTGTTTCCCAAAGGCAATGAAATACGCAGCGAGTTTCAAATAAATCATATTGACAAAAACAGTTCATACTATGCGGGCATGTCAAACGCTAATACGTTTTATCTTAAAAATGATCCCAGCACATATATTGCCATCCGGTATTACGATACCGCTTCTAAAATATCTGGCGGTTTTGCCATGCTTAAAATAAAAGATAATAAAGTAGTGTATAACCTGCGCAGCGATGTTATTAAATGGGATACTGCTAAAAAGAACTGGCGTATAGAAAACGGGTTTGAACGAAAAATTGATGGTATTAAAGAAACTATTCGTTTAATACCAGCACTTAACTTACAATTAAATCTCACCCCAAAAGACCTTCGCCGCGATGAATATCTCAAAGACAAACTTTCTTCGCCAGAACTGCAGCGGTTTATTCAATTAGAAGAGTTGCGGGGTACAGAAGGCCTGAATACGTATAAAGTAGAGTATTACCGCCGCATGGCAACCCCTGTATCTGTTTTAATAATGACCATTTTAGGCGCTACCATAGCTTGCCGTAAAACAAGAGGTGGTAGCGGTTTGCACCTTGCTTTTGGGTTGGTTAGTGCAGCTCTTTTTGTGGTAATGGATAAATTTTCCACGGTTTTTTCTACCAAGGGAGACCTGCACCCTTTTATTGCCGCCTGGTTACCCAATCTTATTTTTGGCATAGTAGCCTGGTGGGTGTATAAAAAAACACCGCGTTAAAGGTTGGTTGCCAGCAGTTGTCTTCAACCTTCAGCAACATGGCAACATCGTTGTGTCACTCACTTGTACCGCAGAATAAAAATGAACATTCTTACAAATAGTATATTTCTGTAATAGCAAAATGTTTTAAACACTTTAACGTTCTACTGTTGACCGGCAAATAATTTCTCTTAATTTTGCAGTAGATGAAAAAAGTCTTAACCATTGTAATCGCATTTCTTTACCTCGCCGTTTCCAGCGGTTTGGTGGTAGAAATACACTATTGCATGGGTAAGAAGGTTGGCAGTACTATTAGTGTTACAGAAAAAGAAACACACTTCTGCGATAAGTGCGGAATGGATAGCCAAAGTAACGGCTGCTGCCACAACGATCTGAAGTTTTACAAACTGCAAGACTCTCACAAACAAGTATCTGCTGACTATATAATTAATGCACCGGTTGCTATTTTGCCTTCCTATGATACATTTAATGCGGCAGTAGCAACAGTAACCAATCACAAAACGGTTTTGTGTAATAGTCCACCCAATAGCGGGCAACCCTCTCTTTGCGTGTTAAATTGCGTTTTCAGAATTTAAATAACAGCTAGTTTAAAAGATGTCTCAGGCTGATAAATGAGCCTGTTGTTATTGTTATTTAATTATCATTCAATTTTAAAACATAGTTTGTATGAAAACGCAATCATTCATTTTATCATTCATTGTATTTATTTTGGGCTCAGTTACTGCAACTGCACAAAAAGCCAATACGCAAAAAAACACAGGATTAAAAAGTGAGTCAATAAAAGTTTGGGGAGAGTGTGGCATGTGTAAAAAAACCATTGAAAAATCTGCAAAAACCGCCGGTGCCAGTGCTGCAGACTGGAATACGGAAACAAAAGTGCTCACGGTTTCTTACAATGCAAAAGCAACCAACCCCAACAAAATTCAACAAGCAGTAGCCGCTGCAGGTTACGATACTAAAGATTATACCGCCAATAATACCGCATACGATAACTTACACGAGTGTTGCAAATATGAGCGTAAAGAGGCCACTGCAGTAACTGCAAAAGATTGCTGTAAAGATGGCAAATGCACTCATGCCGGCGAAGATTGCTGCAAAGAAGGCAAATGCACAAAGGCAGCAGGCGCTTCATGCTGTAAAGAAGGCAAGTGCGAAAAAAAGCAAGACTGCTGCAAAGACATGGCTACTTGCAAAGAAAAAGGTTGCTGTAAATCGTAATGCATTTTGCTACGCAAATTAAAACTGTAATCATATACTGGGTGGCGGCAATAGGCGCCATCCAGTATTATATTTTAAATTTTTTAAATAGAGCGCTATGAAAAAAATAGCTGGATTATTGCTGGTAGCTGTATTGTTAAATACAACCGTTACGGCTCAGTTTAATAAGGCACAATTACAGGCAAGTGGATTAACCTGTGCATTGTGTACAAAGGCAATAGATAATGCCTTAAAAAAAATCTCTTTTGTTGAGTCGGTTGCTCCAAATATTAAAACATCTTCTTTTACTATTTTTTTTAAAAAAGATGCAGCGGTTGATGCGGATGCGTTGCGTGTAGCAGTAGAAGATGCGGGCTTTTTTATAAGTAAACTACAACTAACTGGTTCTTTTTCTAATATACCGGTTAAGAACGATACGCATGTTACGGTAGATGGTAAGACCTTTCATTTTATTAATACCAAAGAACAGATATTAAACGGAGAGCAAACCATAACACTGGTAGATAAATTGTTTGTACCGGCCAAGCAGTTTAAAAAAATGAGTACGGCTACTACACATACCTGCTTACAAACAGGTAAAGCAGCTGCCTGCTGCGAAAAAGTGGGTGCAGATAAGAATGCACGTATTTATCATGTTACAATATGAAGTTTAAAAAAAATATTATGAACCGATTGGTTTTTGTACTGCTGTTAAGTTTTATAAGTGTATTTGGTTGGGCGCAGCCATCAATAGGCAGTGCTGTACCAGATATTAAATTAAAAGACACTAATGGTAAAGTGGTGAGTCTTTCTTCTTTGCATGGAAAAGTGGTGTTGTTAGATTTTTGGGCGAGTTGGTGTGGGCCCTGCCGCAAAAGCAACAGGCAACTGGTAAAGTTGTATCCGGATTTAAAAGCCAAGGGCTTTGAAATTTATAGCGTAAGTATTGACCAGTATGCGGCGGATTGGAAAGCTGCCATAAAGCAAGATAAAATTCCATGGTTGCAGGTGATAGAAACTGGTGGTTGGGATGCGCCCTCTTTACAAGTTTGGAACCTGCAGCAAATACCCACTACCTATTTAATTAACAAAGAAGGCGAAATTGTGGCAAGAGATTTAGAAGGGTCGGCCTTAATTAAAAGGGTAAACAAACTGGTAAAAGAATAATTGCTTACTAACCATTTGCTGTTGCAGTGTGCGACGCAACAACTGTTGACCGCAGTACAAAAGCTGGTCTCCAAAACTATACCATGAAGCAATTGCTATCTACACTATTTCTATTGATTATGGGGTTTGTTATAAACGCCCAGGAATTATATATGTTTAGTGAGCCAGCATCTAATATGCCGGCAAAATCTCTAACTGTTGATTTAAATTGGCGCAGCCCTGTTAGCAAGAGTAATAATTATTTTAAGCAGCGTTTTATGCCTGAGCTGCATTTTGGTGTTTCAAAAAAACTGATGCTGATGGCAAGCACTACTTTTTCTGACTTCTATAGCAATCAGCAACGATGGGAGTCGGTGAAGGGGTATGCTAAATGGCGTTTCTTTTCGCAGGATGATATACATAGCCATTTTAGAATGGCCGCATTTGCAGAAGCGGCCTACACCCGCAACCCGTTTATTTATGATGAGTTGAATTTAGACGGCGATAATGATGGTGTGCAAGCGGGTATTGTTGCTACCAAACTGCAGCATAAACTAGCCGTTTCTGCAACTGTGGGTGTATTAAAAGCTATTGCAAACAGAAATAAACATGTGCATGGCGAAGGCCATTCTTTAGAAGCATTGAATTATTCTTTAGCTGCAGGTTACCTGCTTTTTCCAAAGTCTTACGAGAGTTATAAACAAACCAATTTAAACTTGTATTTTGAATTAATAGGGATGCGTGGTTTGGGTGGCAGAGATTATATGCTGGATGCCGCCCCTGCCCTGCAACTGATTTTTAATAGCAACTTTAAGATTAATGTAGGCGCCCGTTTTCAATTGGCTGGTAATATGATACGGGTAGGAGAGAACAACTATTTTATAACACTGGAACGTACTTTTCTGAACGCTTTTAAGTAAGTAGCTTATAAACTTTATTAACTAAAACCACCGCCAGGTGGTTTTTTTAGTTTTAAAAGCTATATTTGTCTAAACATAAATTTAGACAAGACTAAAAATATATTTATACAACCTTAATTATGAAACCTCTTTTTATATTGATGCTGTTGTTGCAAGCATTTGTTTTGCAAGCACAGGTGAGTGGTAAAGTGGTAGACCGACAAAGCGGAGAGCCATTGGCGGGTGCTGTAGTTTTTTATAATAACCAACAGCAATTAACTACTAGCCAGGGGGTATTTAATTTTAAACAAGCCCCAGGCGCTTTTTTGATATGCAGTTTTACAGGCTTTGAAACGGATACCATACATATTACCGCTGCAGGTTTTGTGGTGGTGCAAATGAAAGCAAGTTCTAAATCTTTGTCGGATGTTGTGGTAACGGGCACCCTTAAAACAGTGAAGCGAACTGAAAGCCCTGTGCCGGTAGAAATTTATACCCCGGCTTTTTTTAAAAAGAATCCATCCCCCGCATTGTTTGATGCCTTGCAACTGGTAAACGGTGTGCGTCCGCAATTAAACTGTAATGTTTGTAATACCGGAGATATTCATATAAACGGATTGGAAGGCCCGTACACCATGGTATTGATAGACGGCATGCCAATAGTTAGTAGCCTGGCCAGTGTGTATGGTTTGTTTGGTATACCCAACGCATTGGTAGAAAGAATTGAAGTGGTGAAGGGACCAGCTTCTTCTTTGTATGGCTCTGAAGCAATTGGCGGACTTATTAATATCATCACCAAAAACCCATTAAAGGCTCCATTGCTAACAGCAGATGTAATGACAACATCGTGGCAGGAAATAAATACCGAGCTGGCTATAAAATACAATATGGGTAAAAAAGCAACTGCCCTGCTTGGGGTAAGCTATTTTAATTACACCCACCCGGTAGATAAAAACAACGATCAGTTTACGGATATAACGTTGCAAAACCGGCTGGCTATTTTTAATAAATACAGTTGGCAGCGTCAACAAAACCGGCTGGCTTCACTTGCTGCACGGTTTATTTATGAAGACCGCTGGGGCGGAGAAATGCGGTGGAACAAACAGTTTTACGGAGGCGATAGTGTGTATGGAGAAAACATTATTACCCGCCGATTAGAACTAGTAGGCAATTATCAATTGCCCACTAAAGAAAAATTAATGTTGGGATATTCTTTTAACGCACATGGGCAGCGGTCTGCTTATGGTACTACTATTTTTAATGCCAACCAGTACATTGGCTTTGCACAATTAACCTGGGACAAAACCACCCAACAGCACGATTGGTTGGCCGGCACCGTTGGCCGTTATACTTATTACGATGATAATACGCCTGCCACACAAAATACAAGTCTGCGCAACCAACCCGATAAAATTTTATTGCCGGGCATTTTTTTACAGGACGAAATAAAACTAGCTGCCAAACAAAAATTATTATTGGGCATACGGTACGATCATCATAAAAAGCACGGTGCTATTATAACACCAAGGGCAGCGTATAAATATAGTTTTAACAGCAACACCATACTTCGTTTTAACGCAGGCACAGGTTTTAGAACGGTTAACTTGTTTACAGAAGACCATGCCGCTTTAACCGGCGCCAGAACAGTAGTTATAAAAGATGCATTAAAGCCAGAAAGAAGTTACAATGCCAATATTAATTTGTTGCATAAAACAAATACCAAGGGCATGTGGCTTACCACAGAGTTTACTGCGTGGTACACACATTTTACCAATCGCATTTTGCCAGATTATACCACCAATGCCAACCAGATAATTTATGCCAATCTTAAGGGGTATTCAATTTCTAAAGGGGCTAGTATAAATGCCGAGTTTGGTTTCACTAATTCATTGCGGGGTCATTTAGGTATTACGGCACAGGATGTTTCGGTAACCGATAAATCTTCTGGTAAAAAAATACGCACCCGCCAATTGCTAACAGAGCGGCTCAGCAGCACCTGGTCTTTATCATACAGTTTTGCAAAAACAAATTGGGTAATAGATTATACCGGTGCCTTCTATGGCAAAATGTTGTTGCCGTTATTATCAGCCACCGACCCGCGAATGCCGCAATCGCCAGTATGGAGCATTCAAAATATTCAACTCACTAAAAAATTTAAAAACGGCATGGAGGCTTATGGGGGCGTAAAAAACTTTTTAAACTTTACACCCGTTAAAGGCAGTCCATTTATTATTGCACGTTCTAACGATCCGTTTGACAAGCAGGTGCAGTTTAATAATAGCGGACAGGTTATTGCCACTCCACAAAACCCGTATGCACTCACCTTCGATCCAAATTATGTGTATGCACCCAACCAGGGCCGCCGTTTATTTTTAGGGCTTCGTGTAACGGTAAAATAAATAGTGTGTTACCGGCTACAGTATTTCAATGAAACATCGTTGCGTCGCACCCTTAAGCTGCAACGCTACAGGCATCAATCATGCAAATGCATCAAGCATTGCTTAATGCAACGTAATAGCCTTATAAAAAAGCAGAGGGGTTGTTTATCTTAAATCGTCTCTTGCCGGGCTAAAAAAATCTATAATGTAGCAGTCTGTAACCGCGTATGCATTGTGCGGCGTATCAGATGGTATTACAAAAATGCTGCCTGCAGTAAGTGTATATTGCTGGCCACCAATTTCCATTTCAAGCGTGCCTTCCACAATATGTGTTACCTGCTCATGCACGTGGTGGTGCAAGGGCACCCGATGGCCTTGCTTAGCCCTTACAAAAGAAACGCTGGTGTTGGCACCATGCACTACTTGTGCAGTAAAACCCGGTGCTAATTCTCTAACGGGAATGTTATTTACAAAATCCATATTAAAAGTTTAACGTTCAAAATAAGCTACTGTGCCGCCTACCCATTCTTTATCTTTGTTGTAGCGTACCCCAATCATTTTTCCTTTACTTAAGCGGGCCAGATTAATGGCTGCCTGTGGTCTTGCCCAACCATCTTGCCAAATATACATCATGCGTATTTCTGCTTTAGCCGGTTCATCGGGTGTTTTTATAACTGCGGCGTATTTTACTTTGCGCTGCAGTATCCAGTTTTCCGGGTCTTTAATATTTTCAATGTCTGCCGGTGTTACATCTATTACCACACCCTGCCCGGCAAAAGAAAACAAGGGTTTTAAAACATAATCTTCAAGGTTGCCCGGCAATTGCGTCAGCTCATTTAAAAACCAGGTTTGTGGCACATAGGGGTGGTTAATAAAGGGCAATGTAAACTTGCTTACCCGGTAAAACCAATTGGGGTGGGGCAGCCAGCTTACATCAAGGTCTTGCGTAATGTCTACAAAATTTCCAAGGCTGGCTTTGCTATTATTTAAATCATCAAAAATAACGCGGTTATAAATTTTAAGAATGCGGGTTTTAATGCCGTTGTTTATATAAAACAATTGCCTGCCTTCCTGTATCAGTTCTGTTATGCAAACGGGCTTAATGCCCAAATAGTTCTGTGTGCAGTAAAAATCAATTTTTGTTTTTTGTTCGTGTGGTTTTATTTCCAGCAATATTACATTTTCAACCGGCGTATTACCAATCAATAATTCTCTTAGTGCCTGCAAGTAGGTTTCTTTAGTATAGTTGCCCAGGTATTGGCTATAGTTTACTGGTAAAGCAAAATGTTTTTGTTCTACTTCGGGGTAATAAACCTGAAAACCAAACAGTGTGGGAAAGCCCTGCATTTCTATCAGCTGTGGTTCTAAAACGCCTTCTTCGTTTTCACAAATACCAAAATCAAAGCAAAGCATGTGTGGGTGGGCGGCTTCGTTGGGTACAAAATCTTGCGGGGGTATGGCCCGGTTTGTTATTGCTTTAAAAGAATCATCCACTATAATATCAATAATTGCTTCGCAGGCTTCGGTTATTTTGTTGCCAAATTCTTTTCCAATAAAAACCGGTGTTTCTGCTACCCTAAACTCAATAGCGCCGGGGTATTTGCTGTGCAGGTCTTTTAAAAAAGCTTCGTAAGCTGCATTGGTAAAATGGCTGTTGAATGCTTCTCTTAATGCAGGCACCATAGTACAATTGTTTTATTGAAGTTACTGTTTGGTTTTATAGTTGCCAACACAAAATTTTATGTATAACGGTATAAAATAGTACAACAATAGCCTAGGGTTTGTGTGCGGCTTTGCAGTATAGTAGAAGTGTGCGACGCAACCGTTGCCGGGCTTTGCTATGTTGCGGGTTACCTAATTAACTGCCTTCGAATGGAGGGCTCTGGCAAAATTGTACTACCTTCACTTTTTATAATATTTATATATCTGAACATTTTGAATTTTACTGATTTTAACTTTCATAACGATTTAGCAGAAGGTCTTGCTTCCAGTGGATACAAAGAACCTACCCCGGTACAACAACAGGTAATTCCATTAATTATGGCTGGTAAAGATGTAATTGTTTCGGCGCAAACCGGCACCGGAAAAACAGCTGCATTTTTATTGCCACTTATTAATAAATTACTTACTCACCCACATGAGGATAGTTATATTAATGTACTGATTATTGTGCCTACCCGAGAGCTGGCCATACAAATAACAGAGCATTTAGAGGGGCTGTCTTATTTTACTTCTTTAGGCTTTATATCTGTATACGGTGGTGTGGATGGGCAAGCTTTTGTGCAGGAAAAAAATGCATTGAGTAAGGGCGTGGATATTGTGGTGTGCACACCGGGTAAAATGATAGCACATATGAATATGGGCTA
>REAR01000177.1 GCA_004295245.1 Sphingobacteriales bacterium | reverse complement strand
AAATAGCGGTATTGTATTTTTAAATAATAACTTCTTTTATTGGCACCAATAATAACTGAATTTTTTTTTCCGCAGCCCCTTTCAAATCATTTTAGGTAACAGTATAGTAATACCAACCATGCGCTGCTTATAAAAATCAATTGCCTTTCTTTTTAGGGGCTTCTTTCTTTTTGGCTTTTTCAATATTTTTTTCGCTTTGCTCCATCAGTTGCTTTTCGTTAATGTTACCATTATCGTCTTTAATCAATGCATCGCGGGGGTATTCGCCATCTTTCAGTTTAAAGTTAAATACCTGGTCTATGTGTAACCATTGGCCATTGGTCCATTTAAAGCCTTCAAAATCGCCATCGGGTATATAGCTTTCTTTGCGTTCGGGCTGGTCGGTTTCTGATGTGAGGTGATCGTAAATGATCAGGTCCATCTCCGGATTGTAATTAAAAAGTGTACGGGCTTCTTTTTTATACTCAATATTAAAGCGGGTGATAATTTTGTTTTTCATTTTGCCGGTATCCTGCGCAAAAGAAATAAAGGGGCCGCCAAACAAAGGCTCTCCGCTGGCTTCATCAAAATGCAACACGTCCATCCACTTGCGGTTGCTGGCCACACTAAAATCATCAAAGCCCAGCAGGGTATAATATTTTTTGCCGTTGTGTTCTTTTTGAATGATGCGGTAATAGATGGCACCGATCCAGTTTCTTTTGGTACGCACCGAATCGTTGGGCTTGCCGGTAAACATAGAGGCATCAAACAAGGCATGTAGTTTTAAACTGCCATCTGCCGTGCGCATTTGTATGGCGCCTTTCTGGTAATACATATACTCGTCTTTCTTAAGCTGCCAGGTAAATATGCGAAAGCTGCTATCGGCCGGGTATTGTATAGAAATGGTTTCTAAAGAATCAAACTTGTATTGAAAGGAATTTTTTGTAACCAGGGCTCTTACAAATGTTTTTACAAAAAGACTATCGCTTAAAAAACGTTTGCCGGCGGTTAGGCCATTAATCATACTATCAGCATACACTTTTAAAGAGTCTTCTTTTTTACGTAATTCTTTTATAGCTGCGGCAGGTAGCTGTGCCTGCAGCTGGCTGCAAAAAAGTACGGAGAGTAAGAAAAAGCAAATAGGTTTTTTCATATTTGTATGGGTGTATGTAAAAGTACTGTAAAGAACTGCTATTCTATTGTATTGAACGGGCTGCAGCGTTTTAAATTTTGCCGGTGTTATAAAGCTTGTGCAAAGTTTAACAGGTTTTTAAATGCATAGTCTATGGCCGGGTGGGGCAGTGGCTGGTTGGGGTGAGTGGTTTGCATATACACAGTATGCATGCCGGCATTGCGGCCAAAATTCATATCGCTGAGTTTATTGCCTACCATAATTGATTTGCTGAAATCAATATCGGGGTTGTCGGCCTTTGCCTGCAAGGCCATACCGGGGTTGGGTTTGCGGTTAGCATCGTCTGCAGAAAGTGCGGTGCAATAATAAACAGCATCTAAACGTCCGCCCGCGGCTTCGGTGGCTTTAATAAAATTATTGTGTATGTCCATTAAAGCGGCTTCCGTCATTAACCCTTTGCTTACACCCCGCTGGTTGGTTACTAAAATAATGTTGCCAAACTTTTGGGCAAAGCGCTGCATGGCTTGTAATACGCCATCATACATTTTAAACTCTTCCCAGTTATAAATGTAATCGTCTTTTTTCTCGTAATTAATAACACCGTCGCGGTCTAAAAAAAGTGTCCAGTCGGTGGTAATATCTGAAAATTGAAACATAGTTAGTAGTTAAGTTTATGGGTGCAGGTCTTGTTGTGCTTTGTTATAATCTTCCGGAATGCCGATATCAATAAAATAATTATCCATGGCAAGACCGGCTATTTTTTCTTTGTTAGTAAACGCTTCTAAATAATCTTTTTCAAAAGAGAATTGTTTGGGCAAGCCCAAAGAAAGAAAGTGTTGCCTGTTTAAAAGATACACGCCGCCATTAATTAAACCGGTATCGCAATATTGTTTTTCTTTAAAAGCGTTGATCAATCCATTTTCATTTAAGGTAACCGTACCATAGCGTAAAAAATTGGTCATTGGTTTTAATGCCAATGCGCAGGCGGCCTGCTGTTGTTGGTAAAACTGATACAAACTTTTTATATCAATATTAAAAAGCGTATCGCCGTTTACCACCACCACGTTATTGGTAATAGCCTTGCTGCCTGCCAGCTGAATGGCGCCACCGGTGCCCAGTGGTGTTGCTTCAATGGCATACACTTTATCCAGCTGCGGGTATTGTTTTTCCAGCCAGTCAATAATTACTTCGTGCTTATAACCCAATGAAAATATAAAACGG
>REAR01000267.1 GCA_004295245.1 Sphingobacteriales bacterium | reverse complement strand
AAGTGTATTAACTGCCACAGTGGTTACACTATCTTTTAACCAGCGCAACTGATACAACCCAAAGGGTTTTGATAAACTGGTAATAACAATACTGCCATTATTATTGTTACAGGTAGCATCTATAGTAGTTACCCTCAGCGCTTCCACCGCATCAAACACAGCAGGTGGAACGACATAATCTTTTGATGTAACCGTGCATCCATACAACGTATTAAACGCAGTAAAGCGGTAAATACCCGGTGGCAAATTCTGAATATCTTCTGTTGTGCCAATTACAGTATTGCTGGTGGTATTTACCCATTGATAGCTGTTAGCACCTGCAGCACGTATGCCCGTAATGCTACCGTTATTGGCGGTGCAGGCAGCCGCTTTAATAATTACAGCAGTGGTATCTAAACTTATATTACCATTGTTAATTACAGTAAACAAACTACTAAACAATGTATCGCAGCCACGCTGTTGTGGCAACAATACTATTAGTTGCTGTATTAACCCACCAGTATTGTAAAGGTGCTGTACTATTTACCAGCTGTATATTTTGAATGCTGCCATTGCTATTATTACATGTAGTATTGTTTATAAACACGGCTGCTTCATTTAATGCAGGGGCAGGTGTTGCTAGCACATCATAATATGCAGTTGAGTCTCCACAAGCTCCGCTATTATCTAATACTATAAACTTATACCTGCCAGCTGCAAGGTTGTAAATATCATAACCGGTACTTATAACAGTACCTGTTTCATTTTTCCATTGCACAGAAGCAAATAACCCGTCTCTTACTTTAATGCCTGTAATAGCGCCGTTATTTAAGTTGCAGGTTGCTGGCGTTACTACTACCGTTGCTGCATCTACAGCAGGCGTAAAATTAGTTACGGTAAAATAAGCCGAGTAAACAATACAATCTGTATAACTGGCCCTCAACCGGTACCTGCCTGCAGATACATTACGCAGACAAAGTGTATTACCCACATTGGCGCCTGCTTCATTCTCCCAGTTAAACGCTTGTGCGCCGCTAACTGCAATGCCGCATACTTCTCCGTTTGCAAGGCTGCAACGAGCGGGGCGTACCAATACATTGGCAACATCAATGCGGGGGGTTAAAT
>REAR01000068.1 GCA_004295245.1 Sphingobacteriales bacterium | reverse complement strand
TCTCCAATAACCTTTGAAACAGCAGCTGGGCTGTATTCCATAATAGAAAGATTTGAATCGACTCAATCCCTGCCTTCGCAGCGGCATACTGACCGCAAGCCCTTCAGGAAAATTCTGAATACCTATACCAATGGCTAGCGCTATAGCGCCACCATAGGTAGCACCTTCAATACCTGCAGCTGCGCCACCAAATAAAACGCCCACAGCTAATCCTTCGGGTATATTATGTAATGTTATTGCAAGTACTAGAAGTATGGTTTTATGCCATTTTACATTGGAACCGTGGTTATGGGAAAAAAGGATTTATTCAATACCAGTTTGTTTTACCGCTGCATGCTAAAGAAGGTTTAATAGAAATTTTACAAGCCATCAGTAATGAAGGGCTGGGGTCTTTTTTGGCAGTACTAAAAGTTTTTGGCAAGCAAGAAAGTATCATTTCTTTTCCTACAGAGGGCTACACGCTGGCGTTAGATTTTCCGGTTCGTAAAGGCTTATTTGAATTTTGCGATCAGTTGGACCAATTGGTATTAAAGCATGGCGGCAGATTATATATGAGTAAAGATGCCCGCATGCAGCCTTCCGTTTTGCAAGCCAGCTATCCACAGCTATCAAAATTTATCAGCATTATAAATAAATACAACCCTAAACATAAGTTTGCTTCTGTGCAATCAAAAAGGTTGTTATTAACCGAAACATCCCGCTAAACATGTCAACCGTTTTAATACTTGGCGCCAGTTCAGACATAGCAATGGCTATTGCAAAAGAATTTGCAGCCAACCAATACAATGTACAGTTAGCTGCCCGCAATGTGCAGCGGCTAACTGCTGCCCAATCAGATATTGCCATACGTTACAGCAACAGCTGCACCCTGCACGAGTTTGATGCGGTGAACTATGCTTCACACCATGCATTTTTTCAATCGCTGCCGGTAAAGCCAGATGTAACCATTTGCGTGTTTGGCGTAATGCACAATGAAGACGATTCTTTTACCAACTGGCACCTGGCACAGCAAATGATAGACACTAATTATACTGGTGCCGTATCCATACTCAATATTATTGCAGCACATTACCAGCAGCAACAAAAAGGTTGTATTGCTGGCATCAGTTCTGTGGCCGGAGAAAGAGGCCGTGCTTCTAAATTAATTTATGGCAGCAGCAAAGCCGGCTTTACGGCATATTTAGATGGCTTACGTAATTATCTTTTTAAAAGCGGCGTGCATGTGGTAACCGTTAAGCCCGGTTTTGTTTATACCAAAATGACGGAAGATTTAAAATTACCCGGCTTATTAACGGCTACTCCGGCACTGGTTGCAAAAACTGTTTTTGCTGCCGTACAAAAAAAGAAGAACACAGTATATGTAAAATGGATGTGGCGCTGGTTAATGCTCATAATAAAAAATATACCAGAGTTTCAGTTTAAGAAAATGAAAATATAGTTACCAGCAGTGGTATAACTATTCAACATCGTTGCGTCGCACACGTGTACTGCAGTACACGTGTGCGACGCAAGAAAAGCCCAATAGCCATACTACTGCCGGTTACCCATAAAAAAACAAATGCAAACTATTGCCTTTTTTGATTTTGATGGCACTATTACCACCAAAGACACCTTATTAGAAATTTTAAAATTTCGGAAAGGGCGGCTGGGGTTTTATGCAGGCTTTGCATTACAAGCACCCTGGCTGGTGGCTTATAAGCTGGGGTTTATTACTAACCAGGCAGCTAAAGAAAAAGTGTTGGCACATTTTTTTAAAAATATGCCAGCACATCAGTTTCAAACAATGTGTGATGATTTTGCTGCAAAAGAATTACCCAAATTGATACGCCCCAAAGCATTAATAGAAATAGAAAAACTAAAAGCACTCAACGCTACCATTGTTATTGTATCTGCCTCTGCAGAAAACTGGATTGCTTATTGGTGCCGCCAGCATAATATAGAATTAATGGGCACCCGCTTACAAATACAAAACAATTGCATTACCGGCAATATTGAAGGGGCTAATTGCTACGGTGAAGAAAAAGTAAGAAGAATTAAAGAACGCTATAACCTGCAACAGTACCAACACATCTATTGCTATGGAGATACAAAAGGTGACAAGCCCATGTTAGCGCTTGCCACCTTATCGTATTATACTCCGTTCCGGTAAAAATTATTGCTTAACAATACGCTGTATCACTCTGTACGTATCGCCAATTTTTACTTCTACCAGGTACAGACCCGGAGAGAGGGTTTTCATATTTACTATTGAATTATAATTTTCAAAGGTTTTTATAACTGCTTGTTGCAATAATAAACGACCATTCATATCATACACAGCCATACGGCCATTGCCTTTCACTGCATTGTTTATTTGTACAATCAATAAATCTTTGGTGGGGTTGGGGTACATTTTTTCTATTACAAACCCACGTGTATTACTATTAGCTGCAGCCATGCCCTGCTCGTAGGCGGTATTGCTACTGTTGGTAGCACCACCGCCATTTATGTTTACATATACATAAGTAGTATCTGTTGCAGTAGCGCCGCTTACATCTGTAATAGTTAATTGAAACGCATAAGTACCTTGCACCAAGTTATTAACTATTGCCACAGCATAATTACCATAACTAATAGCAGCACCTGCAGGCCCGCTTATTAATTGCCAATTATAACTGGCAATAGGGCCATTAGGCGAAGTAGAACCCCAAGAATTTAAAATAGCCGAAGAACCAGCAATATATTGAGAAGGGCCTGCTTCTGCAACCGGAGGCTGCGCCACTGCGGTTGTATTTACCGTAACTGTTGTAGTATCATCATCACTGGCACCGGTAGCATCTTTAACCGTTAACCTGAATTTATAAACACCTCCAATCATATTACTTACCGAAGCAGTAGCATAGGTGCCATAGTTTACCGTTGCAGTATTTGGACCACTAACCTGCTGCCACAAAAAAGATGTAATAGCACCATTTGGCGATGCACTGCCCCATGAATTTAATACGGTGTTATTGGTAGTAATAGTTTGGTGGGGGCCAGCAGCGGCCACCGGATTTTGGCCACCACCCGTATTTAATGTAACCACCACTTTTACAGAGTCTGAAGCACTCATACCAGCAACATCTGTAACTGTTAAACGAAACCAGTAAGTGCCTTCTGCAAGGCTGCTGATTCTTACAGTGGAGTAAAAGTTATAATCAAACGCTGCTGTATTTGGGCCACTCATTTGTTGCCATAAATAAGATGTGATTGCCCCATTGGGAGATGAGCTGCCCCACGAATTCAATACCGTATTATTTGTTGCAATAGATTGGTTGTCGCCAGCTTCAGCAACAGGAGCTTGTAAACCCGTAGCAGTATTAACGGTTACAATAATTGTATCGGCAGCAGTAGCACCGTAGTTATCAGTTACCTGTAAACGGAAGCTATATACACCAGAAGCCAGGTTGTTTACACCGGTATAAGAGCTGGTGGCATTGCCAATAGTATATGCAGAAGGGCCAGATATTTTTGACCAGCTATAGCTGGCAACAGAACCATCAGTATCATAAGAGCCAGCGCCATCTAAGTTTACAGAAGTTGTGGGCAGTGTAATCGTCTGGTCGTTACCCGCTTTAGCAACCGGTACAATATTGGTTGGCGGCGGTGCAGGTACAGGCGTACCAGTTTTTGAATTACTTAAAAGCCATTGATACATATTAGGTGTATGCCGGTTGTTGGTTGTATCAAAAGCCATATCCCATATCCAATGGCCGCCCGTGCTGTAAATAGTTTTAATAGCAGGTATTTGCGGGTTGCAATAATTAATAGCATCTACTGCACCGTTGGTACAACCAACGCCTACCACGCCATCATCTTGTGCATGAAAGGCCCATACAGCTACTTTGTTTTGTGCAATGTTGCAAACAGTTGTCCACTCGCAAGTACCACATACCGGTGCAATAGCTGCAATTTGTTTGGCATTTGCGGCAGAGTAGGTAGGGTATCTCCAGGTGCCACCACCACCCAAACTAAGGCCCGCAATATAAATACGGTTGGTATCTACCTGTAAATTTTGTTTGGCATGCTTAATCATTTCTTCTACATAAAAAGGCTCCCAGCTACCGTAGTATGCGCTAAGCTGCGGAGACAATACCATAAAAGAATGTTGTTGCCCCTGATAATTAAATGACATAGTAGCACCAGCTGCGCAATACTTGGGTATAGCATGAGCGGTTACTCTAATTAATTCAGTTGTACCATTGCCACGTTCTCCCACACCGTGTAAGAAAATAATTAAAGGATATTTTTTGCCGGGGTTGGCACTGTAATCGTATGGCTTAAATTCATAAAAGCCAATAAAATTTCCGTTAGCTGCGGTAAGCGATTTGGCTACCTGCTGAGAAAAAGTATTGAAGCTAAGGCATAGTATGCCCATAGCCAGTAAAAAAGTCCTCATAGTTTGTGATGCAGTTTTTAAAGTGATACAAAAAAGGTTTCGTACTGGCTGTAAAGAGTTTTTATTGAAACCGGCAGTTGTATTTCAATCTAACATCGTTGCGTCGCACACTGCATCCTATGCACTACTAATCAGCACGGGATTTTTTTTGGCGCAACACCTATGTTCTATTACACGCCGCCTTACTTACCAGCAATTATAGAATATTGAATTTTTTTTCTTGTTATAAAACAATACTCCCCCATCGAAAAAAGTCTGTACTTTTTTCGTTACATCACAACAGTTAAACGCTTGCAATGCGTCCATTACAAAACAATAACTATTGCCTGATGATTGATGGCAAGAGTAACGTCAACAACAAAACTTGAATAAGGAATAACAGCCTTACTATGTAGGTTAATGTAGCTTTCAAAGGGAGTTGAGGAGATGCAGATAATTTTCAATAATTATACCAAAAACAATTTGAAGAATTGAACTCACATGATTCATATCAATATGTGGAAAAAAACAAAGCGATGACAGTGTCATCGCTTTGAAACATCGTAGATCTACTATTAAATATTGTTATTGTTATTAATTTTTCATTGCTGCTTTTTATTCTTCAGTTGAAGAGTGCGACGCAACAACTGTCTGGCAAAGCGTTGTAGCTTGGCTAACTATTGTATTTACATTTTTGTAAATGCAACTGTTTGCTTTTGTCCGTTTGTAAACTGTACTGTTAATTGGTAGTTACCTGCTTTTAAGAAGCCTACATTAATTTCTTTGCGTAATTGTAATTGTTGTTTGCTCCATTGCTCTTGTTTAACCACGCGGCCCTGCAAATCTGTAATTATTATTTGCAAATTGCCGTTGCTGCTTGCAGCTACTAATACGCTTAAGTTATTGGTAACTGGGTTAGGGTAGCGCTCTAAAACCAGTTTATTGTTGGTGTTTTTTATCACTACGGTTTTTGAGTAAGTGAATGCACCGTCCTTATCTACCTGTTTTAACCGATAATAACTGGTGCCTGAAAGAGCGGTTGCGTCTGTAAAACTATATTGATTTTTATTTTCATTTAATGCAGTTACCACACCAATTGTGGTAAAGCTTGCTCCGTTTGCAGATCGCTGTACTTCAAAATAACTACTGTTTACTTCTTGGCTGGTGGCCCAGTTTATTAAATTATTATTACCCAGGTTTTGAGCTTTTAAATACTCAAAAGTTAGCGGCAATGCAAAACTTAGTTTAGTAATAGATACGGTGTCTTTACCTTGTCCGCCACTATTATCTGTTACTGTGTATTCATATACATAAACCCCGGGCAATGTCAATCCACTTATGTTGGGGCTATTGGTATTACCGTTGCTGATGGTGCCTGCGTTGGGCCCAGAAATTTTAACCCAACTATTGGTGTTTATCCAGCCATCCCAATCTCGGCCATTACCAAATACGGTTGTAGCTGTAACATTAGGGTTTAAAGTAAGATCGCTGCCTGCATCTGCAGCTGGTAATGCATTACCAGATGTGGGCAAAGCCACTGTGATATATACTTCTTCTGCAATTTCAGATCTTTTGGTGGTTAAGTAATCCTGCACTTTTAATTTAATGCGGTAAGTACCCAAATCGAACCCTACACCAAAGTCGGTACGACGCAGGTAAGTTGTAGGCCGGGTGCCGGTTGAAAAATTGGTACTAAAGCCTGCAGGGCCCGATACTTTTTCCCATTCATAGTTTACAATAATATCGTCGGGGTCGTAAGATGCACTACCGTCAAGGTAAATTTCTTTAACAGGAACAGTGAGTGTGTAATTTGGTGGAGCCCCTACAATATCTGCAACCGGAGGAAGGTTGGTAGCAGGGTTTAAAGAACGACTAACTTTCAACATCCATTGATAGATATTGGGGTAATGCCAAAAATTTGAGGTATCGTACACGCGGCTATTCCATATTGCGTGGCTTCCATCTGTATAATATGTACCCCTTGCTGGCACATCCGGGCTACAGGCATTAATGCTATTAACTGCGGTTTGAGTTAGAGAAATGGGAATGGTTGGATCATCAATACTATGAAAAGCCCAAGTAGCTACTTTATTTGCAGCAATCACACAAAAATCAGTTCCATCTCCGGAAGGAGCTGCCGGAACAATACCAGCAATCTTTTGTGCTGCCGTGGCCGATGAAGTTGCATATTTCCAACAACCCCCACCGCCCAAACTGAAGCCGGTAAGAAAAATCCGGTTCATATCCGCCTTCAAATTGCCACTGTTATTAATGGTTGCTGCGTAAGCAATCATTGCATCAATGTAAAATTCCTGCCAAACACCATAAGTTGTTGACATTTGCGGCGCCAATACAATAAAGCTTTCCACATTACCCTGCCAAGTAAATTGCATGGTAGCCCCCTGATTCAGCTTTAATGGTATGCCGGCATCTAATACTCTTGTTAATTGACCTCCAGCGCCAGTTATACCATCGCCTCTTTCAGCCACACCATGTAGTGATATTATAACAGGATGTTTGTATGAAGTAGGTTTTGTAGCAAAATCTGCTGGTTTAAACTCATAAAAGCCAATAGTATTTCCATTGTAAGAAGTGGTTTGCTGTGTTAATTGCGCAGTTACAAATACACATACCAATAGCATGGCAGCAAGGAGTAGTGGTTTCCTCATCATAGCAGTAGTTTAATGATTTAGGTTAATAAGCACAGAGAGGCAGGATTAAACATTACAACCGTAATACAGGGTGGTTTTAAACAGGAATGGATCTTGAAATTAAAAAAAAATATCAAATAAAAAAAGGCGGTTTTACAACCGCCTTTTAAATTGAGTTTAATTAAAGTATTTAGTGTTTTACAAATTGGCGCATAATTCTGCTGCCATCAGACTCTAGTACTTGCAAATAATACATACCAGGCTTTAATTTTGATACATCTATCGCCTTTGTTAGCATAGACTGATCTTTTGAAAATTCTGTTTCTAACACACTTCTTCCTTTTACATCATAGATAAATACCCTGCAACGACCTTTAGCATCATCAATTAACTGTAATTGAATTACTTCTTTGGCCGGATTTGGATAAATTTTAAAGAGTTTACTATATCTGAATGCATTAATAACAGATACTCTAACAGTAGTGGTTGCAATATCTCCTTCATCATCTGTAACAGCTAATTCAAATTCATACACACCTTCCTGTAAGTTTAATACTTCTGTTTCTACAGTTGCAGGAGATACAACTGCGGCAATTGCAGGGCCGGAAACTTGTGTCCACTTATAAGCAACTATCGCTCCGTCTGTATCAACAGACTCGGTGCCACTTAACCTTGCTTTGGCAGAAGTAAGCGCAACACTGGTATCTTTATTTGCCTTAGCTATTGGCTTTGCATTGGGTTTTTTATTCACCTTCACCAGCACTCTATCTTTTGCAACAGCCCCCCTGTTATCAGTTACGGTTAATTCAAATTCATACAACCCCTGACTTAAACCATCAACTGATGGACGGGAAGTATTTGAATTGACTATTGTTACCGCACCTGGGCCAGTTGCTCTTACCCATGTGTAAGAAATAATTGAACCATCTGGGTCTGAAGAATTACTACCATCCAAGTTAGCCCTATTGATTGGCAATGTTATCTCTATATCATTTCCTGCATTGGCAACAGGGCCGGCATTAGGTTGTGGCGCTACCGTTACCGTTACATCATCTGTTGCACTGGCACCAGCATTATCTACAACAGTTAATCTGAAAGTATAAACACCTTCCGTAAGATTGTTAAGCGCTGTATTAACAGAGGCAGGGTTCACAATTGTATAACTGGCCGGCCCGGATGTCTTGGTCCATGCATAAGTATTAATAGTTCCATCAGCATCCGTTGAACCACTACCGTTCAGCGTTGTGCTGCTTGTTGGTAGTGTAATAGTAATATCTGTTCCTGCATTAGCAACTGGTGGTTGGTTTGCTGGGGGTGGTGGTGGCAATGGTGCAGCGTTCACTACAACATTTACCGTATCATCGTCTGTAGCTCCACTATTATCTGTTACCACTAATCTGAATGAATAAGTACCCTGTACCAAATTACTTAATCCGGTACTTGCAGTAGAGGCATTGGCAATAGTATAAGTAGCAGGGCCAGCAATTTTTGTCCATGCATAAGTATTAATAGTTCCATCAGCATCTGTAGAACCACTACCGTTCAGCGTTGTGCTGCTTGTTGGTAGTGTAATAGTAATATCTGTTCCTGCATTGGCAACTGGTGGTTGGTTTGCTGGGGGTGGTGGCGGCGGTGCTGCATTTACTACAACATTTACCGTATCATCGTCTGTAGATCCACTATTATCTGTTACCACTAATCTGAATGAATAAGTGCCTTGAGTTAAGCTGCCAATACCAGTATTTGCAGCAAAAGAGTTAGAAATTGTATAAGACGATGGACCAGCAATTTTTGTCCATGTATAATTATTAATACTACCATCAGCATCTGTTGAACCACTACCATTCAGTGTTGTGCTGCTTGTCGGTAGTGTAATAGTAATATCTGTTCCCGCATTAGCAACCGGTGGTTGGTTGGTTGGTCCAGGAAGGTTTACTGTTATCTGAACAGTGTCATCATCTACCCCACCTAAATTATCGGTTACAAAAAGGCGAAATTTATAAACCCCACCTACCAATGAAACTCCATTTGCTACCGCATAATTCTGATTGGTTACAGTTCCCTGAGCAGGCCCGCTTACTTTTGACCATGTGAAACTTGTAATAGTACCATCTGTATCTGTTGTGCCATAAGAATTTAATACAGCACTGTTGGTAGTAATTGTCTGATCGGGTCCCGCATTTGCAATAGGCGGTGCGTTGTAACCTCCTGGAGGAAACACATTAATACTGACGGTATCTAAGTCTGTAGCTCCGGCGATATCAGTCACCGTCATTTTATATGTATAAACACCTTGTTGATTTAAGCTGTTTACTGTAATTGTGGCCGTTTGGTTACTTGACAAAGGCGTCCAGTTTGGCCCTCCAATTTGTTCCCAATAATAAGAAGCAATTGCGCCATCCGGATCTGAAGAAGCCAACCCTGTTAATGTAGTTGTTGAAATTGGTAATCCAATTGATTTATCAGGCCCCGCATCTGCAATTGGTAAAGCATTAGCAGGTGGGGGTAAACTTCTATCATGTGATAGCAACCACTCGTACATATTTGGTGTGTGAATATTATGGGTCGTATCAAACGATCTGTTCCAAATAAAATGACCTCCATCCGGATAAATAGATTGACGAGGCTTTACTACAGGACTGCAAGCATTAATTTGATTGATGGCATTAAAAGTACATCCCACTCCTACCGTTCCATCGTCCTGCGCATGAAATGCCCAAACCCCTACACGGTTCTGAGCTATATTACAAAAATTAGTATAATCACAGGTGCCGCAAACTGGCGCTATAGCTGCTAATGACTTAGCTGCAGCCGCTGAAGAAGTTGCATATTTCCAAACTCCACCGCCACCAAGGCTAAGACCTGTTAAATAAATACGGTTGGTATCTACACGCATCGTCTGCTTTGCCCATTTTATCATCTCTTCAACGTAAAATGGCTGCCAGTTACCCCACGATAAACTTAATTGCGGCGATAAGGTTAAAAAAGACTCTTCTTGCCCGTTTACATTAAAGGTCATTGTTGCACCATTAGCACAATAGTTAGGAATAGCCCATGTAAGCACTCTTGGTAATTCTGTGGTACCATTACCTCTTTCCCCAATGCCATGTAAGAAAATAATTAATGGATATTTTCTGGTGGGGTTCGCATTATAATTGTAAGGCTTAAACTCATAGAAACCAATATAGGTACCATTGGAAGCGGTAACATTTCTGGTAACTTGTTGAGAGTAGGAATGAAAAGCGAAAGTTAAAAATAAGAGCATTAGCACAATGCCCCTGGATTTTGTGTACAGGTTTGCTTTCATAGATTCTGGATTTGGATTATTTGGATTCATTAGCTTTTCAGACAAGGATTTAGAATTGATTTTAAGCAAAATCCTTACCAAAAAGTGAATCAGGGTCATCAACTGTAGGTTTAAACGGTTTTAAAAGGGAAAAATTTTATTTGGCAGGCAGAAAAATCCGTTCTATTAGGGTAATTAATTATAAAAACAAGGTGCAAAATAGAGACCAAAACAGGTTCTGTAAGTTTTACTGAATAAGTTGTGGAAAAAATACGACATGATTTAGTACAATCACTCGTTAGTGAAAGTTTTAGGGGTATGTAGAAATTCCTTTCTGCCCTTTTTAATGCGCAGTAACGCTTTTAACATACTTATCATAAGGGCTGGCACCTGTGCAATGGCTTTTAAAGTAGCTAATTGATAAAATTTTGAAGGAATAGAGATGATAAGTGTGAGTATATAAATGCCTATAACAATCAGCCAGATTATTGCAGCAGGTTGCATAAATGCCCAACCCCATATTAAAGATGCTATCGCCAGCACGCCAAATATGCCAAATACCATTATATACAATAACCGGGGCAATAAAAGATTCTGATAAAATTTATTGTAGTAAACAGCAGTTTTAGGAGTATCCTTTAAATCATCATCAAAAAAACGACGCACATGATTTACCTGCGCCTCCAACCATCTTACCCGTTGTTTTTCAAACACGGCTGCGCTGGCAACCTTTTCATCGTACACATATGCCCCATCAATAAATTGCATGGCAATTCCTTTTTTCATCAGGTGCAAATCAATCTCTCTGTCTTCTCCGGGATTATTTAATATATGTTGTGTGCTGAAAATTTCTTTTAATAAGCCAAACTCAAAGGCCATACCCGAGCCAATAGGTGCCGCTGAAATATTCATTACCGCAGGCCCTCGTCTAAACAAGTTGATATTTATTTCCTCGCTCATGCCATCCAGCAAGGCCACCGGTGTTTGCTGATTTTTTGCAGTACGATGGCACTGTAATGCTTTATACCCTTTATTATAGGCATCGTTTATTTTTTCAAGACAACCCTCTCCCATAATATTATCAGCATCCAGTATCACAGCTATATCAAACCCTTTTCCATCCAGGTATTGCAGTGCAGCATTTACCGATCTTGATTTCATGTTCACATCTAACTCCAGCACCTGTACCGGTATAGCCCTGAGCGCAGCAACCGTTGCTGGCTGTAGTTTATCTGCGGCAACCAATACCTCAAAATTATGCTGCTCGTAGCCATGCATCCGGGCCTTTGTTGCAGTATCTACTATAATGGCATCTTCTTTATAAGAGGGAATGATAACTGCTATCTTATTCTTTTTTGTTGCTGTTGTAAAAACCGGCAAACTACCAAACCGGCCGGCTATGGCTATTACAAAAAGGTAAATGGTACCTGCGGCCAGGTAAATAAAAAGCAACCATAAAATAATATGTACAATCAGCATAATGCAAAAACGCTGTGCGTGGCAGAATATTACAAATACAATGTATGTAAAGTAAGAAAAGTTTGTTTACCGGCTTCAGTAAGTATGGCAGCAGTTGTTGCGTCGCACTCTTGTGCATTTGCACTTTGTTGTTGCCCATTAGAAATACTGCCGTTGAAGGGTGCGACGCAACGATGCTGATAATTGCACCCATGCTGACTACCTGCTTAAAAATATACCTTGGTAAACAACCAGTGTGGAAATAAACCCAGCAACACGATTATTGCAGCCAAAACAATAAGTATTACTTTAAAGTTAATGGTTACGGGTGCTGTTGTAACGTCTTCTGTTGTTGCTGTTTTAAAATACATGGCTTGTATAACGCGGAAATAGTAGTACACACTAACTGCCGCACACAACACAGCAAAAATTACCAGCCACAAAGAAGCGCCACTTTTTACAGCAGCCACCAACATATAATACTTAGCAAAAAAACCGGCTGTTAGCGGAATGCCTGCCAATGATAATAAGAATATTGTATTTACAAAAGCCAGTACGGGCTCTCGTTTTGCAAGGCCATTGTATCCATCAAAAGTATAATCGCTCATCTTTAATAAAATGGCGAAAATGCCAATGGTTGCAGCACTGTAAGCAGCGGCATAAAGTAAAATACCTTCTTTACCAAAATCGCTGTAGCCAAATAGAGCAAACAGCATAAAACCTGCTTGTGCAATACTTGAGTAAGCCAGCATGCGCTTCACGCTTTGCTGAAACACTGCAGTTATATTACCAATAAACAAGGTAGCCACTATAATAAATGTGAGGGCAGCCTTCCAGCTTGCTACAGAAGGCAGGTAGGCTTTTTCAAATAATTTAATAAATGCTGCAAAGATGGCTGCCTTTACAATGGTAGCCATAAAAGAAGTAAATACTGTGGGGGCACCATCGTATACATCGGGTGTCCAGAAATGAAAGGGGGCAGCAGACACTTTAAACGACATGGCAATTAATAAAAGCAACAAGCCGCCTGTTAGCAGTGTTTCAAAACCTTTAGTAGCCGTTGCAATAGCATCAAGACTAAAAGTACCTGTGGCGCCATATATTAGGGCAATACCCATTAACATAATACCGGTAGAAAAAGCACCCATTAAAAAATACTTCAGCGAAGCTTCATTACTTTTTAGGTTACGTTTATCGCTGCCGGTTAAAATATATAAGGGTATAGATATAATTTCAATAGCCAAAAACAACATTAACAAGCTGTTGAAAGAGGTGGCAATGCCTACGCCGCATAAAATAAAAAAGATAAGGGCAAAGTATTCTGCCAGGTTTACCCCAACCTGTTCAATATCCCGGGCACTTAATAACAGATAAATAAAAGTGGCCGCAAATGCAATGCAATTAAATACCAGTCCAAAACTGGTAAAGTGCAGCATGTTATTGAGGTTAATATCAAACAAACCATAGCCCTGCAATTCTGCGGCATTTAAAACCAACAGCGCTGCCATTAAACCAATAGCCAGGTTACGTATAAGTTGTTTAGACGAAAAAAATACGCCGCTAAACATCATTACCACGCCAAAGATGGCCGAAAAAATTATTGCATTCATAATTGTCTCTAATCTGCTTTACTTAACAGTAATCATTCTGTTTAACACAGCATCTACCGCTTCATTGGTTAAATCTAAAAATGGTTTGGGGTACACACCCATTACCAGTATCAGTACTATAATTACTGTTAATGCAAGTTTTACGGGCATTGTAAAAGCATTGTTGCCAACTGCTTCTCTTTTAACCGCTCCATAAAATACCTGCTTAATCATATTTAAAGTATACACCGCTGCCAGTATAATACACAAACCGGCCAACACCGTATCAAGCTCATTATAGCGTGTTATTTTAGAAGATAGCATACCGTTAAACATCATAAACTCGCCTACAAATGCATTGGTCAGCGGCAATGCAATATTTGCTAATGCTATTATTACAAGCATAATGGTAAGTGTGGGTGCTTGTTGTGCCAAACCTCCCAGTTCAGAAATTTTACGGGTACCGTAATTTTGTTCTATTGTATTAGCCACTATCCACAAACCAATAATATTTATACCGTGTACAAACATTTGCAGCACTGCACCCTGCATACCGCTTTTGTTGCTGGCAAATAGGGCCAAACACATTAAGCCAATATGTGCGATAGAAGAATACGCAATCAAACGTTTTAAATCGTCTTGCTTTATTGCAACAACAGATGCATACAGCATACCTACTATGCACAGTAAAGAAATAGTATCGCCCCATTGGTAAAATGCACTTGAAAAAACAGGAGCCACCCAACGGATAACAGCAAACAAACCCATTTTAACCATAATGCCGCTTAGCACCATTGTTACCGGCGTAGGCGATTGCTCATAGGTATCGGGCTGCCAGGTATGAAATGGCCAAACAGGCATCTTAATAGCAAACGCTACAAAGAAGAACCAAAACAACCAATTCTGTACCTGCGGATCTATTTTCTGCGATAATATAATTTTCAGATCAAAAGTTTCATTGCACTGAAAATACAAGGCAATAATGCCTACCAGCATAATTAAAGAACCTACAAACGTATAAATGAAAAATTTAAACGTAACAGCAATACGTTTTTCTCCGCCCCAACCAGAGCATAAAAAGTAAACGGGTATTAAGGCCAGCTCCCAGAAAAAATAAAACAACAATAAATCTACCGATAAAAACACACCCATTAAACCAGCCTGACTTAATAATAATAAACCAAAAAAGTTATTCGGTTTGCTGTACTCATTGTTCCAGGCGGATAAGATAATTAAAGGAAAAGAAATTGCAGTTAATAAACATACTAATTGTCCAATGCCGTCTAATTTTAAATGAAACCGGCTATTAATGCCAGTTAACCAGGCCACATCAAATTCAAGATAGGCAGGTTGTTTTAAAGCTGTAAGCCCTAACAAAGAAACCACCAGTGTGGCAATGGCCGCCAATAAAGCCAGCATTTTTGCCTGCTGTGCATTTTTAGTTGCAAACAACAGTATGCCGCTTATTAGTGGAACCAGAAATAATAAAACTGCAATCATATTTATTTACAGCTACAATTGTGTAGCTCATTTTTTTTGTAACCAGCTTTTGCAGGCGCATCAACATTGTTGCGTCGCACCCTTCAGCTGAAAGTTATTCTATTGTACCACCCCCGCCCGGGCGGAGCCACAAAATGTTGCATTATTTTATGTGGCACAAGTGTGCGACGCAACCACTGTTGCTATTACAACAGCTGCTGGCCACCCACTTATTTTATTTTTTTAAAAAGAACTGCAATACAAACAACAGCACCATGCCGGCAATCATTAACAACACATAGCTACCTACCTGGCCGCTTTGCAGCAAGCGCAGTTGACGGCTGCTGTATTGAACGGCCCGACCGACCCCATTTACTATTGCGTCAATGCCTGAACGTTCTAAAACATTTTCTATAAACCCAGCTAACCAGTTAATGGGTTTTACAATAATGGTATTATACAATTCGTCTACATACCATTTATTCTCCAGCAAATTACCAAACGCACCGTTGGTTTCTTCTTTATAAGTTTTGTATTTATTCCAGGCAAATACAATTACAATAGCCACTAATAAAGTGGTGCCGCCCATTAAAGCATATTCTTCCATATGCGATACTGCATGTGTGTGCAACGGAATAATGGGTGCTAAAAACTGGCCCAACTTATCTCCACCAGCCACAAAAACTTCTGGCACTGAAATATAGCCGCCAACAATAGAAAGCACACCCAAAATAATTAAAGGAATAGTCATTGCCCGAGGACTTTCATGCAAATGATGCTGCTGTTCTTCTGTGCCGCGGAAACTACCTTTAAAAGTTAAGAACAGTAAACGGAACATATAGAAGGTAGTTAATGCAGCTACCAATAAAGCAATGCCCCAAATAATTTTGTTATGCTCGTAAGCACTTAATAAAATAGCATCTTTAGAAAAGAAGCCGCTAAACATTGGCACACCTGCAATAGCTAAACAACCTATTAAAAAAGTAAAATAGGTAATCTTCATATGCTTGGCCAACCCACCCATTTTACGTATGTCTTGCTCTCCGCCCATAGCATGTATTACGCTACCACTACCTAAGAATAATAATGCTTTAAAGAAAGCATGCGTCATTACATGAAACACGGCTGCTGTATACGCACCCATACCCAATGCTAAAAACATATACCCTAACTGGCTAACAGTTGAATAGGCCAGTACTTTTTTAATATCGTTTTGCTTAACGGCAATAGTGGCTGCCAGTAAAGCGGTGGCCACACCAATCCATGCAATTACATGCTGGGTGGTTTCTGCCATTGAAAAAAGTATATTGGTTCTTGCTACTAAGTAAATACCTGCGGTAACCATAGTGGCCGCATGTATTAATGCAGATACGGGTGTTGGACCCGCCATAGCATCGGGCAGCCAGGTGTATAAAGGTATTTGTGCACTTTTACCGGTAGCTGCCACAAAAAATAATAAAGTAATTATGGTGATATCTGTTTGTGATAATGCCTTTATAGCATCAGCACTAAATACTTCTCCATAGGTTACCGTGCTCAATTTTGCCAGCAACCAAAATACTGCCAGTAAAAAACCTAAATCGCCAATGCGGTTCATTACAAAAGCTTTTTTAGCGGCGTTATTGTATTGTGGGTTTTTAAACCAGTACCCTATTAATAAATATGAGCAAAGCCCCACACCTTCCCAACCTATAAACATAATTACATAGTTAGCACCCAACACCAGCAATAGCATTGAAAACACAAACAAGTTGAGGTAAGCAAAGTAGCGGGCAAAATGCGGTGCTTCTTCATCGTGCATATAAGCAGTGGAATACACATGTATTAAAAAACCAACACCGGTAATTATTAAAAGATAGATAGCCGTTAACTGGTCTACTAAAAAAGCAAACGGAATTTTTACTGTATCAAAACTAATGAAAGGAAAAAATTCTACCACACCGGTTTTACCGTTGCGTACATCTATAAACAGTAAAACACTTATTATAAAGGCACCCAGTACTGTGCCGGAACCAATGATACCGGCAGCGGTTTTAGAAAGCTGTTTGCGCAATAATCCGTTAATGAGAAAACCCAGTAACGGCAATAATGGAACTAAAGCAACAATTTTACTCATAATCACCAATCGCTTTTGCGAAGTTTGATTGTTTTATTATTCAGTTACCGGCAAGCCGGTCTGTTGATTAATGTTTCAGTCGGTTTAAAAAATTAATGTCTACCGAGTGAATATTCCGATACATCATTACAATAATGGCCAGACCCACACTAACCTCAGCAGCTGCCACCACCATAATAAAAAATACAAAAAGTTGTCCATCTATACCTGTGCCGGTTACTGTTGCCGGTGCCGCTGCTGCATAAACTGCTGCATGCATTTTTGAAAAAGCTACCAGCAGCAGGTTTACGGCATTCAGCATAATTTCTATACACATAAAAACAATAATGGCATTGCGGCGGGTTAATACCCCCACCACGCCAATACTGAATAAAGCCAGCGCTACAAATATGTAATAGTTAACAGGCATAATATATTTTCTTATTATTCTTTCTTACCAATTACCACAGCACCCACCATGGCACTTAAAAACAACACACTGCTTATTTCAAATGGCACCACATAATCTTTAAACAATGCCATACCCAAATTATTAATAAGGCCAATCTCTCCGTCCTTTGTTTGTACAAGTTGTGTTTTAATATCCGCATCTTTAAAAGCGGCAACCAATACCAGCAGTAAACAACCGCCTGCAATAGCGCCGGCTATTTTCAACCATTTATTTTTTTGCGGCTCCACGCTGGCATTTAAATTCATCAGCATTATTACAAATAGAAAAAGCACCATAATGGCCCCGGCATAAACAATAATGTTTACAACGGCCAAAAACTGTGCATTCATTAAAATATAATGACCAGAAATGGCGAAAAAACAAAGAATAAGATACAGTACGCTATATACAGGGTTGCGGCTGGTAACCACCATTAACGCACTGCCCAATGCCAGCACCGTTAAAACCCAAAATAGAATTTGTGTTACACCCATGATTGTTGTAAGCAGTTAAATTTTAAAACCACCAGTTTGTTACACTGGTAATACTTCTTAGTTACCTGTTTTTACCACTACCCTTCCTCCGGCAGCCTTTGCATATAACTCGGGCTCTTCTTTTGGATGCGGTATTAATAAATCGGGTTTACCATATATAAATGTCTGGCGCTGGTAATTAGCCGGCGCAAATGTTTCACTTAAATAAATAGCATCTTTCGGACAAGCCTCTTCGCACAAACCACAAAAAATGCAGCGCAACATATTTATCTCATACTTTGCTGCATATTTTTCTTCGCGGTATAGGTTCTCTTCTCCGGGCAGTCGCTCCGCAGCTTCCATAGTAATGGCTTCTGCTGGGCAAGCTACTGCACACAACCCACAGGCAGTGCAATTTTCTCTTCCTTCTTCATCGCGGTTAAGCACATGCAAACCTCTGAACACCGGGCTAAACTCCCGTTTTTGTTCGGGGTAGCTGATGGTGGCTTTCTTTTTAAAAAAGTGTTTCAGCGTTATGCCCATTCCCTTGGCAATATTCCATAAGTACAGACTTTCCAAAAAAGTCATGGGCTTACGTTCTACTGCTTTTGCTCTGTTCGTTAATCGCTCCATATTTATTTCTTTATCGTTGTTGCAGCAACGGCTGCTTCAAAGATTTCGCAAATATATTTTATCAAAAATTCATGACCACTTATTTCTTTAACCACAATACCAATGCCCCGGTTAATACCATATTTAATAATGCCAATGGTATCAGTTTTTTCCATCCCAGGTTCATTAACTGATCGTAGCGGAAACGTGGAATCGTCCAACGTACCCACATAAACAAGAAGATAAAGAAGCCTACTTTAATAATCAGCACAAGCGGGCCTATCCATTGTATCCAGTTATTACCTTTTGCAATTAAAGCAGCTTCGTTTACAAACGGTATATCATAGCCACCAAAATATAAGGTTGCCATAATAACACTGCTTATGAACATGTTTATATATTCAGCAAACAAGTAAAAACCCAATTTCATAGATGAGTACTCCTGATGATACCCAAAGTTTAATTCGTTTTCTGCTTCGGGCAGGTCAAACGGGGTGCGGTTACACTCTGCAAACGCACATACCAAGAAAATTAAAAAACCTAGTGGCTGATACACTACGTTCCACACACCGCTGGTCATTTGCTGGTCTACAATTACACTCAGGCGCAGGCTACCCGTCATCATTAGCAAAGCAATTAACGATAGCCCCATTGCCAGCTCATACGATATCATTTGAGAGGCACCCCGCAACGCTGCCAGCAAAGAAAACTTGTTATTAGATGCCCAACCGCCAATCATAATACCATACACCCCCATACTTACCACACCAAACACAAATAAAATTCCAATATTAATATCTGCAATTTGTAAACTAACGCTACGGCCAAACACAGCTACCGTGCCACCCCAGGGTATAACAGCGCTGGTCATCATGGCCGTCATCATAGCTAAGCAAGGCCCTAGTATAAATAAAAATTTATTAGAAGTATTGGGTATAATTTCTTCTTTAAAAAAAAGTTTACCTCCATCGGCCAGTGGTTGTAATAAACCAAAAGGGCCGGCACGGTTAGGCCCGCGGCGATCTTGCATAAATGCAGCAATCTTACGCTCTGCATAGGTTTCATACATAGCAATTACCAGCGATACTGAAACAATAATCACAATCAGTACCAATTTCTCTAATAACAATAACCAGTCAATAGCTAATAACATTTTTTTATTTTTATTATACCAGCATTTGTTCTTTATTCAACTTCCGTTGCGTCGCACACTTCAACATTCAATTAGCATTCAACGGTGCTCCGGCTTATTTAAAAAATCAACTGTACAAGTGTGCGACGCAACCACTGCTGCACACCGGTTTACTGCCCGGCTCTTACTTTTTATCAAAATCGGTACTGTGCGCCGGGCGGTTTAAGGCACTTAGTTCTATATGTTGTTTATTTACTTCACTCACATCATGTATATCCATCAGCAATTTAGGGCTGCGGCCATTGTGCACGGCATTAAATGTTTCAGTGGGTTTGGTTACACCCACATAATGCCCTTGTGAAATAACAGAATGACGATCAATTTTTGTAGGTCCTTCAATTACCCAATCGCTGGTTTCTTTTTTATCAAAGCGGCAATCGTTACAAATCCAGCCGGGTTTACCTTGTGTGCTGTCTTTTATTTCTCCCCATTCATCTTTGCGGGCCGTTACACGAAACACTTCTTCACCCCGCATCCACAATTGTACTTCGCCACAGCATTTATTGCAATTGCGGTGTGCATCTACCGGTTTGGTAAACCACACGCGGTTTTTAAAACGAAATGTTTTATCGGTTAATGCGCCTACCGGGCAAACATCAATTACGTTTCCTATAAAGTCGTTCTGTAAATTCTTTTGTATCATGGTGGCAATCTGTGCATGATCGCCACGGTCTAATATGCCATGTTCTCTTTTAGCGGTTAACTGGTCGGCCGTAAACACACAACGATAGCAAAGAATACAACGTGTCATGTGCAGTTGTATCTTATCGCCCAGGTCTACTTTATCAAAACTGCGACGTTTAAATTCATACCGGGTGCCTTCTTTACCGTGTTCATAGCTCAGGTCTTGCAGGTGGCATTCGCCTGCCTGGTCGCAAATGGGGCAATCCAGCGGGTGGTTGATTAATAAAAACTCTACCACACCATTGCGGGCATCAATTACTTTTTCGCTGGTAATATTTTTTACCACCATACCATCCATTACATTGGTGCGGCAACTGGCTACCAGCTTGGGCATGGGGCGTGGGTCTGCAGTTGAGCCGGCAGCCACTTCTACCAAACAAGTGCGGCACTTGCCACCACTACCCTGCAATTTGCTGTAATAGCACATGGCTGGTGGTGTAACATCTCCACCAATTGTGCGGGCTGCATTTAAAATAGAAGTGCCCGGCTCCACATCAATGGTGATGTTATCAATGGTTACTTTAAATAATTTTTTTTCTTCTGCCATATTATATTATTTCACGCAAAGCCGCAATGGAGCTGAAGCGTAAAGATTATAGATTGCGCACTATTTATTTTACTTGTACGTATATCAGGACCTAGTGTTGGCGATACAGATACACAATTAGCTACTTTCGTTTTGCCTTCTTTACAACGCTTTACTATTATGCATTTACCGCCAACGGATCTGCATAATGCGCTAACCCAAAATTACGGCGCTGGCTTTCTTCCGGGTTTTGCACGTGCCACTCAAACTCATCTCTGAAATGGCGGATGGCTGCGGCCACGGGCCATGCGGCGGCATCCCCCAACGGACAGATGGTATTGCCTTCAATTTTTCTTTGTATATCCCACAACAAATCTATATCACTGGTCTTGCCTTTGCCGTATTCAATATTCTTTAAAATCTTTTCCATCCAACCGGTTCCTTCGCGGCAGGGAGAACATTGCCCGCAACTTTCGTGACGGTAAAAACGAGCCAATGTTAACGTATGGTGCACCACGCACTGGTCTTCATCTAATACAATAAAGCCTCCGCTACCCATCATACTACCAGTTGCAAAGCCCCCGTCTGATAAACTTTCATAGGTCATCATACGGGTTTCTCCTTTGGCTGTTTTTAATAACAGGTTAGCAGGCAAAATAGGCACTGATGAACCACCCGGTATACAGGCTTTTAATTTTTTTCCATTGGCTATGCCACCACAATATTCATCGCTGTATAAAAATTCTTCTACACTAATGGTCATATCTATTTCATACACCCCAGGTTTATTAATATTGCCACAGGCAGATATTAATTTGGTGCCCGTGCTTCTGCCAATACCAATTTTTGCATACTCTTCGCCACCCATATTTAAGATAGGTACTACAGCTGCCAATGTTTCTACATTGTTTACCACGGTGGGGCAATCCCACAAACCTTTTACTGCCGGAAACGGGGGTTTAATACGGGGGTTACCACGCTTACCTTCTAAAGATTCTATTAAAGCGGTTTCTTCGCCGCAGATATAAGCGCCAGCGCCGCGTTGTACGTAAATCTGACAATCAAACCCGCTGCCTAAAATATTTTTACCCAACCAGCCATTTGCATTGGCTTCATCAATAGCTTGTTCTAAAATGTCTACAATCCATGCATACTCGCCGCGGATATAAATATACGTGCGGTTGCTGCCCAGTGCATATGAAGCTACAATCAAACCTTCTATCAACAGGTGGGGCAAAAACTCCATTAAATACCGGTCTTTAAAAGTACCCGGTTCGCTTTCATCTGCATTGCATACCAAATAACGTGGCACACCTTCTGGTTTGGCCAAAAAGCTCCACTTCATACCGGTAGGAAAACCAGCGCCGCCTCTGCCACGCAAACCACTTTTCTTTACTTCTTCCACAATATCATTAGGTGCCATTTTAAAAGCCTTTTCCACAGCAGTGTAACCACCGTGCTTGCGGTAAGTATCGTAGTAACGGATACCTTCAATTTTTGCATGTTCTAATAAAACTTTTCTTCCCATATACTTTGCTCCGTTTTGCGGAGTGAATTTTATTTTACTGCCTGTCGGGCAAATAACAACCAACGTTTTCCTTTGCGTATCCAAACTTCCATCACTTTTAAGTGAAATAATCCCTCTTTACCATTTAGCGTTGCCGCTATATCTGCTATAAAACGTATATGTGCCGTGTTGCCTGCAATAGCCACCTGCACACTATCTTCTTTAAAACGGTTATATATCATGTAACCTGTTTCCAGGTTTTTTATTAATGCCGGTTTGTTTTCAATCCAGCCGTTGCTATGGCCATAGGTTAAGAGCTTATCGGTTTGCTGGTTGATGCTAACGGTGTTCTTTTTTACCAATGCCTGATGAAATTCTTTTACTGTTTGTATCAACTTCTCTTCTGCTGTTTGGGCCTTGGTAAAAACCCCAAGCAGCAAACAACATATAGTAATAGCTGTTTTCATTACTAATTGTTTGCTGCGGCATTTTTACGGCACTCTTCTATAATAGCATCCACTTTTTCTTTGGTTAAATGCTCGCGGTAATGTTTGCCCAACTGCATCATGGGGGCATAACCACAGGCACCTAAACATTCTACTGTTTTTAAAGTAAACAATCCGTCTGCACTGGTTTCGCCGGCTTTTATATTCAGCCGCTGCCCTATATATTCTATAATATTATCGCTGCCGTTTAGCATGCATGGACCGGTTTGACATACTTCAAACAAATATTTACCTACCGGCTTTAAATTATACATACTGTAAAAAGTAGCTACTTCATACACTTCAATGGGGTCTAATTGCAGCAGTGATGCCACATAGTCCATTGTTTCTGCACTCAGCCAGCCACCAAACTCCTGCTGGGCTACATGCAATATAGGTATGAGAGCACTTTTCTGCTTTCCCTCCGGATAGCGGGCAATCATCTTTTGCACTTCTTGCAGCTTAGTATCTGAAAACTGTACACTCATTGCTCTTTTATTTTTTCAGTTGCGTTTTTAACTGTGCTACCACACTTTGTTCATTTATAATATGTGGCACAAGTGTGCGACGCAACGATGCTTATTTTTATTCTGTGGCTGGTAACATAAAAAAATTATGCATCCAACTCTCCGGCTATCAGGTTTAAACTACTCATTGTTATTACGGCATCGCTTAACATAGCCCCTTGCGTTAACTCACTATAAGCCTGGTAATAAATAAAACAGGGGCGGCGAAAATGCAGGCGATACGGTGTGCGGCCACCATCGCTTATGAAATAATAACCCAGCTCACCGTTTGCGCCTTCAACACTCTGATACACTTCTCCTTTGGGCATTTCTATTTCGCCCATAATAATTTTAAAGTGCCAGATGAGTGCTTCCATTTTGGTATACACATCTTTTTTTGCTGGCAAATAATACTCCGGCACATCTGCATGATACACTTCTGCATCAGCCCCTTTAAACGCTTGTACTTTCTGATAGGCTTGTTGTATAATTGAGAGGCTTTGCCACATTTCCTGATTACGTACCAAAAACCGATCGTAATTATCTCCGGTAGAGCCCACGGGTATTTCAAAATCAAAATCCTCGTAGCTGCTGTAAGGGTTGTGTACCCGCACATCATAATCAACACCCGTGGCACGCAGGTTAGGACCAGTAAAACCATAACTTAAAGCACGTTCTGCACTAATAGCGCCGGTGCCTTGGGTACGCTCCATAAAAATGCGGTTGCGCTGAAAAAGGTTTTCAAACTCCTTCAGCACTTTTGGGTATTCTTTTAAAAAGCGTTCCAACTTTTCATACACTACGCCGTTAAAATTTCTTTCAAAGCCACCAATACGACCAATGTTTGTGGTTAGGCGGCTACCGCAGATCTCTTCATAAATTTCATAAATCAACTCGCGGTATTGCATTACGTATAAAAAGCCGGTGTATGCACCCGTATCTACCCCTACAATTGAATTACAGATTAAATGATCTGCAACACGTGCCAGTTCCATAATAATTACCCGCATATAATCTACCCGCTTGGGGGTTTGCACGCCCAGCAGTTTTTCGCAGGTTATATGCCAGCCCATATTATTGATAGGAGAAGAACAATAGTTTAACCGGTCTGTAATAGGTGTAATTTGGTACAGGGGGCGGCGCTCAGCCAGCTTTTCAAAAGCCCGATGTATATAGCCCACTGTTTGATCGGCACTTACAATACGTTCGCCATCCAGCTCTAAAATGTTTTGAAACACGCCATGCGTAGCCGGGTGTGTAGGCCCCAGGTTAAGCGTGGTGGTTTGCTTTTCTATTGAGCCTTCGGGCAGTTTTATGTTTTGATGTATCAGTTCAGACATTTACTGTCTTTTTATTTTTTTATTTATGAAACCAGCATTGGCAACTTCAAGCAGCATTGTTGCGTCGCACACTTCAACTACTTTTCATTAATCAACACCTTTAATACAGTCGAAAAATCTACCAGACAACTATACATTGTTGCTCTTTTCTATCTTTCTCATTTTTAGAATTCTAATAATACCAAAAAGGTAAACGCTGCATAACACAATACAAATAGCAATCATAAGCACATTTTTCCAGTCTGAAAAAGACTTAAAAAATATGTTGTTTATCATTATTATAAAGAACACTATAAATCCAATGACCCTAAAAATAACGGCACTATTTAAGTTCATAATATTGAATTTAATTAAAACTATTACCGGCCAAACATAGCATCGTCTTTATCAATACGGGTTTGATCTTCCAGCGGGTATTCTTTGCGCAGCGGAAAATAATCCATTTCATCCACATTCAAAATGCGCTTCAGGTTAGGATGGCCCACAAAGTTCACCCCAAAAAAATCATAGGTTTCACGCTCCATCCAGTTAGCGCCTGCATGCAATGCTGTAGCACTAAATACATCCGGTGTTTCAACTGCTGTAAATACTTTAAAACGTATTCTTACATTGTTAACTAGGTTATGCAAATGATACACCACTGCCAACTCTCTACCTTCATCATCGGGGTAATTAACAGCACACAGGTCTGTTAAAAACCGAAACTGCAGTATATCATCTTCAAATAAAAACTGAAGCACTTTCAGGTTAAGCTCTTTAGGTGCTTCAAAAGTTAGCATACCATAAGGTGCTTCAAAATTGGTAACCTCGTCGCCAAATTTTTCAGTTAAACGCTGTTTAATAATATCGTTGGTCAGTTCCATGTGTATATTAAAAAAAGCAAGGCCCTAAACGGGTATTGCTTTTATTTTATCAGGTTATTGAATGCCGTAGCTTTCCATTAACTGTTTATATTTTTCGCCGTTTCTTCTTCTGATGCTTTCTTTACCCACAAGCTCCTGTATTTTCATAAAGCCATCAATAATAGCTTCTGGCCTGGGCGGACAACCCGGCACATAAACATCAACCGGTATAATCTGATCTATGCCTTGCAATACGCTGTAGGTATCAAAAATACCACCCGATGAAGCGCAGGCACCCACACTTAATACCCAACGGGGTTCTGCCATTTGCAAATATACCTGACGTAATACGGGGCCCATTTTCTTTGCAATCGTTCCCATAACCATTAATAAATCGCACTGGCGGGGTGAGAAGCCTACCCTTTCTGCACCAAAACGACTTAAGTCGTAATGAGAAGCCATGGTAGCCATAAACTCAATGCCACAGCAAGAAGTGGCAAAGGGCAAGGGCCAAATAGAGTTTTTGCGGGCCAAGCCCACCACATTGCTCAGTTTCGTTGTAAAAAAACCATCGCCGTTAAACCCCTCTGGCGCCCCTACAATTTGTAGCGGTTTACCACCTTCGTTTTTTACATTATATTGAACAGGACGTGCCATAGTTTAGTTTGAAAATTTGAAAATAGGATAATTTAAATACGCTATCTCTGTAACAATACTATTTTGCAAAAGTTGTATACCAGCATTTATAATAATGCCAACACTACTTTTAATCCTCCCAGTTTAACGCTCCTTTTTTAATAATGTAAAAGAAGCCTGCCAAAAAGAAACCAACAAACATTAAAACGGCAAAAAAACCTTCCCATCCTAACTGTCTGAAATTAACCGCATAGGGATAAAAGAAAATAACCTCTACATCAAACAACACAAATAAAATAGCTACTAAAAAATATTTGATAGCCATTGGTTGGCGGGCGTCTCCATGGCTTTCAATACCACTGGCAAAATTTTCCAACTTATCTGCCGTATTTCTTTTGGGGCCTAACCAATGGGTTAACCCCATCATAGCGGCAATAAACAAAACAGCAAAAATTAATTGAATAGCAATAGGTAGGTAACTGCCGGCAGAAGAAACATCTGTTATGGGGTTTTTCACCTGTAAGAAAATCCAATTCATTGGTGCTACCATATTTGTTGTGCCGCAAAAATAAGGCAGCCCTATCAAAAAACAACTGTTCAACATCAAAATCAAAAAATAAACCCCGGAGGTAAATCCGGGGTTTAAAACTTTATACTAATTCTGAATTACTGTTTTTTTTTGGCTTTGCTTTGCTGGTAGGCTTGGCTGCCCCGGTTTTGGGTTTAGCCGCCGGCCCAGCCGGTTTAGCAGCCGGAGCCCTGCTTAGTATATCTTTAATTCTGATTGCATCAGCATTAGCTGGATCTGTTTGTAAAATTCTATCACAATAAGAGATTGCGGTTGGTTTATCCTTTTTTATATCATTATAATATTGGATCAGGAAAAAACAAGAAGACAAAATCTGGCTCTTGTATTTAACAGAATCTATTGTAGCCGCTTTATCCAATAAAGTTTTGTAGGCATCCACAGCCAACCCTTTTGAGTTGGTAGAATCATCTAACGCCTGTTTACTGCGGGCCGTCCACAAATAACCAAAAATTTCATTCGGATACTTGTCGATATATGAAGTGAATATACTGTCAGACTTGGCGTAATTTTTAGAGCGGTAATAGGCAAATCCTAAATTATACAAATCGGTATTAGAGGTTTTCTTTTTAGCTTTATAGATAGCCTCCATCCAATTAGCATTTGCTTCATTATTACCCACCTTTTTTGCAAAGTCTGCTGCTTTTGTCATTAGCTCCATTTTGCCATCGTAAGAAGTATCTGCATTTACTGCCAAATCGTAGTGGCGCAATGCTTCTGCTTCATTACCCGGAAACTTACTTAACACCTGTGCTCTAAATTCATAATCATTCGGGCTAAAGGCATCGGGCTTTTGTTTGGCAAAATACTGGTCCAACCAATTTTTTGCATTTAAAGAGTCTTGCTGGTCAAAATAGCTGTAAGCTATTAGCTTGTAATAACGTTTATCTGCATTATCTCCCTCAGCATTTACTTTTTGGGTAGAAGCTGCAATACAATCTGCATACTTTTTACGTGCATATAAAATACTTATACGGTCGTATTCAGAGGTAGGGCCGGGGTCTGTATTAGCAAGATATTTATCAAAGTATACTGCAGCTTTATCAATATCTCTATAATAATAGTAATAGAACAACTCATAATATGCAGGCGCATATGCAGCATCTATTTGTGTAGCTTCTTCAAAAGCTGGCAGTGCATACTCATAGTTTTTCTGCGTCAGGTAAATTTTACCAATTTTATATTTAGCAGCAGCCAGCTTTGGGTCTGCTATCAATGCTTTTTGATAAGACTGTACCGCACCTCCACCATCAATCAATTTACGGTAAGCATCTCCCATCAACATCCAGGTTTCTGCGTTATTAAAATTCTTAACCTGCGTTGCCAGATTTAATTTTTCAATGGCATATGTGGCATCACCATCCTTAGCATCAATATTAGCCTGAGCAACTGCATTAAATACATTAATGTCTTTGTTCTTGGTTAAACTTATCGCGGTTTCAAAACGCTGGCGGGCATCTTCTTTTTTACCATCAATTAATTCCACATGGCCCATTCCTATTAAAGCCAAAGGAGCGCTTCCGTTAGTGGCCAGTGTTTTTTGATAGAGGTCTTTAGCCCCTGTTGTATTCTTTAACTCAATTTCTGTTTGACCCAACCAATAAACAGCATCAATGTTATTAGGGTTGGCAGTAATTAATTTCTCAAACTGATCTTTTGCACTTTTTAAACGTTGTGCATTAAAATAACGTTTACCCTGGTCTACACTTTGAGCAAGCAAGTTAACAGCACCTAAAACAGCTGTTGCAACCAGTAAACACATTTTGCTTTTGTTCATTGTCGGCTTCTTTTTTAAGTAGTGTGTAAATTTATAGAAATTGAGTCATTCAAAATGGTTGTCTTCGTTTCAATTTTTCATTTCTTAATATACCAGCCTTTGTTTTTCAAAGCAGCATCCTTGCGTCGCAATCACTTCAACAGTTGTTAGTATGGCAGCTTCATATTTAGATACAATTTATTGCTTACATTTCTAATCTGCTAAAACCCAAACGGTTTTACTGTATTATATCTGCATTTCTGCGATCAAAACTCATACTACCGGGCCACAAATACGCTCTTCTAAAAATCAATTGCCCTTTTTCATAGATGAGGAAGTTGGCAAAACCGCTGCCAAGTCCATCATAATTTTCTTTTAAAATATATTGCAATGCCCGTATCATAGGGTACCTAGCACGGGCAATATTAGCCTGATAGGGCCCTGTGTATACTATAGGGTCGCATAAAGAACACTCCAGTTGCACCAGTTTTACTTTTTTTAAAAAACTGCTTTGCATAGTGTCTTCGGGGTTTCCAATCCAGCTTACACCAATTAAGCCAATGGCATCTTCGTTATTACTCACATAATCTATTACACCCATGCTGTTGGGGGCAGCCACCACATTTTTACCAAAAGGAGCACCGCGGGTTAAACTATCCACCGCATAACGCACGGTGCTGGTAGCTGTTAAACCATCCAGCACTAATTTATATTTATAGCCACTGGTACCTTTTGCCAATGAGCGGATGTCCGTCATATCCATCAAACTGTCTTTACAATTTTTATTGGCAATAACCGCAATGGCATCATATGCAATTCTATCTTGATGGGGGTAAAACTCAAGCGTATCTTTCATTATCTCCAACTCCTCATCGGTTAGCCGGTGGGTGGTAATAACCATACGAATGCTGTCATTCATTAAATCTTTCAGGCACTCTGCCTGTGGTTTGTAATGCGCTATAATTTTTGCTTCGGGGTTTAGTGCTTCAAACACTTTTATATGAGAGTCTATTACCGGCTTGAAGGATTCATCCACACTTATATGTATGGTACCGCTGGTGCGGCTATCCAGATCGGTGCGGGCAGCTGAATTATTGCATGCTATTAAGAGTACAACTGCTATACTTAAAACAAAGCATTTACCTGTTGCCATTATTTTTATTACACTCGCCATCATTCTGAATAATAATTTTTTTTATATCCGCGATAGATGCGGAACAAACCATACACCACGCACATACCTCCAAATAAATTTCTAAAAATGGCATCCAGCTCAATGGTTACTCCAAATTTTTCTGAGAACAGAAAAAAAATACCGCAAGTTAATATTAACAGCCCCATGCCATAGTCTTTTACAGATCGCATGGTTACATAATTTTTTCTTCTTTTTTCTTGCTGATCAAAGCTCATAGACTGGCTATTTGGCGTTGGGCAAGATACTGAAATTTGATTGTTCATTTCTATTAAATTTATGGCTGGCAGCTGCTATCGTTTGCGCATTTATGTACTCATTAGATTCTTTACGAATTGTTTTTCCATAAAGTAGCGGCGTTAAATTATACATAACTAGTACTGTTGCTTTATACTTGTTATATAGTTGTTGCCAAATGCAGCTGATGTATAACTGCATGTTTGTTGCCCATAGCGGTGCCGCTAACAAGTGCGACGCAAGGATGCTTCATTGAAATGCTGCTGTTGGTTACAAAATAAAAAAAGACCAGCAATGCTGGTCTTTAAAATATTTGTTATAAAAATTTATTAATAATCACCCAATGTTTCTGGTAGTTGTGCCAATGCTTTTTGTAATTGCTCATCGTTTGGTGCAATGCCGTGCCATTCATGGCTGCCTTCCATAAAATCAACGCCTTTGCCCATAGCTGTTTTCATCAATATCACAATAGGCTTACCATTTCCTGTCATTGTTTTTGCTTTTTCTAAAGCCGCGGCCACTTCCTCTACATCGTTGCCATTATCCAGGTGCAACACTTCCCAATCAAAGGCTTTAAATTTTGCGGCCAGGTCGCCCAGGTTCATTACTTTTTTAGTAGGTCCGTCAATTTGCTGGTCGTTCCAGTCTATAGTGGAAATGAGATTGTCTACTTTATGGTGGGCTGCAAACATAACAGCTTCCCATATCTGGCCTTCTTGTAATTCACCGTCTCCATGAAGACTGAATACCAGATTTTTTTCTCCGTTTAATTTTTTAGTAAGCGCTGCGCCAATAGCCACACTCATGCCCTGGCCTAAAGAACCAGAAGCAATGCGAATACCGGGCAAATGCTCGTGGGTAGCCGGGTGGCCTTGCAGGCGGGTATTTAATTTTCTGAAAGTGCCCAGTTCTTTTACTTCAAAATAACCACTTCGGGCAAGGGTAGAATAATACACCGGCGAAATATGGCCATTAGAAAGCACAAACACGTCTTCATTAGTGGCATTCATATTGAAGTTGGGGTTATGCTTCATTACTTTAAAAAATAAAGCAGTGAAGTAATCTGTACAACCTAAAGACCCACCGGGATGGCCGCTGGCTACACCGTGTACCATGCGCACAATATCTCTTCTTATTTGGCTGGCAATTGCTGAAAGGTTTGGCATAATAGTTTTTTTGAACGGCGGCAAAGCTAAAAGAAAAAATAAACGGTTGCCTTAAAAAGCCATTAAACTTTTACACTAATTTATTATCATAACCGTTTCTTTAGAATACCCTCCAACCCTGATGCGTTTATTCTCGTAATATGAGAAACATCGCCTATCTTGCAGCCCATTGGTAGCTGGTTAGGAGTAAAAAACAAACAACAAGAAGACCAAAACCTAGCAAATGTTTGATATTTTACTGTCTTTGTCTATTGCTTTTTTCATTTGTTTCCTGGCTATACCCGTAATTGTTACAGTAGCTGAGGGCAAGAAGTTGTTTGATATACCAGATGCCCGTAAAATTCATAATAAACCCATCCCTTCTTTGGGTGGTTTGGGCATTTTTGCCGGTTTCATTTTAAGTTGCCTTATCATTATTCCTTTTGCAGGCTCGCCTGAAATTCAATATTTTTTTGCTGCTGCTTTTGTTATTTTCTTTTTAGGATTAAAAGATGACATACTGGATATCTCTCCTATTAAAAAATTTATTGGGCAGGTAATGGCAGCTTTTCTTATTGTGTACAAAGGAGGCATACAAATACATAGTATGCACGGGTTTTTAGGCCTGCAGGGGGATTTACCCCCAATGTTCAGTCTTATTTTTACCTACCTCACGGTTATTGTAATTATCAACTCATTTAACCTTATAGATGGAGTGGATGGGCTGGCAGGTTCATTAGCATTAATGGCATCACTGGTCTTTGGCTTTTATTTTAGCAGTGTAAATATGATGCCTTATGCTGTTATGGCCTTTGCATTGTCGGGCAGCTTAATAGCTTTTTTAATTTTTAATTTTCAGCCAGCCAAAATTTTTATGGGCGATACCGGCTCGCTGTTATTGGGCCTTATACACGCCATACTGGTTATTAAATTTATAAACGTTGCCGGAAGCACCGGTGTGGCAGTGCCTGTAGCAGCTTCACCAGCAATAGGCTTTACTATTTTATTAATTCCTTTAATGGATACATTGCGTGTATTTGCAATACGCATTTTTCACCGTCGTTCTCCTTTTAGCCCCGATAGAAATCATATACATCACCTGTTAATCGATAAGGGCCTTAGCCATCGCACCATTACATTAACCCTGGTAGGTGTAAACCTTGTATTAATAGCAGCAGCATATGCATTGCGCAGCATTGGTTGCACCTGGTTAATATTCGGTTTGTTTACAATATTCTTTACTGGCATCAGCGGCCTATACTATACCCGTAAAAGAACCCGCCTTTTTGTAGCAACTACCAATAAAAGTGCCGAAGGTTCTTCTAAAATTGTTCCCTTAACAAAAGACGCCGTTTTAGAGCAAAAATAGCAAGGTGTTTACCCGCAGTAGCAAGCATGGTAACATCGTTGCTACGCTCAGTTCATCTGTAGCGCTTTGTGCAACTACTGTTACAGCTATTATATTAGCAGCCTGGTAACAAATGCACGGCGCATTATTTGTTCAGGTTTATTAGATTTGCAGCTTCTTAATTCATACACATATGTCAGACACAACAGAAAAAATTATAGCACAAACAGAAGATGGTATGCATAAAGCCATCACACACCTGGAAGCAGAACTCGTTAAAATAAGAGCCGGAAAAGCCAATCCCAACATGTTAGATAGTATTACAGTTGATTATTATGGCAACCCTACTCCCATTGGCCAGGTGGGCAATATATCTGTATTAGATGCCAGAACCCTATCCATACAGCCCTGGGAAAAAAATATGCTGCAGCCCATTGAAAGAGCAATTATGGCATCTAATATTGGTATTACTCCTCAAAACGATGGCGTTTTAATACGCTTGTATTTACCCCCACTTACTGAAGAGCGCAGAAAAGAACTGGTAAAAAGAGCCAATGGAGAGGGAGAACATTCTAAAGTAGCCATACGCAACATACGCAGAGATGCTATTGAGCATATTAAAAAACTACAGAAAGAAGGTGTAAGTGAAGATGCCGTTAAAGATGCAGAAAAAGATGTTCAGCAAATAACTGATAAATACATTGCGTTGGTAGATAAACACCTTGCAACAAAAGAAAAAGAAATAATGGCAATATAAAATAAACAGCCGGTGGAAACACCGGTTTTTTATTTATTAGCAATATAAACACCTGCTAAAATAATGGCCAGGCTTAGTACCTGCATTAAAGTAACAGTTTCGCCATAATACACCCCCCATAAAATAGCAATAAATGGTATGCCATAAGTTACCATGCTGCTAAACAATGCGCCGGCTCTTTTAACCAACATGTAAAATAGTACAGACGCAACAGCGGTACCAGCCGCCCCCAATAATGCACTTGCACCTGTTGCTTTTAAATAGATAGCCTCAGTTAATGGTAATTGAAAATAACCAGTAAAAAAAAGGACCAATAAGGCTGGGATAATTAAAGAAACAAATGCGATGGTGGCAATATTTATAGACCCTACCTGATGCAACCGGTGTTTTACAACATTTACATTAATGCCGTATAAAATAGTAGCAATAATAACATAGCCGGTGTATAGCCAATTGCCGGTAGTACTATTATACTTTGCAACTAATAATAAAAAACACCCTGCCAAAGCAATTGCCACACCTATAATATTACTTTTAGATACAGCGGATTTGTATACAAAAACACCAATAAGAATAACAAAAATAGGGGTAAGCGCATTTAAAGAGCCCGCTAAGGCACTGTCTATTTGTGTTTCAGCAATACAAAAAAGAAAAGCCGGAAAAAAACTACCCAACAACCCAGACAATACAATGAATTTTATTTTTTCACCGGGTACTTCACGAAACGCTTTTATAATAAAAGGCAATAAACAAAGACCTGCAGAAAGCATACGCAATGCCGCTACCTGATAAGCGCTTAATACCGGTTTACCTGCAGCATCATACAAGCCCAATTTCATTAAAATAAACGAGCTGCCCCAAATAACAGAAAGCACTACAAATAAAAGCCAACTAAAAAAAGCAACAGGTTTTTGAGCCATAGGATGCAAATGTGGCATTTTCTATGCGTAAAAGAAATAATTTTTATCTTGGGTAAAATCAAAAAAATATGGGCAGTATTTCCTTAAAAAAATTAAGCACCCGGGCACCTAACGATCTTGATAAAAAAGAAATAAAAGAAAAAACAGCTTCCATTATTGAAGAGTTGAGCGAATTGCAGAATCTTCTGTATGCCGAATCTAAACATGCGCTGTTGGTGGTAATACAAGGCATGGATGCCAGTGGTAAAGATGGCCTCATCCGTAATGTGCTGGGAAAATTAAACCCACAGGGCGTTACCGTAAAATCGTACAAAGCCCCCACAGAAGAAGAACTGAAACATGATTTTTTATGGCGTATACACCAGCATGCACCCGCAAAGGGCATGATACAAGTATTTAACCGCAGCCATTATGAAGATATTTTAATAACACGGGTACATAAATGGTGCGATGACGCCACTGCAGCAAAAAGAATAAATGCCATTAATCATTTTGAAGAGTTACTAACCACACAAAGCAGCACACAGGTATTAAAATTTTACCTGCATATTTCGCCGGAAGAGCAGCAGGAACGATTGAATGAACGCATACATGACCCCTCCAAGCAATGGAAGTACAATGAGAAAGATTTTGAAGAAGCAAAACTTTGGGACATTTACATGCACCTGTATGAAGAATGCTTTAACAATTGTACCCAAACGCCTTGGAACATTATACCAGCCGATCAAAACTGGTATAAAGAATATCTTGTTGCAAAACAAATAAGACAATGCCTGCAATCATTAAACATGCAATACCCGGGTTTAAAAAAATAATTTAGTGTGTTGACAACTTAATATTGCCTTAAAGCGACTCATAAATGCTTTTCATTATATTTAATTCATTTTAAAACCAACAAAACTTACTACTATGGGTATGCTTAAAGAATTTAAAGATTTTGCTATTAAAGGCAATGTTATTGAACTGGCAGTTGCCGTTATAATTGGTGGTGCTTTTGGCAGCATCGTATCATCTTTAGTAGATGATGTAATTACACCACTTTTATTAACCCCGGCTTTAGAAGCTGCTGGTGTGGTGGATATTGATAAACTGGCAATGGGCTCAGTAAAGTATGGTAAATTTCTGGCTGCAGTTATTAAATTTATTTTTGTTGCTTTTGTACTGTTCTTAATGGTAAAAGGCATTAATAATATGAAGAAAAAACAGGAAGAAGCACCTGCTGCAACGCCCGAAGACATTACCCTTTTACGTGAAATACGCGACGCACTGAAAAAATAAAATTTTTAAGGCTATATTTGTCACCATTCCAGCTACCCGGCCGGAATGGTGATTTTAAATAAACCAAATACTCAACAGAATATGAGAAAATTCTTACTCGTAGCTATTTCAGCTACCTGCCTGGTTAATGCAAAAGCACAGGACAGTAACCTAAAAGAAATACAAGCAACTGCGGCAAAAGAAATTAAAGCTGCTGATCCTAAGAAAAAAGGCTGGCAAAAAGGTGGCTTATTTTCATTAAACCTGGCACAGGGTGGAAGCCGTAACTGGGCTGCCGGTGCAGAAAAATTCTCATTTTCTACAGCTGCTTTTATGAACCTGTTTGCAAATAAACAGTGGGGTAAACATAGCTGGTCTAACAATATTGATTTTAGCTATGCCATGGTTAACACAACCAGCCAAGGCGTAAGAAAAACAGATGATCGCTTAGATTTACTAAGCCGTTACGGTTACGCATTAAAACCAAAGTTAGATTTATCTGGTATGGTTAACTTCCGTACCCAATTTACTGATGGTTTTAATTATGATTACCGTGGCAAAGGGCTGCAAAAAAGAATTTCGGGGTTATTTGCACCTGCGTATTTAACCATTGCCCCGGGTTTTACCTGGAAGCCAACTTCCTATTTCAGTGTGTTTGCTTCTCCGGTATCTGCCCGTTGGATTATTGTTACCAATAATCCTTACAGCTATTACTTTCAAGGTGGTGTTGACCCTTCTGATGGTTTTGTGGAAACGCCGCTGGCACAAACCTATGGTGTTAACCCCCGCCAACAGGTGGCAATACAGGTAGGCGGTTTTGTTTCTGCTAACTTTAAGAAAGAAATATTTAAAAACGTTACTTACCAAAGCCGTTTAGACCTTTACTCTAATTACCTGAAGGCCCCGGTACCCGGCAAGCCAACAGCTTCAAAAGAAGCGCATCCCGAAAAAGTAGATATATTCTGGACCAACGTAATTTCAATGAAAGTAAACAAATGGCTGAATGTTACTTATAATTTTGACGTGATTTATGATGACGATATCCGCCAGTTTGGGCCTAAAAAAACTTCTCCGGCTACGCAAATGCGTTCTTTGCTGGGTGTAGGTTTTTCAACTAAATTTTAAGCCAGCGGCCGCCAGCTGTTTATGTACACATTTTATGTACAATTTGAAACCAGCAGTGGCGCCAAATTTCAATAGCACCTAATTTTAGTGTAGGTTTGCCAACGTCTCAACTTAATAAGTTGAGACGTTTGTTTTTGTGTGCGTTGCTGCTACTGGCGCTGCTGTTGAAGGGTGCGACGCAACAACTGCTGATATGAAATACTATTGCTGATTATCAAAAAAAAAATAAAAAATTGTGAGCCAACCCATATCGTATCAAATAAAGTTACCACAGTTTGAAGGTCCGTTTGACCTGTTACTTTTTTTTATTGAAAGAGATGAACTGGATATTTATAATATACCTATCACAAAAATTATTACTGATTTTTTAGCGTACATACACACGCAGGAGAAACTGAATATTGAGTTGAGCAGCGAGTTCATTCTCTTTATATCTACACTCATGCGCATTAAAGCTAAAATGCTACTGCCGCGTAAAGAAATAGATGCACAGGGTAATGAAATTGACCCCCGCCAGGAACTGATTGATAAAATTTTAGAGTATAAAAGATATAAAGAGGCGGCTGTGCAAATGGCTGAGATGGAAGCTACACGGATGCTGATGGTAAAGCGTGGCAACCTGCAAAAAGAATTATCATCTGTTGGTGAAGAAGCCGGCGAAGGCACCGAGATACAGGCCATTACTTTATTTAAACTAATGAAGACGTTTGAAAAAGTAATGCAACGTTTATACGATAAAAATAACCGGCCGGTGCATACCGTGGTGCGCTATAATTACACCATGGAAAGTAGCCGAGAAGAAATGCTGACCCGTGTTAAAGAACATAAAACGGTTGCCTTTGAAAAAGTATTTGAAAACTGCGAAAACCGCATTCATGCCATATTTTTTTTCTTATCGCTGCTAGAATTAATTCAAATGCGCTACATGAGTATTATGACCGGTGAAGGCAGCAATAATTTTATTATAGAATGGAATGAAGAACGTGAAGAAGATGTTTTTCAGTCATTCGCCCCAGAAGTAACAGAATAATTTTTGTATCACCACGGGTGCAAAGCCCGGCATTGGTTGCGTCGCACCCTGCAACAGCAGGGCAAAGCTCAGGTCTTTTAGTTTTCGTAATAAAGAAATTACAATTCCTTCATAATTCATTCACACGATATCAAACAGTTGCAGCGTTTAACCGTGTTTTCTTTAAGCTTAATTGTTTGGTAATAGTACAGTAACATTTTCATTACAGGCCACTTTCACATTTGCAGTAAGTAAACTACTAAAACAAACTGCATATGATGAAAACAACAGTATTAACAAGAGCCTTGTGGCTGATTGTTTATTTGACTATTAATATAGTCTGTCTGGCACAGCGCAGCGTTAATGGCCGCATTGTAGCCAACGATAACCAGCAACCCATTGCTGGTGCAACCGTTAAATTAGTGTCTAGTGGTAAACAAACTACCAGTGATGCTACCGGAAGATTTTCAATTACAGCCAAAGAAGATGATGTGTTACTGATTTCTTCTGTTGGTTATGTACAAACTCAAATTACAATTGCAAATGGTATTGGTATTATTAGCCTTATACCAGACTCTAAAAGCCTGAATGAAGTTGTGGTAACCGCATTAGGTATAAAAAAAGATGCCAAGCGTATTGGTTACTCAACACAAGAAGTAAAAGGTGCCGATTTAATTAAGGCCAGAGAACCCAATGCCATTAATGGCCTTGTGGGCAAAGTTGCTGGTTTATCTATAGGTACATCTGCAGAAATATTAGGCCGGCCCCAAGTATTATTGCGTGGTAACAGTCTTAACTTTTTTGTGGTAGATGGTGTACCCATTAATTCTGATACCTGGAATATAAGCCCTGATGATGTTGAAAGCTATACAGTGTTAAAAGGACCGACTGCTGCTGCTTTATATGGCAACCGTGCCATTAACGGAGCAATAATAATTAATACAAAAAAAGGCAGCCGAGATAAAAGAGGCTACTCCGTAGAGTTTAATAGCAGCACTATGTTTGAGAGTGGTTTTGTGGCCATTCCAAAAGTGCAGGATGAATATGGCCCTGGCGACCATGGCCGTTATTCGTTTGTAAACGGCCGCGGCGGCGGTTTAAATGATGGCGATTATGATATTTGGGGACCTAAGTTTGAAGGACAACTAATTGCTCAATACGATAGCCCTTTAGACCCTGTTACTGGTTTGCGCAAACCAACGCCATGGTTAGCACGTGGTAAAGACAACCTGAATCGCTTTATTCAAACAGGTTTGTTAACCACTAATAATATTGCCGTATCCTCCAGCACAGAAAAATCTGATCTGCGTTTTTCCTTAACACATACTTATCAAAAAGGTATTGTGCCTAACACACAATTAAACAGTGTAAACTTTAATACGGCAGTAGGTCATAATTTTTCTGATAAATTACGTTTTGAAGCCAACGTAAACTTTAACCGCCAATTTACACCCAACGTGCCTGATGTACAATATGGCCCCAATAGCATGATCTATAATATTACTATTTGGGGAGGAGCCGATTGGAATATTGATGATATGCGCAATTACTGGCAACCCGGTAAAGAAGGTGTACAACAAATTTATGCAGAGTACCAGCGCTACAATAACCCCTGGTTTTTAACAAAGGAATGGTTACGTAGTCATTACAAGAATGATTTTTATGGCTACACTTCTTTAAGCTTTAAACCCATAAAAGATCTTGAAATTTTAGGCCGTGCTTCTGTAACCAGTTATGATTTATTACGCACAGAAAAGTTTCCTTTCTCAGCAACCTCTTATGGCCGTGAAGAAGCCCGTGGAGATTACCGTGAAGACCTGCGTAAATTATTTGAAAACAATACCGAGTTATTGGTCCGTTACAAAAAAACATTTCTGAAAGATTGGAGTGTTAACGCAATGGCAGGAGGCAATATCCGTAACATGCGGTTCAATTCTAATTTTACTTCAACCGATTATTTGAATGTACCCGGCGTTTATAATTTTTCTAACTCCCGTAACCCTATTAAAGCTGCCAGCTTTGAATCTGAGTTACTCGTATTAAGCGCCTATGCTTCTGCAGATATTTCTTATAAAAATTATGTAAACATCAGCGCTACTGTACGTACCGATAAATCATCGGCCATCCCCGGTTCAAAACCCGGAACATATCCATCTGTTTCGGTTAGTACGGTGGTATCAGATTATATAAAGATGCCACAAGCCATTTCATTCTTAAAACTAAAAGGTTCTTTTGCTAATGTTAGAGATGGCGGCACCCAGGCATATATCGGGCCCGCATCCTACCCTATTGGTTATGGCGCACCCTACAGCACTTCTTATGATGGACCTACCTATAACCTGGTAAGCAAAGTTTATAATACCCGTTTAGATTATAATAATACCACCGCTGCTTACTACACAGATAATTTGTACGATGATATTGCCACCGCTGCCCGTACCAATTATGAAGCTGGATTTGATATTCGTTTTCTGAAAAATAAAATTGCCTTAGACGCTGTTTATTTCAGTTATATAGACGGGCCTCAGATCTTCCGTAACCCTATTTCTCAAACAACCGGCTATACCGCCCTCTTTATAAATGCCGCCAAATACAAAACCAATGGTGTTGAGCTGGCATTAAGCGGCAACCCCATAACTACAAAGTCTGGTTTTCAGTGGGATGTTTTATTCAACTGGAGTACTTACAAGCAAACCTATGCTGAATTGCCAGCAGACTCCATACAAGTAGGTGATTTGTTTGTAAAAAAAGGTGACCGATTAGATATTTACCAAGGACAGGCATTTGTTCGCACCCCAGATGGACAAATTATTAATGATGCAGGGGGTCGTCCTTTACGGTATCCTAAAAATCAAATCCTTGGCTATGGTAATCCAGATTGGGTTTGGGGCTTAACCAACAAATTTCGTTACAAAGGCTTTAATCTTACTGTTCAAATTGATGGACGTGTGGGCGGCACTATGGAAAATTATATCCGTCGTCAAACCTTCCGGGGTGGCCGTCATATAGAAACAGTACAAGGCGCAATGGGCGATGCACGCTACCAGGATTACAAAGAAGTAAAATCGTGGGTAGGCGAAGGGGTTGTTATAACCAGCGGTACACCACAGTACGATGCGGTAACAGGTCGTATCACTAACTACAAAGATTTAACTTTTGCTCCCAACACTGTTAAAACATATCTGCAAGATTATATCAGCCGCTACTACTCAACAGCAGAAGGCAACCTGATGAGTAAAACCTTCTCTAAAATAAGAGAGATCACATTTGGCTATAGCGTGCCTGCTAAAGTTTTAGAAAGAACATTTATCAAAAGCGCCACCATTTCATTTGTGGGTAGAAATCTTTTCTATTTCACAGACAAAAAGAATAAAGATGTGGATATAGATCAGTATGCCGGCAGCCAAACAAGCAGCAGCCTGCAATCACCTACCGTAAAAAGATTTGGCTTTAACATTAACCTGGTATTCTAAAACCATAAAAAAGTAAATTATGAAAAAGAAACTGTTCTTCCTTTTGGCAATTACACTGGTGGCCGCCACCAGCTGCCAAAAAAGGTTTGATGAATTAGAAACAGATCCTAACCGCCCCGTAACAGTACCGGCATCGCTGGCATTAAACGGTATAGAAGTTAGTATTAACCAACGTCCCTGGGGTATAGAACACCGCTGGAATCAATACGCCTGCTGTAACTATAATTATTATGGCAATCAAGAATACAACTGGACAGGCGCCACCCTTTATTACCTCACACTAAAAAATGTAATAAAGATGGAAGAAGAAGCGGTTCGCGGAGGTGCAAACGCATTAAACCCATATGCAGCATTAGGTAAATTCTTTCGTGCGTATTTATTTTATGAAATGACGATGCGTGTGGGCGATTTACCAATGAAGGAAGCATTAAAAGGCACAGAGACATTAACTCCTGTTTATGATACTCAAAAAGACATCTTCATTCAAATAAACAAATGGCTAGAAGAAGCCAATACCGATTTAACACAACTTATCAGCAATGCAGATAATTCATTATTGGGCGATTTTTATTATAACAACGATTTGCGCAAATGGCAAAAAGCAGTTAATACGTTTCGCCTGAGAGTATTGGTGGCATTAAGCAAAAAAGAAGCAGACACAGATCTGGCCATTAAAACAAGCTTCAACAATATACTGGCCAACAAAACCAAGTATCCCATTTTTAATGATATGGCAGATAACTTGCAGTTTGTTTACATCAATCCGTTTAATAAATACCCGGTAAATCCGGATAACTATGGTTTTGATGCCACCCGCTACAACATGTCATCAACCCACTTAGGTTTACTAACTGCATTAAAAGATCCCCGCACATTTGCCGTAGCAGAACCCGCTGGTTCAAAATTAAAAGCTGGCTTATTGCCTACAGATCATAATGCATACGTAGGTGCAAGCCCAGCAGAAGATTTAGCAGACATGTCTTCAAAAGCAGGCCAAGATAATGGCGCTGGTTTTGTTCCAGGTATCTATTCATTCTATGGCAGAAAAAGATATTATAACACCTACACCGCAGAAAGCGGTATCCTTGTTGGTTATTCAGAAATGTGTTTCAACATAGCAGAAGCCATCAACCGCGGCTGGATCAGTGGAGATGCAGAAGACTGGTATAAAAAAGGCATGCAGGCCTCAATAAATTTTTATGGTATTAAAGAAGGTGTCAACGATTTTTATTATCTAAAAGCCGGAGGTAAAGTAACCGAAAGCGCAGATTATATTAATTACAAAGTAACCTACCTGTTTAACGATTATTACAATCAACCCACCGTTAAATACGCAGGTAACACTGCCGCTGGCTTAGAGCAAATATTAAAACAAAAATACCTTGCCTTCTTCATGCACTCTGGTTACGAAGCGTATTATAACTATCGCAGAACCGCAATTCCTTCCTTTGCAAAAGGTGGCGCCGGCACTGGTAACAGCGGTCTCATTCCTAAACGCTTTCAATATCCGGGTACAGAAAGAACCACCAACGGACAAAATTTAAATCAAGCATTGCAACGTCAATTCAGTGGTAACGATGATATCAATGCAGACATGTGGGTAATTAAGTAAGTACAACAATAACCCGGCAGCTTACAGGTAAAGAGGCGAAACTGTTTTTGTTTCGCCTCTTTTTTAACTACAGTGTTTATCTTTAAATAGTTTTTGTAAACCAGCCTAACCGCTCCGGGCATCATCCTTGCGTCGCACCCTTCAACACAAAACAATAATTAAACAGTTACAATGAAAAAGAATTTCTTATTTATTTTTTTGCTCACACTTATAACAATTACCACAACAACAGCACAAAACGGCAATGTAGTAATCGTTACACTAGATGGTATGCGCTGGCAGGAAGTATTTAAAGGTATCGACGAAACATTAATGAATGACTCTGTTTACAACCACGATAGAAAAGGACTTTACGATAAATTCTGGGCAGCCACAGAAACAGAACGCCGCAAAAAACTATTTCCATTTTTATGGAGCACCATTGCACAGCAGGGCCAGCTATACGGCAACCGGCTATATAAAAACAAAGTTAACAATGCCAATCCTTACTGGTTCTCCTACCCCGGGTACAACGAAATTTTTACCGGCTACCCAGATACTAGTGTAAACTCTAACGATAAAATTTATAATAAAAACGAAACGGTGCTTGAGTTTATCAACAAACAAAAAAACTATCAGGGCAAGGTAGCAGCATTCACCACATGGGATGTATTTCCATACATTTTAAACGAGCCGCGCAGTGGCATTTACGTAAATGCAGATATTGACACATTGGCTTTCACCAACCCACAACTAAGCCTATTAAACGATATGCAATTTTTAACCACCAAACCCATTGGTGTAAGACCCGATGTTATAACTTATATGGCAGCAAGAGAATACCTGAAAGCCTACCAACCTAAAGTGCTATATATAGCTTTTGATGAAACCGATGACTTTGCACATGCCGGCATGTATGACCAATATATTGGCAGTGCCCATGCACAAGATAAAATGATAGCAGATTTATGGAACACGCTACAATCAATGCCCGCTTATAAAAACAATACCACCCTGCTAATTACCTGCGATCATGGCCGTGGAGATAGTATTAAAGAACAGTGGAAGCACCATGGATCAAAAATTACTGACGCCAGTGAGATATGGCTGGCTGCTATTGGTCCAAAAGTACCTGCTCTTGGAGAAGTAAGAACAGAAATGCAATTGTTTCAAAAACAAATTGCAGCTACAATTGCCAAATCACTGGGGTTTACCTTTATCACCACTCATCCGGTTGCTGCACCCATTGAAAGTATTATTAAATAATAATAGATGCGAAAAGAAGCCGCCTCAAAAATTGCAGCAGAAATTATAACTCTTTACCAAGATCATGGAGGCAAAGAGTATGCCGGTGAAAAGGTTAGCCAGCTGGAACACATGCTGCAGGCTGCAGCCTTTGCAAAGCAACAAGGCTATGATGATGAAGTGGTGCTTGCTGCCTTTTGATATTGGACATATTTGTGTAGCCGCAGCCACTAATAACCACATGGAAGGTTGGGGCATTAAAGACCACGAAGAAATTGGTGCGCTTTATTTGAAAAAAAAAGGCTTTGCAAACAGGTTGTGTAAATTGGTAAGCAGTCATGTTACAGCAAAAAGATACCTTACATTAAAAGAACCCGGGTATTATGCGGCATTGTCTGAAGCCAGTAAGAAAACATTAGAATATCAGGGTGGACGCATGAATGAAGCTGAAGCAATAGCTTTTGAAAATGACCCCTTGTTTGCATTGATGATTACTATGCGCCGTTGGGATGAAGCTGCAAAATTAGAGGGAATGCCTTTGGAAGATTTGAAACATTACAAACAATTATTAACTAACTATCTTA
>REAR01000212.1 GCA_004295245.1 Sphingobacteriales bacterium | reverse complement strand
CAGGATGCACATGCCATTGAAAATATTGCAAGATGGTATGATTACTGGCAGGAGCGGCCAGGAACCGGTGATCGTGTAAATGGGGGAGGCGTTAATATTGTTTTTTCTGAAAGCAATACACATTATCGCGGCGAGGAGAACTATAGAAGAAGTGGTGAAGTGGATGCGCTGCGTATTCCAAAAGACGGTTATTATTCCCACAAGGTGATGTGGGATGGCTGGGTGAATAATGAGAAGCCCGGCATACATATTTTGGGGCATTGGAATTATGCAGCAGGTGTTGTTAAAAACATGTACGTGGTTTCATCAGCAGCAAAAGTTGAGCTGTTTGTTAATGGCAAATCGATGGGAATGGGTGAGCAGCGTAACCGTTTTTTATTTACGTTTAAAAATATTGTTTGGCAACCGGGTAGTATTAAAGCAATTGGCTACGATGCGAATGGTAAAAAACTGGCAACCGCCATACATGAAACAGCTGGCAGTCCTTATGCCCTTCGTTTAACACAAATTTCTGCTGTAAATAGTTTTACTGCAAATGGTGCAGACCTTACGCTGTTTGAAATTGAAGTAGTGGATAAACTGGGACGTCGTTGCCCCACTGCTTTAAATATGATACATTTTACGTTGAAGGGGCCTGCTACCTGGCGTGGCGGAATGGCTCAGGGGCCGGATAATTTTATATTATCAGATACATTACCTGTAGAGTGTGGGGTTAACCGGATTTTGATAAGAGCTACAGACCAGCCAGGTGTTATTATTTTAACAGCTAATGCAACGGGTTTAAAAACTGCCCGCATGCAAATTAGCAGTAAACCATTCAAACAGGTAAATGGTCTTTCATTGCAAATGCCAACAGATGGTTTAAAACCGCTGCTTGATAAAGGGCCAACACCTGCTGCACCTTCTTTTACGGCAATACGAACAACATTAAAAGTAAAAGCAACCAAGGCAGGTGCCAATAGTGATAAGGCAGTTGCCAGTTATGATGATAACGAAGCGAGTGATTGGGTGAATGATGGACAACTTGCTACTGCTTGGGTTGAATACGAATTAGAGAATGTGTCAGCTGTTAGTGAAGTGGCTTTAAAACTTAATAATTTTAGAACAAGAACATACCCGGTTAAGATATCTGTGGACGGACAAGTGGTGTTTAAAGATACCACCACCCGTAACCTGGGATATTTTACAGCCCGTTTTGCACCTGCAAAAGGCCGTATTATTAAAATAGAACTGTATGCCACCGGTGAGATAAAAGAAGTGATGGGCACAGAAGTAAATGGCAAGAAACTGGACGATGGCGTTACCCGTAATGATGCCAATACAAAAGGCATATTTAGTATTATCGAAGCTGAATTTTACGAAACAAAGCAATAATGAAGCATATGAAATTAGTACCAGTATTGTTATTGACCGCTTTTATAGCAATGGCTTTTGCTGTAAAAAAACAAAAACCTGTTTTTTATATTATTGGAGACAGTACTGTTAAAAATGGCGACGGTACTGGAAAAAATAACCAGATGGGATGGGGTACTGTGATTGCCCCTTATTTTGATAGTACCAAAATAGTAGTGAGCAATCATGCTATTGGCGGCAGAAGCAGCCGCACCTTTATTACAGAAGGCCGTTGGAAAAAGGTTTTAGAAACACTTAAGAAAGGCGATTATGTGATTATACAGTTTGGTCATAACGATGCCAGCCCATTGGATGATACTGCGCGGGCAAGAGGAACCATACGCGGTATTGGTGCCGATAGTATGCAGACGTATAACCCCATTCGTAAAATGAAAGAGGTGGTATATAGTTATGGATGGTACATGCGCCAGTATGTAAAGGAAACAAAAGCAAAAAGGGCGATACCAATTATTTGTTCTTTAGTGCCACGCAATAACTGGAAAGATGGTAAAGTAGTACGTTCTGATAGCAGTTATGCCTTGTGGGCACGCCAGATAGCTGCAGAAGAAGGGGCATATTTTATTGAATTAAATGAATTGGTGGCAGCTAAATATGATGCAATGGGTGCAGCGGCAGTAAAAAATTTTTTTCCGGCTGATAATACACATACCAATTTGCCCGGTGCTGAGTTGAATGCCTCAATAGTAGCGGCAGAATTAAAAAGAATACAACCAGGTAAATTAAAACGCTATTTAAAATAATTGCTAAAATAGTATTGTAAGCTGCTGCTGATCTGGCGTTGTTGTTAACGGGTGCGACGCAACAACTGCTGCTACTGGCACTACTGCTGGTGCCATAATTATTCAATTGAAATTTCAGGATGCTACAGGATTGGTTGGCTGCGAAAATGGTTTAACATAGCAGTTTATTAGTAATAAATTTTGCTGCTGTATGAACCGGTTATTTTTATTGATTACGCTATTTTGTTTAGGTGCAGGTGCTACTGCACAAAAACTGCCCAAAAAGAAAAAAGTATTGCAAGCCCTTAGGGTAACCAATCAATACTTTATGAATAAATGGCCCGATGCGGGCAAACCCATTTTTACCAATATAGAACGCCCCAGCAATATTTGGACAAGGGCTGTTTATTACGAAGGTTTGCTGGCATTGTATGCGGTAGATAAGCAACAAGCTTTTTATGATTATGCATTGCAATGGGGCGAAAAGCATAAATGGGGATTAAGGGGTGGCATAAAAACCCGGAATGCAGACAATCATTGTTGCGGACAAACCTATATTGATTTGTATTTGCTGGATGGGAAACAGCACCCAGAACGTGTACGGGATATTAAAGCATCTGTTGATACGATGATGCTTACTTCAAAAATTGATGACTGGAACTGGATTGATGCTTTGCAAATGGCGATGCCTGTTTTTGTTAAGCTGGGTAATTTATACAATGATACCAGTTATTTTAACCGCATGTATGAAATGTATGCGTTTACAAAATACAAACACGGTGGCAATGGCTTATACAATGCCGCCGATAAATTATGGTGGCGGGATAAAGATTTTGTGCCACCTTACAAAGAGCCTAATGGAGAAGATTGCTATTGGAGCCGTGGCAACGGATGGGTGGTAGCGGCACTGGCAAAAACATTAGAAGGGTTACCCAAAACAGACCCGCATTACAATGAATACCTGCAAGATTTTAAAGCCATGCTGAGTGTATTACCTGCTTTGCAAAGAGAAGATGGCTACTGGAATGTGAGCTTGCACGATGCCAATCATTTTGGTGGCAAAGAAGTATCGGGTACCTCACTATTTATTTATGGTATGGCATGGGCAATTAACAATAACGTGGTTGATAGAGCTACCTATTTGCCGGTTATTGTAAAAGCTTGGAATGCCATGTGTAAAGAGGCGGTGCATAAAAATGGTAAATTGGGTTATGTGCAGGGCACTGGTAAAGAACCTAAAGACGGGCAGCCCGTGGGCTTTGACAAAACACCCGATTTTGAGGACTATGGATTGGGTTGTTTTTTATTGGCCGGTACCGAAATTTATAAAATGAAATAATTGCTTATTGCTTACCTTAATACATTAACACTTGAGATATGAAAAAAAGAGTAAAACTTTTTGCACTGTTGTTATTACCTTTTGCAGCCGGTGCACAAAAAACTGCCAGCGTATACATTAATGGCAATGAACCTAAACAAACAATCAGCCGGCATATTTACGGTCATTTTTCTGAGCACCTGGGCCGTTGCATTTATGATGGCTTTTGGGTGAGTGATACTTCTACCTTACCGCGTAAAGACCGGATTCGTTTAGATGTAGTGGAGGCGCTGAAGAAAATTAATATTCCTAACCTGCGCTGGCCCGGTGGTTGCTTTGCTGATGAATACCATTGGAGAGATGGTATTGGGGCCCGCAACCTGCGCCCAAAATTAATTAACACCCATTGGGGAAATGTAACAGAAGACAATAGTTTTGGTACGCATGAGTTTTTAGAGCTTTGTTCCTTATTAGGTACCGAGCCTTATATATGTGGTAATCTGGGCAGCGGCACCATAGAAGAAATGAACAAGTGGGTGGAGTATTTGAATTTTGATGGCCTGAGCCCGATGACAGAGCTAAGAAAACAAAATGGTAGAGTAGCTCCGTGGAAAGTGCAGTACTGGGGGGTGGGTAACGAAAACTGGGGTTGTGGTGGAAGCATGACAGCCGATTTTTATGCAGACCAGTATCGCCGTTATGCTACGTTTAGTAAAAACTATCCCGGTGCACCTTTAAAGAAAATTGCTGGCGGTCCTTCTTCTGACGACTATAACTGGACGGAAGTGCTGATGAAGAAAGTGCCATTAAATATGATGTGGGGCATATCGCTGCATCACTATACCATTCCTAAAACATGGGCAGATAAAGGTTCTGCTACTGCTTTTGATGAGAAGGAATATTTTGCCAGCATGCGCAGCACTTTAAAAATGGAAGAGCTGGTAACCAAACATTCTATTATTATGGATCGCTACGACCCTGCAAAAAAAGTAGCCCTTGTTGTAGATGAGTGGGGTATTTGGACCAATGTAGAGCCCGGCACCAACCCAGGCTTTTTATACCAGCAAAACAGTATGCGAGATGCGTTGGTAGCTGCCACCACGCTTAATATTTTTAATAACCATTGCGATAGGGTAAAGATGGCCAACCTGGCGCAAACCATTAATGTGCTGCAGGCTTTAATATTAACCAAGGGGCACCAACTGCTGTTAACGCCCACTTACCATGTATTTGATTTATACAAAGTACATCAGGATGCTACCTGGCTGCCCTTGCAAATTAACGGACCAGAATATGCAGTAGATGGACAAAAATTACCAGCGCTTAATATTTCTGCTTCTAAAGACAGTAATGGTGTGGTGCATATTTCATTGGTAAACTTAGATGCTAATAATACCATTACTATTAAAACAGCTTTAAATGGTATCAGTTTTAAAACCGTAACCGGTCAGGCTATTACTGCTGCAAAGTTTACAGATGTAAATAGTTTTGAAAAGCCCGATGTGGTAAAACCAACTGCATTTAATGGTGCAAAAAAAGAAGGTGATAATTTGGTGGTTACGGTGCCCAAATTAAGTGTGGTGGTGCTGGAATTAAAATAAAAGGATGTATAAACTGCTTTGTATAGTTATAGTTAGTTTGCTGGTGGCAACAGCCACTGCGCAAAATAAAAGGAATACACCCAATATCATTTTCATTTTTGCAGATGATTTGGGGTATGGCGATATTGGCTGCTATGGCCAACAAAAAATTGCTACGCCTAATATTGATGCATTGGCTGCAAGCGGAATAAAGTTTACACAGTTTTATGCAGGCGCTACCGTTTGTGCGCCTTCCCGCGCCAGTTTATTAACCGGTTTACATACGGGGCATACCGCTGTAAGAGGTAATATATCTTATCCGCCAGAAGGACAAACACCCTTGCCGCAAAGCAGCGTTACATTTGCACAACAGCTACAACAAAAAGGCTATGCTACAGCGGCATTTGGTAAATGGGGCCTGGGCTATATTACCACCAGCGGCGATCCTAATAAAAAAGGATTCGATTATTTTTATGGGTACAATTGCCAGAGCCAGGCACACGATTATTTTCCGGATCATTTATGGAACAATCATGAAAAAATTGATTTGAGTGTGAACCTTCAAAGCGATAGTATTTATTCTGCCGCTTTAATACAATCACAGGCGCTTAATTATATAAAAAAGCAAAACAGGCAACAACCATTTTTTATTTACCTGCCTTATACATTACCACACGGAGATGTGATAGTGCCGCACGATAGTTTATACGAGCATTATAAAAATACATTTAACGAAGCGCCGATTACTGGTAAAGCATTGCGCACCAGAGCTCATAATATGCAGGCAGAACCTTACCCACATGCAGCTTTTGCCGCTATGGTTAGTCGCTTAGATGAATATGTAGGCCAGGTGATAAGTGCCATTAAGCAAAAAGGCCTGGCAGATAATACGCTTATTATTTTTAGCAGCGATAATGGTCCGCACCGGGAGAATGGTGGCGACCCTGATTTTTTTAACAGCAATGGCAACTATCGCGGCATTAAAAGAGATTTATATGAAGGCGGTATTCGGGTACCATTTATTGCATACTGGCCCGGCGTAATTACACCTGCTGTTACCAACAAGCCTGCAGCGCTTTGGGATGTGTATCCAACAGTATTGCAACTGGCAGGTGCTGCACCTGTAAAAAATATTGATGGCATATCGCTGTTGCCATTGCTGTTAAACAGAGGCAAACAGGCGCCGCATGATTATTTGTATTGGGAGTTTCATGAGAACGATGGCCGGCAAGCCATTCGCTGGAAACAATGGAAAGGTATTAAGCTGCAGGTAAGTATAAATGCCGCAGCCCCAATGGAGTTGTATAATTTAGATACAGACCCTGTAGAAAAAAATAATGTAGCTGCTCAATATCCCAGTGTGGTGCAGCAATTAGAAAATTTAATGCAGCAGGCACACCAACCCAATGCTAACTGGCCTTTGCTGGCTAATGAAGTAAAGAAGAAGTAGTGGGTAACCAGCTGTGGTATTACATGGCAGCGGTGGTTGCGTCGCACACTTGTACAGCAGTACAAAGCGCAACTATCATTAAAAGAGAACACCAATGAAAGTAGGATTATTTATACCCTGTTATATTGACCAATTTTATCCGCAGGTTGGTATTGCTACCTTGCAGCTATTAGAAAAATTGGGTTGCGTTGTTGAATTTCCGTTGCTGCAAACCTGTTGCGGGCAACCTATGGCTAATAGTGGTTTTGCAAAACTTTCAAAAGGATGCGATACCAATTTTGTTAATAATTTTTCTAATTACGAATACATTGTTGCGCCATCTGGCAGTTGTGTATTACATGTAAAAGAGCATTTACAAAGTGAAGACAACCCGGAATTGGCAAAGCATATTCGTGCGTCGGTGTATGAGTTAACGGAGTTTTTAACCGATGTTTTAAAAATTACAACATTAGATGCTTCTTTTCCATATAAGGTAGGCATGCACAACAGTTGTCATGGGCAAAGGGGGTTGCACTTATCATCTATGAGTGAAACGGTGGCACCAGCGTTTTCAAAACCCGGGCAATTACTGCAAATGGTAAAAGGCTTGCAGCTAAGTTACCCGCAACGCGTAGATGAATGCTGTGGTTTTGGTGGCACCTTTTGTGTGTTTGAAGAAGCAGTGAGTGTAAAAATGGGTAAAGATCGTATTAAAGAACATACCGCCAATGAAGTGGATTATATTACCGGTGGCGATATCAGTTGCCTGATGCATTTAGAAGGTATTTTAAAAAGACAAGGGAGTAACACAAAAACCATTCATCTTGCAGAAATACTAAACAGTAAGCTGTAGTAAAAAAACAGAAAGTTATAGTAGTAACTAACTGTTGAAGTGTGCGACGCAACGATGATGAATAATGAACCAATGCTGGTAACAAAATAAAAAATGAAAGATCACGCATCATTAGCAGAACAATTTATTAAAGACGAGGCCCGTACCGACTGGCACGATGAAACATTGTGGTTTGTACGCCAGAAAAGAGATAAGGCGGCTTATGGATTGCCGGAGTGGGAGCAGTTGCGCACATGGGCATCTGAAATAAAAGATCATACCTTATCAGCATTAGATAACTATCTGGTGGAGTTTGAAACAAATGCAATAGCCAATGGCATAAAAGTGCATTGGGCGGTTGATGCAGCAGCGCATAATAAAATTGTATACGATATTATGAAAGCGCAAGGTGTAAAAAAACTGGTGAAGAGTAAGAGTATGCTTACTGAAGAATGTCACCTGAACGAATATTTACAACAGCAGGGTATTGAAGTAGTGGATACTGATTTAGGAGAACGTATTGTGCAATTTAGAAAAGAACCTCCAAGCCATATTGTATTACCGGCCATACATTTAAAAAAGCAGGAGGTGAGTGATACGTTTCACGAGCACTTGCAAACAGAAAAAGGCAATAACGATCCGCAATACTTAACACATGCTGCCCGCCTGCACCTGCGTGAAAAATTTATTGAAAGCAGCGTGGCAATTACGGGTGTAAATTTTGCTGTGGCAGAAACAGGAGGTTTTGTGGTATGCACCAATGAAGGCAATGCAGATATGGGAGCACATGCCGCTAAAGTGCATATTGCCTGCATGGGCTTCGAAAAAATAATTCCGAAGGCAGCGCACCTTAGTGTGTTTCTGCGTTTGCTGGCAAGAAGTGCAACAGGCCAGCCTATTACCACATACTCCAGCCATTTTAATAAACCCCGGCATGGGCAGGAATTACATGTGGTAATTGTTGATAATGGCCGCAGCCGTCAATTAGGAAGAGAAGATTTCAGAAACTCTTTAAAGTGCATTCGTTGTGCGGCTTGTTTTAATACCTGCCCGGTGTATAGAAGAAGTGGTGGGTATAGTTACCATACAGCAGTAGCAGGGCCTATTGGCGCTATATTAAATCCTAATTTAGATGTGCAGGCATACAGCGATTTACCATTTGCCTCAACACTGTGTGGCAGTTGCACAAATGTGTGCCCTGTAAAAATTGATATACACCAACAGTTATGGAAATGGCGGCAGGTGGTTACTGAAGAAGCCAAAGTGCCCATTAGTAAAAAAATGGGTATGCGTTTTATGGCATGGATATTAGATTGCAACGTAAATTATAAAGCAGCGGGCAAGATAGGGCGATGGGTAATGCGCAACCTGCCGTTTCTGGTAAAAAATAAACTGAACCCATGGTACAAGCAACGGGAGATGCCGGATGCCCCCAAAGAAAGTTTTAAAGAGTGGTATATAAAAAATAAGAAAGCATGAGTGGGAGAGCAGCAATATTAAATACAATAAAAAACAATAAACCTGCAGCCACTGCACTGCCGTTTATTGATGTTAGTGCAGCCATACAATACATAGATTTATTGCAACAGTACAAAACCGTATTGGAAAGTATTGGCGGTAGCTGGCAGGAATTAAATAATGAAATAGAATTAGAAGCAGCCATACAATCCATTACAGGTACATCTACTGCCGTGGTAAATACAATGCTATCATTACCCAAAGATCTGGCAGGTGTTGATGCTGTAGCTTTAGAACCTACAGCTATTGCAATAATGAAGGGGTTAGTGGCGGTAGCAGAAAATGCTGCTATTTGGGTTACAGAAGAACAAATGGTAAACCGGCTGCTGCCGTTTATTTGTCAGCAACTGGTTTTGGTAATAAACGAGCATGATATAGTGCCTACCATGCACCATGCTTATAAAAAAATTAATGTTGCCGCTACTGGTTTTGGTGTGTTTATAGCCGGTCCCTCTAAAACGGCGGATATAGAACAAAGCCTTGTAATAGGGGCACATGGTCCGATAGGTTTAAAAGTGATCATTGTAAAAAATAAGTATGTTTAGTTTATCAGGAAAAACAGCGTTAATAACGGGTGGTGGCAGTGGCATAGGTAAGGCCATTGCAGTATTATTTGCACAGCAGGGTGCAACCGTTCATATTATTGAGCTAAATGATACGGCAGCAACAGATGTGGTAAATGAAATAACAGCTAGTGGCGGTGTTGCGATAGCGCATGCCTGTGATATCAGTAATCAACAAGCCGTGTTGCAAGTAGTGGCATTAATGAAGACGGTTGATATTTTAGTAAACAACGCCGGCATTGCACATATAGGTACTGCAGAAACTACTGCCTCGGCAGATTTTGAAAGGGTATTTAATGTAAATGTAAAAGGCGCCTATAATTGTTTGCACGCAGTAATACCACAATTTAAAAAAGTGGGCGGTGGTGTTATTTTAAATCTTTGCTCTATTGCAGCCTTTGTAGGCATCCCTGATCGGTTTGCATATAGTATGAGCAAAGGTGCCATTTATGCCATGACGTTGAGTGTGGCAAAAGATTATCTCAACCAAAACATACGCTGCAACTGCATTTCTCCGGCAAGGGTGCATACCCCTTTTGTAGATGGCTTTTTGCAAAAAAATTACCCCGGTAATGAAGCAGCTATGTTTGAAAAATTATCAAAAACGGGCACCCCCGCAGAAATAGCAGCATTGGCTTTATACCTTTGCAGCAATGAAGCAGCTTTCATTAGTGGTAATAATTATAATATTGATGGTGGATTTGTCACCTTAAACAACTAATAAAACATACAATCATGAAATTGTTCCGGTTCAGAGATGGCGGTAGCGTAAAACCCGGTATTTGTATTGAAAATAAACAGTACGATGCTTCTTCAGTAATTGCAGATTATAACGAAGCTTTTTTTGAAGGCAACTGGCAGGCAGCATTAGCAAACTTGAATACCGGTTTGCCACAGGTAACAATAAGCAACAAGCAATTTGATGCACCGGTGGCACGCCCTTCTAAAATT
>REAR01000211.1 GCA_004295245.1 Sphingobacteriales bacterium | reverse complement strand
TAAAGTAATTTCATCACCACTGGCCCACTCTAAGAAAGCATACCCACTTTTCTTTTGCAGATTAAAGTAGTTTAGTTTTACAGGTGTAGGAAACGTAACTGTAAAACTATGCGAAACAGTTTGGGCATTATAGGTGGTTTCAAAACGCCACTCCCCCATACTTGGGTTAGCAGGCAGCGTCCAGTTCCAATACCAATAAGACGAGCTGTAATAACTGGTAAGATTAAAACTCCAATTGGCGTATAATATATTTCCGGGTTGGTATAACCGCATACTCAAAGTGGTGCCGGGTTGCTGGTCGCTTAAATACACAGCAGTTTTAACAGTGCTGGATGGCCCAAAAATAGTATTGGCATTAACTTGTTCGTCTGCCGGGCATCCAAAAGGAATGGGTGGCACACTATGCGTCATTAATTTATTAATTCTGGGCTGATAATAATCTGGCTGTGCAGCCCACCAGCTAGTAGTACCATTAAGAGTATTACAGGTACCCGCATATGGGTCTATCAACTGTGTAAAGCTATTATTGGCATACACTTCAAAATGCAGGTGCGGTCCGGTACTGTTACCACTACTGCCCACAACACCCAGATACTCACCGGTGCTTACTGTTTGTCCAATAGTTTTAGATGTGATACTTCCGTTTTTTAAATGGCCGTAAAACGCCACCGATCCATCGCTGTGTTGTATATAAACCGCATTCCAATCGCAAGAAGTAGTACAAAAGCTACAATTATTATCTGCATTACCATCAGATTTATAAATGATAGTGCCACTGGCAGCGGCAATAACTTCTACAGCATTCGTAGCCATTTTCGTCCATGCAAAAGGAAAACTAAAAATATCCACTCCTTTGTGGTTATAACCGCTGCTTAAATCGTAGGTACGGTTACCACAGTTAAAGTCGGATACAAGGTTTGGATAATTTAAATTATGATCTACAAAATTTGAAATACCATAAAATCCGGGATCGCTATAACCATTTGCTTGTTTTACTGGCCATGCGAAAGCTACAGCTAAAGCATCTTGGGGTGTTTTAGCGGGCAAAATACCATCTTGTATAAGGCGGTTAATGTTTTGCTTTGCAGTAGCAATACTGGTATTTAATAATTCAGTACTCATTGCATCAGACCAATATTCGGGCAATTTTCCTTCTCCGCCTGCTGGCATTAATTGTTGCTGAGCATACCCAGCCATAACAAACTGGATTGCCAATAATAAACTGGAAATAATTTTTTTCATACTCAATAAATAATATGGGGATCAACTTGGTCTTCGGAGAAATTGGGAAGGCACTACTAAAATTGCTTGCCGATACAACAGGAAGCAATAAATTTATGACTTATTATTATACCTTAACTGCTATGAGACATTTATTTTGCCTTTTATTAATATGCATCACAACCTTAGTAAATGCACAACCAATAAGCACCTTATTTGAAAAAACAGGTGGTACTGCATCTCCGGCTTATGCCGAAATTATCAGCTGGTGGAAAACTATGGATGATAAATACACAGAAATAAAAATGCTTACCATGGGGCCTACAGATGCCCAACAACCACTACACCTTATACTGGTAACTGCAGACCGCGACTTTAACCTGGAAAACCAGCGCAAAAAAAACAAACGCATTATTCTTATTAATAATGGCATACACCCCGGAGAGCCAGATGGCATTGATGCCAGTATGCTATTAGTAAGAGACATTGTTAGCGGCAAAGCCGTGCTGCCAGATAATATTGTGCTGGCAATTATACCCGTATACAATATTGGCGGTCATTTAAACCGCAGTAGTTTTTACCGGGTAGATCAACAAGGGCCAACACTTAAAGGCTCAAGAGGCAATTCTCAAAACCTTGACCTCAACCGTGACTTTATAAAATGCGATTCAAAAGAAGCACGTTCCTTTGCTGAAATTTTTCACCTGTGCGACCCCGATGTATTTATAGATAACCATGTAAGTAATGGTGCCGACTATCAACATGTAATGACCTTAATTGCTTCTCAACATAGTAAGCTGGGGGGCGTTATGGGAGAATTTATGAATCAAACTTTTGAGCCCGGCATTTATAAATTGATGGCAGAAAAAGGGTACGACCTGATACCATATGTAAATGCATTTGGAGACACACCAGAAACAGGTTGGCCCGAATTTTTAGAAGGTCCGCGTTACAGCAGCGGCTATGCCACTCTTTGGCATAGTTTTGCTTTTGTGCCAGAAACACATATGCTAAAGCCTTACAAACAAAGAGTGGAAGCTACCTACCAACTCATGTGGAGTTTTATAAATTTTACCACCCGCTACAGCGAACAAATTAAAACTATTCGCCAACGTAGTAAACAACAAGCGCTTTCACAAACCAGCTTCCCTATTAGTTGGAGCCTTGACCGATCTCGTTTTTCTGAAAGAACCTTTAAAGGTTACGAAGCCGGCCGCAAACCCAGCGATGTTTCCGGCCTTCCCAGATTATACTATAACCGGGAAAAACCCTTTGAAAAATCAATAAAATTTTATAACTATTATATCCCAAAAACAAATATTACAAAACCCATAGCCTACATTCTTCCACAAGGCTGGTGGAAAGTAATTGACTTACTAAAAATTAATAAAGTACAATACACCTTATTAAAAGCAGACACTAGCATAGAAGTGGAAGTTTATAAAATAGACGACTATAAAACATCACCACGCCCCTTTGAAACACACCACCTCAACAGCGATGTTAAAATAAACAGCAGCAAACAATTCATTTCATTTCGTAAAGGCGATTTGTATATTCCCTTAAATCAACATGCCAACCGGTTTTTAATAGAAGTGTTAGAACCACAGGCCGATGATAGCTACTTTGCCTGGAATTTTTTTGATGGCATACTTGGGCAAAAAGAGGGATACAGCAGCTATGTTTTTGAAGAAACCGCCCAAGCATATTTAAGCCAGCACCCAGAACTAAAAACTAAGTTGGAACAAAAAAGACAACAAGATTCTACCTTTTCAAAAAACGGTGCTGCCCAACTAAACTTTGTGTTTCAAAACTCACCGTATGCAGAACCCGGCTTTATGCGGTATCCGGTTTATCGTGTTATACAATAAGCTTATGAAAGCACTACTATTCCATTTATTACTTGCCAGTTTAACAGTTACTGCACAACCAACAGATACCATAAAAAAATACCTGGATGAAAAGCTGCAGTTCACTACCAGAGGCAAAGCTGTTTACAATGGGTATACAGTAACAAAAAACAATCGTTGGATTTTAACCGCGTATTACCCAACCAACAATTTGCTGCTGCAAATAAGTTATGCAGATAAAGAGCTTGCTGTAAAAGATGGCGCTTTTACAATTTATCACCCCAACCAGCAAAAAGCACAGCAAGGAGTCTTTTTGCAAAACCAATTGCATGGGGCTGGCATGGCATGGTATACCAATGGCATATTAAAAGACTCTGGCCAGTACAACTACAATGATAAAACAGGTTATTGGATACACCGCTACGATAATGGACAAATATTAGCCACTGGCTATTATAAAAAAGATGCCCCCGATAGTCTCTGGCATTGGTACAGGCCCAGCGGAATGATATCTACACAAGAATTATACACCAACAACCTGGCAACAGATTTAAAATGCTATAACGATAAAGGCGAGTATACAGGTGCCACCTGCAGCATCTCAAAAAATGCCAGCCTGGTGCACCCATTTTTTACCATGAGCCAATACATTGCCTATAAAATACAGCAGCAGAAAGAAAGTAAAAAAATAAGTAGCGAAGGCACTACCCGCATTAGCTTTACAATTAATGCTGAAGGCAAAGTAGAAAATCTTCTTTTCTTAGAAAGTATTGATGCCACACTGGATAAACTTATAAAAAAAATTGTGCAAGAAGACTTTCCCCTCTCTCCTTCCATTCGCCATAACCAGGCCGTTGCCTCCACAATAGAACTGGCCATTCCATTTTTTTGGTAAGCATAGTTTGGCTTACATTTATAATAACCATTACAGCTGTTATGAAATACGGCACTATTATACTACAAATTTTATTATGCTGCCAGTTTACTGTAAAGGCACAAGAAAGCTTAACAGATAAAACATACTTCAACCGTTTTTTTGAACTGGAGCCTGAAATAAGCCGCCATCGCTACTACGGGTACCCCAAAAAAAAGATGGACAATTTTTATACAGTAACACTTTATTCTTTAAAAGGAATAAAAGTAGCTGATGTGGTGTATCGAAAAAATCTTTCCAATAAACAGGGCACCACTCTTGTGTACGACTCTGCCGGCAAACTTCGTTTAAAAGCGCATTTTGATGAGAATTTTACCAGTGGCATAGTGGAAACCTGGTTTGCTAATGGCAACAAAGCCGATAGTGGTAGTGCCGCAAGAAATATGCATGTTGGTGTTTGGAAAACCTGGTACGAAAACGGCCAGTTGAAAGAATACAAAACCTACACAGCAAAACCTTTTTATAATGGACCCGCTTATCACGGTGCACCAATAATAATTAATAATGTGGTTTTGTTGGGCGAGCTGGTAACTTCAAACTCATTAGAAAAAGAATACAAAAGCTATTTTGAAAATGGATTGTTGAAAGACTCTGGCTATTATAACAAAAACGGATTGCGCACCGGCATCTGGCAAGAGTGGGGCAATAACAATACCATCCGCATGATAGGTTTTTACCGTAAAGGATGGAAAACCGGCGCCTGGAAATACTACGATACAAAAGGCAAACTACTTTTTGTAATACACTACAGCCAGCGCAAATACGGCGCCGGGCAATTTATACCCATTAACAGAGCAGAGTAATTTTTTTGTAACCAGCAACAGTAGCTCCGGTTAAACTTTACTTGCGTCGCACACTTGTACATTTGAAATTTCAAATCAGCACTACTAAAGTTGAAGTGTGCGACGCAACGATGCTACATTACTAATTAACTGCCGGGTACCAAATTCTTCTTTTTTACATCGCTATGTTTAAATAACCGATACCCTAACCATAATGCTATGCTAAGCACCACAATACTAAAATAGCCCAGCCAATTGTAGTGTATTAATTTACCGTCGGCTCCTTTTTCTATAATTAAACCACCTACCAAAGAGGCAATGCCGGTGCCTAGTTGCTGTATAGAACTATTAAAACTCATAAAACTACCCCGCTCTTGCGGCGGCACCACATTACTAACCATGGCTTGCGCTGTTACGCCGCGGCCGGTAGATACAATAAACCACGCTGCAAAAAACACCAGCACAATACTAAATGCAATAGCCGGCAAATTGGTTAATACCAATACCAATGCCAGTGAAATAAAAATACAAACGCTGAATACTTTTAATTTTCCATACACATCTGCAACACGGCCCAAAATAGTAGCCGCCACAAAAGAGGCAATACCCCCTACCAGATAAATAAGCGGTGTTACGGCTTTACTGTAACCGTTATTAAACTCCATGTAAGGGTTAATAAAAGGTATTATAATAAAATGCCCCATCATTATTAAACCAGAAAATAGCAACGCCCAAATACGCTGCGGGTTTTGTTGTAATAATTGTAAAGAGTAAAAAGGTGATTGATCGGGTTGCTTTTCTGCAATATGCTTAATCATTGGTGGAATGAATTTTACAAGCAGGGGTACAATTACCACACCCAAACCACCCACTAATAAAAACGGCGCATGCCAGCTAAACAGGTTAGCTAAATACAAGGCAAAGGGCACCCCTATTGTAGAAGCCACCGCAAAAGCACTCATTACCGCACCCATGGCTTTGCCCCGCTGTTCATACGGAAAAATATCTGAAATTATAGACAACACCTGCGCACCAATTAACCCACCAAATAAACCTGTAAGTGTGCGGGCTGCAAGCAATAACTCAAAACTGGGTGCAAAACCGCAGGCAATGGTGCCTACTAAAAAACCGGAGTATCCAATTAAAAGAATTTTTTTCCGGTCAAACCCATCAACAAAAAAAGCCGCTACCAACCCGCTTACAAAAGCAGCCAATGGATAAGACCCTACCAGAAAAGAAAACTGTCTTGGAGAAATATGAAAATAAGGCATCAGGTAATTACCCAATGGCATCATAATCATAAAATCTAAAATATGTGTAAAGTTTAAGCACGCAAGCAGCAGTAAAATAATCTGATTCTTTTTTTCCATAGTATAAGCAGTAAGTAAGCCGGCAAAGGTCGGTGCTTTTAAATTGGCAAATCGTAAAAAATCTTAATAAAAAAATTGAAGTCTGCAATTAATCAAAAAGTTTAAACGTTGTATATTTGACTAACGATTGTTATTATATGAAATGCTTGCCTCTCATAACTGTTTTTCTTTCGCTAACAATTGTGGCCCCGGCCCAGCGGTGGATGAACGATGGCGTTTTGCTAGCTAATGAAGCCGTTTCCTCTGTAGAATTGGTAGAAAACCTTCCAAAATCTGGTGTGGTAAATGCTTATATAACTGAGGGCCAATTGCATTATGCCACAACGGTAAAAAATTATCGCTTTCACGGCCGTTGGAGCAGTTGGTACCCCAACGGCACTGTCTGCGATGCAGGAGCGCTGGTGAATGGTTTGCCTGATGGAGAATGGAAAGTTTGGTACCCTAACGGGCAGTTAAAATTTATCCGTACCTACCATGCTGATAAATGGCACCGCGTAAAAAATGATTTGCAACGTAACCACCCCAGGTTTAAAAATTATATTATTACCAGTTTGTTCAGTAGTAACATACAAATGGGCAAACAGTATTTAACTGCCAGCTATTCATTTAATAATAACGCCGCAGCTATGTATACAAACTGGCTGCAAAGAGTAACAGCTAATACCGGCAGCAATACCTATTTACCAATATTTAATAAATGTTTGCAACATGGTTTGTTTATGAATTTTACAGAGCTGGGCTTGGTAACAGACTCTGGTTACTATGTAAACGGGTTGCGCCACGGTGTTTGGTTACACAGAGATGCGGATAACACAACAAAAAAAGGGTTTTATAAGCACGGTAAAAAAAACGGAGAGTGGAAACAATTTAGCAACAACGGCCAATTAATGCATGTGCTTTTTTATGATAAAAATGGCGTATTAACTGGTTCAAAACAAATAAACAAAGTAAGCATGCAACACAAATAATAAAAAATCATTTGGAAGAAATTTATGCATTGCCCTATCTTTGCACATGGCAACAAGAAACAGCTCTACTCGTAAAATCGACTTCAGTAAAAAATTTTTTGGACAAGGACTTACATTTGATGATGTATTGTTATTACCTGCCTACTCACAGGTACTTCCAAGAGAAGTCAGTATCAAATCTCAACTCACAAAAACTATTACGTTAAACGTGCCCATGCTGTCTGCAGCTATGGATACCGTTACAGAAGCCACACTTGCTATTGCGCTGGCCCGCGAAGGGGGCATTGGTATGCTGCACAAAAATATGAGTATAGAAAAGCAGGCAGAACAAGTACGCAAAGTAAAGAGAAGCGAAAGCGGTTTAATTATAGACCCCGTTACACTTTTAGAAAATGCAACCATTGGCGATGCACTGCGCCTGATGAAGGAAAATAAAATAGGAGGCATACCCATTATAGATAGTAAAAGTAAATTAGTAGGCATACTTACCAACCGCGATTTAAGGTTTGAAACCGATAAGCGAAAAAAGGTAAGCGAGGTAATGACCAGCGAAAAATTAATTACCGCCCCAGAGGGAACCAATTTTAAGAAGGCTGAAAAAATTTTACAGCAATACAAAATAGAAAAGCTGCCGGTAGTAAAAAAAGATGGCACGCTGGCCGGTCTTATTACCTATAGAGATATTTTACAATTGTATAGTTACCCCAATGCCGTAAAAGATAATTTTGGCCGCTTATTGGTAGGCGCTGCACTTGGCATTACCAAAGATTTATTAGACCGTGCCGATGCCCTACAAAATATGGGGGTAGATGTGGTTTGCCTGGATAGTGCCCACGGCCATAGCAAAGGCGTTATGGATGCATTGAAAAGTGTAAAAAAGAATTTTAAAAAACTACAGGTTATAACAGGCAATGTAGGTACAGCCGCAGGCGCCAAAGCATTAGCAGAAGCCGGTGCCGATGCCGTTAAAATTGGTATTGGCCCTGGTTCTATTTGCACCACACGTATTGTGGCCGGTGCCGGTGTGCCGCAAATAACGGCCATTATGGAAGCAGCTTCTGTTTTAAAACCTATGAATGTTCCTATAATTGCAGACGGCGGTATACGTTATACAGGCGATATGGTAAAAGCATTGGCAGCAGGTGCAGACACTGTAATGATGGGAGGCGTTTTTGCCGGTGTGGAAGAAAGCCCCGGCGAAACAATTATATACGAAGGCCGCAAGTTTAAACAATACCGAGGCATGGGTTCTATTGGCGCCATGAGCCAGGGCAGCAGCGATCGCTACTTTCAGGATGTGGAAGATGATATTAAAAAGCTGGTGCCAGAAGGAATTGAAGGCCGTGTGGCATTTAAAGGCTCTCTAAAAGAAGTAGTAACACAGTATGTGGGCGGCCTGCGTGCCGGCATGGGCTATTGCGGGTCTAAAGATATTGCCACCCTGCAAACTGATGCTCAGTTTATACAAATAACCAATGCAGGTATGAAAGAAAGCCATGCACACGATATTGATATTACTAAAGAAGCGCCTAACTATAGCCGTCGTTAAAATTACAACTCCAATATTTAGGTAACCGGCAGCAATGCTCCTATTAAGCATCGTTGCGTCGCACACTTGTACCTTAGGTAGTTTATTCAGCAAATGCCAAAGCCCGTCTTTGGCATTTATTTTTTACCGAACTTGCCTTAAAACATAAGCGTGAAAAAAATATGCTGCTTACTATTTACCTGTACAATTTTTATAAACAGTATTGCACAAACAGATAGCTGCAATCTGCAAATAAGTTTGCTCACCTGCAGCCCCGGTGCTGAGTTATACTCCACCTTTGGCCATTCTGCTCTAAGAGTAAAAGACAGCACTGGCATGGATATTATTTTTAATTACGGCACGTTTGATTTTAACGACCCTGATTTTTATGCAAAATTTGTACGCGGTAAGCTCAATTATTTTGTGTCGGTTGAATATTTCAATGATTTTTTAGCCGCTTACCAATATGAACAAAGAGGCATTATAGAACAAACCCTGCAATTAACCTGCGCACAAAAAAAACAATTATTTGACGCCTTAAAAACAAATGCCAAAGAAGAAAACAAGTTTTATAAATACGATTTCTTGTACGACAACTGCTCCTCTCGCCTGAGAGATATGATTGCAAAACATGCAACCCCCGGAATTACTTTTAAAAACATACTGCCCAATAGCGGCACCACACCCCGCAACCTGATACACGGTTATTTACATGCAGGGCACCAACCCTGGAGCAAGCTGGGCATTGATATTTTATTAGGCGCTAAATTGGATGCTCCGCTTACCAACCAGCAAGCCATGTTTTTGCCCGATTATCTTTTAAAAGGGTTTGATAGCGCCATATATAAGAATGAAACTGTAATAACCAGTAAGCAATTGGTATTGCCGGCTACCGCTATTGTTAATACGGGCAACAACAATACTCCTTTTATTTACTTGGGTATTTTATTTTTAATTATTGCAGTGGCCAGTTTTGTGCCGGCACTTAAAAAACTACTCCACATTTTTGATTATATTTTATTTGCCATTACCGGCTTATTGGGTGTGCTACTACTGTTTATGTGGTGGGGCACCAACCATGTGCTATGCAGCAATAACTTAAATCTGCTATGGGCTTTACCCACACACCTGTTATTGGTTTTTTACCTGCGTTCAAAAAAACAATGGGTAAACTATTACTGGCTGGCTGTTGTAATTATTAATGGGCTTTTACTGATGTTGTGGAACTGGCTGCCCCAACAATTAAATACTGCCTTAATACCAGTGGTAGCCTTATTACTGTTAAGAAGTTTTATGAATTTTAAAAACAACCGGGTAAAATAATGCTGCATTAAGCACTGCTGCTGAAGGGTGCGACGCAACGATGATTGATTGAAAAACAAAAGCTGGTAACCCAATGATAGAATCTTTAATAACTATTAATGCAAAAAAAATATACTACCGTAGTTATGGCAGCGGCAACCCTGTGGTACTCATTCATGGTTTTGGCGAAGATGGCACAATATGGAA